>CAIYVC010000123.1 GCA_903929535.1 uncultured Caulobacteraceae bacterium | reverse complement strand
CAGGTCGACGGCCAGAACCTGCGCATTCCCGTGCCGCCCCTGACCGAGGAGCGCCGCAAGGATCTGGCTAAGCTGGCCGGCAAATACGCCGAGACCCAGCGGATCGCCGTGCGCAACGTCCGCCGCGACATGATCGACGACCTGAAGAAGGCGCAGAAGGACAGCGTCATCACCGAGGACGAGCTCAAGCGGATGAGCGACGAAGTCCAGGGCTTCACCGACGCGGCGATCAAGCGCGTCGATGAGATGTTGAAAACCAAAGAACAAGAGATCATGCAGGTTTGACCGTCACGGTTTTTGCCGCCGGGACGAGGATGTGATCATGGCGCCGCGGTCCGGCCTGATGTCCACTCTGCTGAAGGGATCGCAAGCGTCCCTGGACGTCGCCTGCGACGGTGCGCCCGCGCATGTGGCCATCATCATGGATGGCAACGGCCGTTGGGCGAAGGCCAAGAACCTGCCGCGCAGCCTGGGGCACAGGGCCGGCGTGGCCGCTCTGAAGCGGATCGTCGAGGCCGCGCCCAAGATGGGCATCGAACGTCTGACGGTGTTCGGCTTCTCCACCGAGAACTGGCGCCGCCCGGCGGGCGAAGTGTCCGAACTGCTGCGCCTGCTGAAGGCTTACGTCCGCTCCGACCTCGACCGGCTGCGCCGCGAGGGCGTGCGGGTCCATATTCTAGGCCGCCGCACGGGGCTGTCGCCCGACATCCTGGAAACCATCGAGCACGCCGAGCGGTCGACGGCCGACAATACGGTCTTCCACCTTCAGGTCGCCTTCAACTACGGCGGGCAGGCAGACATCATCGACGCCGCGCGCCGGTTCGCCGAGGCGGTCAAGGCCGGGCGCGCTCAGCCCGAGGACCTCACCGAGGAGAATTTCCAGGCCTATCTGTCGACGGCGGATTGTCCCGCGCCGGACCTGATCATCCGCACCAGCGGAGAGCAGCGGCTGTCGAATTTCCTTTTGTGGGAGGCGGCCTATGCGGAGTTCGTCTTCCAGGACGTGCTGTGGCCCGATTACGGCCCCACCGACCTGCAGGCGGCCATAGAGGAGTTTCGTACACGCGAGCGCCGCTATGGCGGAGCGGACGTGAATGACGCCCTCGCCACCGGCTAAACACTTCAACTGGACCAATCTGGGTGTTCGGGCTCTGTCGACCGCCGTGCTGGCGCCGGCGGCGCTGTTCGTCCTGCTGCTGGACGGGCCGTGGGGCTCCAAGCTGCGGCTGGTGCTGATCGCCGTGGTGGCGGCGCTGTTGGCCATCGAATGGGCAATGATGAGCGCCCGCCAGGCGCCCGCGCGGATCGCCTTCGCCGTCACCGCCGCGGTGCTGGCCGCCGCCTTCACCGCCGATTACGAGCACTACCGCACCGCCTGGCTGGTGCTGGTGCTGTGCGCCGGCGCCGCCGCCCTGATCGCCCGCGGCATAGCGGCGCGCCCGGCGGACGCGGCATTCGGCGCTCTATATATCGGGGGCCCGTTACTGGCTCTCATGTGGCTGCGAAGCCATGGTCCCTATGGCGAACGCTGGACCGTGCTGGTGCTGGCGACCGCCTGGGCCGGCGACATAACCGCGTTTGTTGTAGGCAACGCCTTGAAAGGGCCTAAACTTTGGCCGCAGTTTTCCCCCAACAAGACTTGGTCGGGGTTCATTGGCGGCCTGGTTGCCGCTACGCTGGCAGCGTGGGCGGTGGCGCAGTTCTGGCCCATGCAGCTTAGTCCGCCCAAGGCGATGGCCCTGGGCCTGTTCGCAGGCCTCGCCACCATGGCGGGGGATTTGTGGGAGTCGGTATTGAAGAGACGGTTCGGGGTGAAGGACTCCGGGGATCTGATTCCCGGACACGGAGGGCTGCTCGACCGAGTCGACGGCCTGATGTTCGCCTTTCTCGCCGTCGCCGTGGCCCGGCTGGTGGTCAATCTGGGGTGGCCGCATTGAGTTTGACCCGTTCCGTCACCGTCCTGGGCTCGACAGGCTCCATCGGCGTCTCGACCCTCGACCTGCTCGGCCACGCCCGTGACGGCGGATCCGAGATCGAGTTCGTGGCCCTGACCGCGGGGCGCAATGTCGCCCTTCTGGCCGAGCAGGCCATCCGCTGGCGGCCGCAGATGGCGGTGATCGAGGACGAGAGCCTGTTGCCGGAGTTGCGCGAGCGGCTCGTGGGATCAGGCGTCGAGGCCTCCGCCGGCAAGACGGCCGTGGCCGAAGCCGCCGACATGAGCGCGTCCTGGGTAATGTCGTCCATCGTCGGCGCGGCGGGTCTGCCGCCGACCCTGACCGCGGCGCGGCGCGGGGCCCTGGTGGCTCTGGCCAACAAGGAAAGCATCGTCTGCGCCGGCCCGATCCTTCTGGAGACCGCGCGCCTTGCTGGCGGCGTGGTGGTGCCGGTGGACTCCGAGCATTCCGCCATCTTCCAGTCGCTGCAGGAAAACTGGAAGATCGCCGTCTCCCGCCTGATCCTGACCGCCTCGGGCGGTCCGTTCCGCACCTGGGACCGCCAGTCGATGTCGGCGGCCAGCCCGGAGCAGGCCGTGGCCCATCCCAACTGGAGCATGGGCGCCAAGATCTCGATCGACTCCGCGACCATGATGAACAAGGCGCTGGAGATGATCGAGGCGGCCTATCTGTTCTCCATGCCGCCCGAGCAGATCGACGTGCTGGTGCATCCGCAGTCGATCATCCACTCCATGGTCGAATACGCCGACGGGTCGACCCTGGCGCAGCTGGGCCCGCCCGACATGCGCGCGCCGATCGCCTTCGCCCTGGCCTGGCCCGACCGCATCTCCTGGCCGGCGCCGAAGCTGGATCTGGCCAAGATCGCCCCCCTGACCTTCGAAGAGCCCGACCTGGAGCGGTTCCCGGCCATCGCCCTGGCCCGCACCGCGCTGCGCATCGGCGGCGGGGCGCCCGCCGCTATGAACGCGGCCAACGAGATCGCCGTCGCCGCCTTCCTGGCGCGCAGGATCGGCTTCCTCGACATCGCCTCCACCGTGGAGCGGGTGGTCGAGCAGCTGGAGGCTTCAGGTGACCTGAAGGCGGGGCAGGGGGACATTATCGAAGCGGCCATGGCCATCGACGCCCTGGCGCGGCGCACCGCCACCGACATGCTCACCCGCGCCCGCAGCCTCAACTAGGATATGCCTGCTATGCTCCACGGGTTGGAAAACCTGCTGATCTACGTCGTGCCCTTCCTGTTCGTTCTGGGACTGGTGGTCACGATCCATGAGCTCGGCCACTTCCTGGCAGCCAAGGCCTGCGGCGTGGCGGTGGATCAGTTCTCCATCGGCTTCGGCCGCCCGCTCCTGCGCTGGCGCGACCGGTCGGGGGTCAACTGGCAGGTGGCGTGGATTCCGCTGGGCGGCTACGTGCGCTTTTCCGGTGACGAGACCGCCGCCAGCGTGCCCGACCACGAAGACCTGATGGCGCTGCGCCGCCATGTGCTGCTGGAAGAGGGCCCCGAGGCCCTGCGCCGCTACTTCCATTTCAAACCGGTCTGGCAGCGCGCCATCGTGGTGGTGGCCGGTCCCCTGGCCAATTTCGTTCTGTCGACGGTTCTGTTCGCCATCCTGCTGATGGCGGTGGGCGAGAGCCTTGTGCCGGCGCGGGTGGACCGTCTGGTGGCCGGCGGCGCTGCCGCCCAGGCCGGGTTCCAGATCGGCGACGTGATCACCTCCATCGACGGCAAGCCGATCGAGGACGGGTTCGGCCAGCTGCAGGAATACGTCGGCCTGCGCGCCGGGGTGCCGATTCGCTTCACCGTCACTCGAGGCGGCCAAACCCAGACCCTGACCGCCATTCCTGCCCTGCAGGAAATGACCAACCCCATCGGTAAGCAGAAGGTGGGCGTGCTGGGCATCGAGGGCATCCAGAAGCCCGGCGACGTGACCCATCGCCGCTACGATCCGCTCCACGCCATCATCGGCGGCGCCGACCGCACCTGGAAGACGCTGAAGACGACGGTGTTCGTGGTCGGACGCCTGATTCACGGCCAGGTGCCGGCCGATCAGCTCAGCGGCCCCCTGGGAATCGCCCAGACCTCCGGCGCCATCGCCCATGTCGGCGCGGAGGGCGCGCCCAACGCCTGGCTGGCCTTCGTGGGAGGGCTGATCGCCCTTCTGGGCCTGGCGGCGGTGCTGTCCGTCAGCATCGGCTTCATGAACCTGTTGCCGGTCCCGGTTCTGGACGGCGGGCATCTGCTGTTTTACGCCTACGAGGCTGTCGCGAGGCGGCCACTAGGGGGGAGAATCCAGGCTGCGGGCTATCGCGTAGGCCTTGCTTTGCTGCTCGGATTGATGTTGTTCGCGACCTGGAATGATCTGCAGCGACTCCGCGTATTCCAAATCCTTGGCGGGCTCTTCTCCTAGCCCGCTTGCTTCTGTTCAGGCTTGACCCTTGATGCACGTATTCCGCGCCCGCTGCTCTGCGCTGGTTTCCTCGGCGGTTCTTCTGATCGGCTCGTTCGCGTTCTCGACGGTCGCCCTGGCCCAGGGCCCTGTCGCGCCGCCCACGACGCCGGGCGTGTCCACCGGCGCGGCCACCGGCCTGACCGCCGGCGAAGGCCCGCAGCAGAACGGCATCGTCGGCCGGATCGTGATCGAAGGCGCCGAGCGCATCGATCAGAGCACCATCCTGTCCTATCTGCTGATCAACCCTGGCGACACTGTTGATCCGGCCCGGCTCGACGCCGCGGTCAAGGCCCTGGCCCGCACGGATCTGTTCGCCGATGAACAGGTCGAACTGCGCGGCACCGACCTGCTGGTCCGGGTGATCGAGAATCCGATCATCAACCAAGTGGTGTTCGAGGGGAACCACGCCCTCAAGGAAGACAAGCTGCGCGACGAGGTGCAGGTGCGCCCGCGCGGCGTGTTCACCAAGTCCAAAGTCCAGGCCGACGTCCAGCGGATCGTGGAGCTCTATCGCCGCTCCGGCCGCGTGTCGGCCGACGTCACGCCCAAGATCGTCAACCTGCCGCAAAAGCGCGTCGACCTGGTCTTTGAGATCAACGAGGGCCCCAAGAGCGGCATCCTGAACGTCAACGTCCTGGGCAACAAGGAATTCTCGGACAACGCCTTGCGCGACGTGATCGTGACCAAGGAGTCCAAGTGGTACCGGTTCTTCACCAACAACGATAACTACGACCCCGACCGGATCGAGTTCGACCGCGAGCAGCTGCGCAAGTTCTACCGCAACCGCGGTTACTACGACTTCCACATCCTGTCGGCGGTGGCCGAACTGGCCCCCGAGAAGAACGGCTTCACCGTCACCTACACCCTGGACGAAGGCGGCCGGTACAAGTTCGGCAAGCTGACGGTCGAGACCGACCTGAAGCGCCTGAGCCCGGATATCCTGCGCAGGGTCCTGCCGATCAGGGAGGGCCAGGCCTACCAGGACGATCAGGTCGAAAAGGCCACCGACGCCCTGACCTTCGCCGCCGGCGCCTCGGGCTTCGCCTTCGTGGACGTGCGTCCGCGCTATACGCCCAATCCCAAGACCCACACGGTCGACGTCAACTTCTCGGTGATCGAAGGCCCGCGCGTCTATGTCGAGCGGATCGACATCGTCGGCAACACCCGCACCATCGACCCGGTGATCCGGCGCGAGATGCTGGTGGCCGAAGGCGACGCCTACAACCGCGTGCTGGTCGACCGCTCTAAGCTGCGCGTGCGCGCTCTGGGCTTCTTCAAGGACGTCGACATCAGCCAGGAGCCCGGCAGCGCCCCGGACAAGACCGTGCTGCGCGTCCGCGTCACTGAACAGCCAACAGGCGAACTGTCCTTCAGCCTGGGTTACAGCTCCGTCGATCAGGTGGTGGCCGATATCGGTGTGTCCGAGCGCAACTTCCGCGGCCGTGGCCAGCAGGTGACCTTCCGCGTCTCCGCCGGCTATCTGCGCCAGGAGCTCAGCATCGGCTTCACCGAGCCCCACTTCCTGGGCCGCAATCTGGCCGGGGGCTATAACCTCTACGCCACGCGTTACGACTTCTCGACCCAGGCGTCGTACCAGACGACCGCGGTGGGCGGCAGCTTCAGCCTCGGCTTCCCCCTGACCGACTCTTCGCGTCTGGCGGCCACCTATTCGATCCACGCCGACCGCATCACCGTGGACAGCTCCTTCTGCGTCCCAGGGCAGGAAACCGTCTCGCGCACTCTGTGCGACCAGCGCGGCAACACCCTGACTTCGCAGATCGGCTTCCAGTACCGGCTTGACCGCCGCGACGACCCGGTGCGCCCGAGCAAGGGCTTCTATTTCAACTTCGGCCAGGATTTCGCCGGCGTGGGCGGTAACGTCCGCTTCGTGCGCTCCACGGTTGATACCGCCTGGTACCACGGCTTCACGCCCAACATCGTCCTGACCATCCAAGGCCAGGCGGGCAACACCGAGCCCTGGGGCGGCGACTCCATCCGCATCAACGACCGCTTCTACAAGGGCGCGGACACCTTCCGCGGCTTCGAGATCGCCGGCGTCGGTCCGCGCGATATCCAGTACGGCGACGCCCTTGGCGGCAAGCTCTTCGCCATCGGTACGATTGAACTGACCTTCCCCAACGGTCTGCCTGAGCAGTACGGCATCAACACCGCCCTGTTCAGCGACTTCGGCACCGTGGGCGTCCTGGACGCCAAGGCCAAGATCGACCCGAACACCGGCCTGCCTGACCCGAACATCCGCGACGACCTGGCGCTGCGCGCCTCGGCCGGCGTGACCGTGTTCTGGAAATCTCCCATGGGTCCGCTACGTTTCGACATCAGCCAGGTGCTGAAGCGTCAGACCTACGACCGCACTGAACAATTCCAATTCCGCACCTCTACTAGGTTTTAATCCCATGAAATCCTCCTCCTTTGCCGCTATCGGCATCGGCTCCGTCGCGGCTCTCGGCTGCGCTTCGGTCGCTCTGGCCCAAACCAAGGCCCCCGCGAAGGCAGCCGCTCCGGCGCCCGCCGCCGCGGCAGCCGCCAACCCCGCTCAGCAGATCACCGCCAACGTGCCGGGCGTCTGCGTCCTATCGCGAGAAGGCGTCATCGGCGCCTCCACCGTGGGCAAGTACGTCACCACCCGCATGGGTCAGCTCAGCAATCAGGTGAACGCTGAACTGGGCGGCGAGCAGACCAGCCTGCAGAACGACGCCAAGGCGCTGGACGCCAAGAAGACGACCCTGCAGCCGGCGCAGTACCAGACCCAGGGCCAAGCCCTGCAGGTGCGCGCTCAGTCGCTCCAGGAAAAGGCGCAGCAGCGTGACCGCGAACTGCAGGCCACCGAGCAGAAGGCGTTCGCCCGCGTTCTGCAGGAAGCCAGCCCGCTGGTCGGCGACGTGGTCAAGGTTCACTCCTGCGGCATCCTGCTGGACGCCAACTCGGTTCTGGCCGGCAACCCCACCATGGACATCACGCCCCTGGTTGTTCAGGAGCTGAACACCAAGCTCACCCAGTTCGACTTCGACCGCGAGCGTCTCGACCCTCAAGCGGCCGCGCCCCAGGCGCGCTAAGCTCGACTCGGTTATAGGAATGAGACCCAGATCCGGGGGGCCGGGTCTGGGTCTGTCTATTCATAGAAGGCCGGGTTCGCCCGGCTCTGGTCGCCGGGGGGCTGGACCTTAGAGGGACAAGATGCCCGATCCGCGTTTCTTTGAAGATTTGGGTCCCGCTTCCCTGATTGAACTGGCCGCCGTGACCGGCGCCGTGCTGGCGCGGCCCGAAGACGGCGAGCGGCGGATCAGCACCGTGGCGCCCCTGGTGCGCGGCGATGCCGTCAGCGTCGGCTTCTTCTCCGATAAGCGATACCTGCAAGACCTGAGAGCGACGCGCTCGGGCGCGGTCTTCCTGTCGGACGCCTTTGCCGAGCATGTCCCCCCGACCTGCGCTGTGCTGCTGCACAAGGAACCGCACGCGGCCTATTCCGCCGCCGCCGATCGCCTGCACCGTCCGCGGCTGGCCACGGCCACCGATCCCTCCATCCACCCCACCGCCCAGATCGAGGACGACGTGATCCTGGCGCCGGGCGTGATCGTCGGCGCCGGGGCGCGGATCGGCCGGGGAACCTCGGTCGGCTCCTATTCGGTGATCGGGCCGGGCGTGGCGATCGGCCGTGGCTGCGCCGTCGGCTCGCACGTGACCATCGGCTTCGCCCTGATCGGCGACCAGTGCAAGATCATGTCGGGCGCGGTGGTCGGCGAACCGGGCTTCGGGGTGACGATGGGGCAGGGGCGCACGGTGGACGTGCCGCAACTGGGCCGGGTCATCATCCAGGACAACGTCAGTATCGGCGCCTGCACCTGCGTGGATCGCGGCGCCTGGGACGACACGGTCATCGGCGAGAACACGAAGATCGACAATCTGGTGCAGATCGCCCACAACGTCCGCATCGGCCGCAACTGCCTGATCGCCGCCCACACGGGCATTTCCGGCAGCTGTGTCATCGGCGACGGCGTGCATTTCGGCGGCCAGGCGGGCATCGCCGACCACATGCACATCGGCGACGGCGCCCGCATCGGAGCCCGCGCGGGGGTGATGCAGGATATTCCACCGCGCGAAATGTGGGCGGGTACGCCGGCGCGTCCGGTTCGCCGGTGGCTGCGCGAAGCCGCCTTGATCGCCAAGCTGGCGAGCGCACGGGAAGGATCTACGGATGAGCGCTGACGGATCTCCGCCCCGGGTCGATATCGATATCCTCGAAATCCTGCAGCGGATTCCGCATCGCTATCCCATGCTTCTGGTGGATAGGGCCGAGGATTACCGCCCTCACGAGTCCATTATCGGCATCAAGTCGGTGACGATGAACGAGCCCTTCTTCATCGGCCATTTTCCGGGCAACCCCGTGATGCCCGGCGTGCTGATCGTCGAGGCGATGGCCCAGACCGGGGCCGTGCTGATGTCCAAGAGCCTGAACGCGGACGTCACCGGCAAGACGATCATGATCGTGTCGATGGATGAGACACGCTTCCGCCATCCGGTGCGGCCGGGCGATCAGCTGCGCCTGCACGTCGAGGTGCTGCGCCATCGGGGCGATCTGTTCAAATTCCGCGGCAAGGCGATGATCGGCGACACCCTGGCGGCCCAGGCTGATTTCGCCGCCATGGTCGTGCATTCGCCCACGCTCTGATGGCCAATATCCACCCCACCGCCATCGTCCAGGACGGAGCCAAGCTCGGCGCGGATGTCGAGATCGGCCCCTACAGCCTCGTCGGGGCACATGTGACGCTGGGAGACGGCGTTCGCCTGCAGTCCCACGTCGTGATCGAAGGCGAGACGGAGATCGGCGAGAGCTGCGTCATCCATCCCTTCGCCAACCTCGGCGGTCCGCCCCAGCACAGCGCGCACAAGGGCGAGCTGACCCGGCTGGTGATCGGCGCGCGCAATACCATCCGCGAGCATGTGACCATGCATACCGGCACCGTCAGCGGGCGCGGCGTGACCCTGGTCGGCTCCGACAGTCTGTTCATGGCCGGCTCGCACGTGGCGCATGACTGCATCGTCGGCAACAGCGTGGTGATGGCCAACTGCGCCACCTTGGGCGGCCATGTGCATATGGCTGATTTTGTTTTCATGGGCGGTCTGGCCGCCGCGCACCAGTTCAGCCGCATCGGCCGCTACAGCTTCATCGGCGGCCTGTCGGCGGTGACCAAGGACGTGATCCCGTTCGGCTCGGTGTGGGGCAACCACGCTCACCTCGAGGGCCTGAACCTGGTCGGACTTAAGCGCCGTGGCTTCTCGCGCGAACAGGTCAACCAGCTGCGCGCCGCCTATCGCCTGCTGTTCGCCGACGAAGGCACCTTCCAGGAGCGTCTGGCGGATGTCGCGGAAAGCTATGCCGGTTCGCCTGAGGTGATGGAGATCGTCGGCTTCATCCAGGCCGACGCCAACCGGCCCCTGTGCCTTCCGGGCCTCGACTAGCCGCCGTGCGCAAGCTCGGGCTGATCGCCGGGGGCGGGGCCCTGCCTGTGACCATCGCCAGGCAATGCGAGGCCGTCGGACGGCCTTTCTTCGTGATCAGGCTCAAGGGCATCGCCGACGCGGCGATGCGGGACTTCCCCGGCGCGGACATCGGCCTGGCGGAACTGGGCAAATGCATCAAGGCAATGAATCAGGCCGGCTGCGAGGCTGTCTGCCTGGCTGGTGTGGTCAAGCGGCCGGAATGGGCGGCCCTGAAGCCGGACCTGCGTGGACTGAAGGCTTTGCCGGGTGTGATCGCGGCGGCGCGGGGCGGCGACGATGCCCTGTTGCGCGCGCTGGTCAGTGAATTTGAGTCCGACGGCTTCGTGGTTGAAGGCGCTCACCAGATCGCGGGGCAGCTGACCCTGCCCGGCGGACCTCTGGGCCGCGTTTCGCCCGGGCCCGAACACATGGCCGACGTGCACAAGGCCTTCTCCGTCGCCGGCGAGATCGGGCGGATGGACATAGGGCAGGGGGCGGTGGTCTGCGAAGGCCTGGTGCTGGCCGTGGAGGCCCAAGAGGGCACCGACGCCATGCTGGCGCGCTGCGCGGCCCTGCCGGCGCCCCTGCGTGGCCAGCCCGGTGCGCCGAAAGGCGTGATTGCAAAGAGGCCTAAGCCGATCCAGGAGCAGAGGGTCGATCTGCCGGCTATCGGTGTCACCACTATCCGGGGCGCGGCCGAGGCCGGTCTGGCGGGCGTGGTCGGCGAGGCGGGCAAGGTGCTGGTGCTGGACCGCGCCGCCGTGATCGAGACCGCCGACGCCCTGGGACTGTTCGTCTACGGCCTGGAGCCGCATGAGGCGCCCGACTATCCCATGTCGATGGGCAACATCTGATGAGCCGAAAGGCCGCCTGCGTCATGCTGGTCGCCGCCGAACCCTCCGGCGACGCCCTCGGCGCGGGTCTGATGCGGGCGCTGCGCCGCAGGCTGGGCGAGGATGTCCGCTTTGTCGGCGTGGGCGGGGCGCAGATGACGGCTGCGGGACTGAACAGCCCGTTCGATATCGGTGAACTGTCTATCCTGGGCTGGTTCGAAGGTCTGCGCGCCTATCGCAAGGTGGTGGCGCGCGCCGACGAGACGGCCGCCCTGGCCGCCCGCGAAAAGCCGGACGCCGCCGTCCTGATCGACTCCTGGGGCTTTACCCTGCGCGTCGCCCAGCGGCTGCGCCGCCAGGACCCCGGTCTGAAGCTCATCAAATACGTGGGACCGCAGGTGTGGGCCTCGCGTCCCGGCCGGGCCAAGACCCTGGCCGCCACTGTCGATCATTTGCTGTCGATCCTGGCTTTCGACGCGCCCTGGTTCGAGAAGGCGGGCCTGCCGGTGACGCCGGTCGGCAACCCGACCCTGGCCAAGGACTTCTCCGGAGCCGATCCGCACTGGCTGCGCGAGGCGATGGGCGCGGCGCCGGACGATCCGATCCTGCTGGTCCTTCCCGGCAGCCGCAAATCGGAGATTACCCGCTTGATGGGGCCGTTCGGCGACGCGGTGGCCCGGCTGAAGGCCACCCATCCGCGATTACAGGTCGCTCTGGCTTTGGCGGACTCCATCGCCGTCCAGGCCCGGGAGGCGGCGCGGAGCTGGAGCGTGCAGCCCTTCATGATCGAGGGCGAGGCCAGCCGCTTCGACGCCATGCGCGGCTCGACGGTGGCCCTGGCATGCAGCGGCACTGTGACAACCGAGGTGGCTTTGGCGGGCTGCGCCATGGTGGTGGCCTACCGGATGAGTCCGGTCAGCTGGCCGCTGATCAAGCGGGTGGTCACCACGCCCTACGTCTGTCTGGTCAATATCGCCGCCGGGCGTGAGATCGCGCCGGAACTGCTGCAGGAGAAGTGCACCGGCCCCCTGTTGGCCGCCGCCCTGGCCGCGCGGCTGGACAATGAAGCCCTGCGCCTGCGTCAGGTCGCCGAGCAGGACGCGGCGCTGGACAGGCTGGGGCCGCGTGGAGGGCCCGATCCGTCTGAGAAGGCGGCGGACGCGGTGATCGCCATCCTGGAAGGCCGAAAACCCTGATGCGAAAAGGGCGGACCTTTCGGCCCGCCCCTGGAAGTCTTGCTAGCCGCGCTTGTCGAGCGGAACGTAAGGCCGCTTGGCCGGGCCCGTGTAGAGCTGGCGGGGCCGGTTGATCTTCTGCTGCGGGTCTTCGATCATTTCCTTCCACTGCGAGACCCAGCCCACGGTGCGCGCCAGGGCGAACAGCACGGTGAACATCTCGCTGGGGAAGCCCATCGCGTTGAGGGTGATGCCCGAATAGAAGTCGATGTTGGGGTACAGTTTGCGGCTGACGAAATAGTCGTCGCTGAGCGCGATCCGCTCCAGTTCGATGGCCACCTGCAGCAGCGGGTCGTTGGAGTCGCCCACGGCGTCCAGCACCTCGTGGCAGGTTTCCTGCATCACCTTGGCGCGCGGATCGTAGTTCTTGTACACGCGGTGGCCGAAGCCCATCAGCTTGTACTTACGGTCCTTAACGCCCTGGATAAATTCAGGAATCTTGTCGACCGTACCGATCTCGCGCAGCATGTTCAGCGCTTCTTCGTTGGCCCCGCCGTGCGCCGGGCCCCACAGGGCCGCGATGCCCGCAGCGATACAGGCGAACGGGTTGACCCCGGTCGAGCCGGCCATGCGCACCGTGGAGGTGGAGGCGTTCTGCTCGTGGTCGGCGTGCAGGATGAAGATCTTGTCCATCGCCTTGGACAGGATGGGGTTGGGCTTGTAGTCCTCGGCCGGCACGGCGAAGCACATGCGCAGGAAGTTTTCGGCGTAGCCGAGGTCGTTGCGCGGGCTGACGAACGGCTGGCCCACCGAATATTTGTAGGCGCGCGCGGCGATGGTCGGGATCTTGGCGATCAGCCGGTGCGCCGAGACCATGCGCTGGTGCTCGTCGGAGGTGTCCAAGCTGTCGTGGTAGAAGGCCGAGAGGGCGCCCACGGCGCCCAGCATGATGGCCATCGGGTGGGCGTCGCGGCGGAAGCCCTGGAAGAAGCGATCGAACTGATCGTGCAACATCGTGTGGTTGGTGATGTTGCCTTCGAACTCGGAGAACGACGCCGCGTTGGGCAGTTCGCCGTTCAGCAGCAGGTAGCAGACTTCCAGAAAGCTGGAGTTGTCGGCCAGTTCGTCGATCGGATAACCGCGATGCAGCAAGATGCCGGCGTCGCCGTCGATATAGGTCAGGGCGCTCTGACAGCTGGCGGTGGAGGTGAATCCGGGGTCGAAGGTGAAGGCGTCGGATTCTGCGTAGAGCTTGCGGACATCGATGACGTCGGGGCCCACGGTGCCCTTGAGGACGGGGAGCGTAAGGGTCTTGTCGCCATACTGTAAGGTGGCGTTGCCCGTGTCGGTCATCTTGTCCATTCCCTGTCCTTAGCCCAGTGAGAGACCCGTGGTGCAGGCCTTCAGGCCCATTCTAATGCTGCAATGCGTTATAACGTCTTTGTCGCCTTGAAAAGCGCGTCTTGCAACCGTCCGAGGGCTTCGTCGCGGCCAACGGCGGCCAGGGTGGAGGCCAAATCCGGCGCGGTGCTTCCGCCGCTGAGGATTCCGCGCAAAGCCGGGCCGAATTTGCCCAGGCCGACGCCTTCCTGAGCGGCGAAATCCTTCAATCTCGCTTCCAGATCGGCCGGCGCCCACGATCCAGCCTCAGCCAGATTTTCAGTCAGCCGCTGCATCCGTTCGCGCGTCTCGTCGGTCAGAAGGCCTTGGGTTTTCTCGTCCGGCGCGAGCGGGCGGGCCTTCAGGGCGAACAGGGTCAGGTTGGCCAGTTCCGGAATGGTCGCCGCGCCTTCTTTGACCAGCGGAATGGCGGCTTCCAGCCGCGCCAGGCCATCTGCCGGCAGGGCGGTCCCCAGACGCTCGTGCGCTTCCGAGGTCAGCAGAGCCAGGCGATGGTCGTCGGCCAGCCGGATGTAGTGGCTGTTGATGTGATTGAGCTTGGCCCAGTCCAGCCGCGCAGGGGCGCTGCCGACATCGGCTACGTCGAACCAGGAGATCGCCTGGGCGTCGGAGAAGATCTCGTCGTCCCCATGCCCCCAGCCTAGCCGCGCCAGGTAGTTGCGCATGGCCTCGGGCAGGTAGCCCATGTCCGCGAACTCGCCGACCGCTTGCGCGCCGTGGCGCTTGGAGAGCTTGGCGCCGTCCGGTCCGTGGATCAGGGGGATGTGGGCGAAGGCGGGGACGGCGAAATCCAGCGCCTGATAGATCAGGGTCTGGCGCGCGGCGTTGTTCAGATGGTCATCGCCGCGGATCACATGGGTGACGCCCATGTCGTGGTCGTCCACCACCACGGCCAGATTATAGGTCGGCGCGCCATCCGAACGCAGCAAAACGAGGTCGTCCAGTTCCTTGTTCTGGAACCGCACGGGCCCCTTCACCAGGTCCTCGACCACGGTTTCGCCTTCCAGCGGGCCCTTGAAGCGGACCACGAACGGCTTGTCGTTGGCGGGGGCATCCTTGTCGCGCCAGACCGAGCGGATCGCGCGGCCTTCGGCGCGGGCCTTGGTCCGCTCGATGTCGAGCTCCTCGACGCTCATCCAGCAGCGGTACGCGCGGCCCTTGTCCAGCAGCTGCTGCACGGCGGCGCGGTGGCGGTCGGCCTGCTGAAACTGGAACAGTGGTTCGGCGTCGGATTTCAGCCCCAGCCAATCCAGGCCCTCGAAGATGGCGTCGACGGCGGCGGGTGTGGAGCGCTCGCGGTCGGTGTCCTCCACCCGGATCAGGAACTTGCCGCCGGTGTGACGAGCATAAAGCCAGTTGAACAAAGCCGTGCGGGCGCCTCCAATGTGGAGATATCCCGTAGGGGAAGGGGCGAAGCGGGTGACGACGGAGGGGCGGTCGGACATCGATATCCTGTGGGAAGAGGCGGCGCCTCATACCACGCGCGGCTTGGGCCCTCCTAGGGCTCGTGCGGCGAAGGCATGGTTTTCCCGCGCGTGGATGCTCGAACAGGTCCAGGCCCAGGCCGATCGCTGGTCGCTTTGGACCCCGGTGGCCTTCGGCAGCGGCTGCGGTCTCTACTTCGGTTTGATGCGCGAGCCGACGCTGGCGCTTCTCGCCGGGATCGCCGCCGCCCTGATCTTCGGCGCCCTTCTACTGCGCAGATGGGGCAGGGCGCCGGTCGCCGCGGGCGTGGTCCTGCTGTGCGCCTTCGGCGCCGCCGGGACGCTGGCGGGCAAGATCCAGACCATCGACATGGCCGGACCGGTCGCTCCGGCCCTGGCAGGGGTGACGGTGGAAGGCTGGGTCGTGGATGTCGCCAGCCGGGGCGCCACCGGGCCGCGCCTTCTGGTGGCGCCGGTCTACATCCGTGGGCTGCCGTCCTGGCGCACGCCCAAGCGGGTGAGGGTCACGGTCAAGGAGGACGGGGTGATCGGGCCAGGCACGCCGATCCGCTTCATCGCCCTTTTGAACCCGCCGCCGGCGCCGGCCAGTCCTGGCGCCTTCGATTTCGCCCGCAGCGCCTATTTCACCGGGGTCGGCGGGGTGGGTCTGGCGCTCAAGCCGCCGGTGGTGATCGACCTACCGCCGCCGCCCTGGCGTCTCCAAGTCCAGCTTGAGATCAATCGGATGCGCTGGGGCCTGACCCAGAGGATCATCCAGGCCATGGGCCAGCCGGCGGGCGGCATCGCGGCGGCCATGATCACCGGCCACGACTATTCCATCGCCCAGTCCGACACCAACGAGATGCGCAACGCCGGCATCTCCCACATCTTGTCCATCTCGGGCGTGCACATGGCCATCGTCGGCGGCTTCATCTTCTTTGCCGCGCGCCTGCTGATCGCGGCATGGCCGTGGCTGGCGGTGCGGGTCAACGGCAAGAAGTGGGCGGCCGTCGCGGGCCTTGCCGCCATTCTGATCTATCTGGTGGTGTCCGGCTGGCCCCCGCCGGCCCAGCGCTCGGCGGTCACGGCTTCGGTGGCGTTCGGCGCGATTCTGCTGGATCGCCGGGCCATCAGCCTCAGGGGACTGGGGCTTTCGGCCCTGATTGTCCTGCTGCTTCAGCCCGAGGCCGTGGTCGAGCCCGGATTCCAGATGTCCTATGCCGCCACGGCGGCCCTGGTGGCCCTGGCCGAGATTTGGCCGCATCCGCGCAGGCCGATCAATACGCCCCTAGTCCTGCGCCTGCTGCAAAAAGCCAAGGACTGGCTGATCGCGGGCATCGCCGTCGGCATCGTCGCCGGCGCGGCGACGGCGCCTTTCGCCATCCAGCATTTCAACCGGGTCTCGGTCTACGGTCTGGGCGCGAACCTGCTGCTGGAGCCCCTGTCGTCCTTCGTCATCATGCCCGCCTTGGCCCTGGGCGCCGTTTTGCAGCTGTTTGGGGCGGGCGGGCCGCTGCTGGCCATGGCCGGCTGGGGCATCCACCAGATGCTGAGTCTGGCCCATATGGCGGCGGACGCCCCGGGTGCGATCCGCACCATCTCTTCGGCCCCGACCATCGCCCTGCCGATCGCCTTCATCGGCATATTGTGGCTCTGCCTCTGGCGCGGACCGTTGCGTTGGCTAGGGCTGCCGCTGGCTCTGGCGGTCAATCTCTGGCCGCGCCTGCCGACGCCCGCCATCTGGATCGCGTCCAACGGCGCCAACGCCGCGGTGTTCGCCGACGCCCATCCGGTGCTGCTGCGTCCTGCCACGGGCCTGTTCGCCGCCCAGCTTTGGATGCGCCGCTACGGGTATGAACTGCCGATGGACGCCGATCCCAGCCATGACCGTATGTTCGCCTGCGACCGGCGAAGCTGCACGCCGAGCGCGGACGCCCAGGTCAGGCTGGCGCTGTGGGCGGGGACCAAGCCGCCCAAGACCGAGGCGTTCCAGGCCCTGTGCGGGTCCGCCGAGGTGCTGGTGCTGCGTTCGCCCCTGGGCGAGGGCCAGTCATGCCCCTCCGCACGGGTGCTGACGGCTGAGGACTTCGCCCATGGCGGATCGGTGGAGATGTGGCGCGCGGGGCAGGGCTGGCGCTATCGCTGGGCCAACGACGAACGCGGCCGCCGCCCCTGGACCGCCGGTCCTAGCCTTGGGGACAGCGATGGATGAGCGCCGCCAGGCGTGAGCAGGGCTTCTCCTCGGCGACGAAGGGCTCGTCGCGCAGCGATCGGACATGGACGCCCTGCAGAGCGATGGGCGCGTGCAGCACCTCGGCGTCGCTCGCGACCTCCTTGTCGGCCCAGACCTTGAGGGCCGCCGCCTGATCGTTGGCCAGGGGGCCGGCGCGCGCGACCATCACTTCGAGGTTGGGATTGAAGTCGGATCGGTAGTCCACGACCCCGATGGCGACGACGCCGGTCCTATCGACGATCACCGCCGCCTTTTCCGGACAGGCGTTCTGACGGCAGCCGCCGAACAGACGGGCGCCATGGCCGATGTCCTGGGCTGGTCCGCCGGAGACCTTCAGGCGTTCGATCACTTCTTTGTAGATGGGCCGTTTGCGCTGGCTGAAAGCCGCCTCGGCGCCCCCGACCAGGCGTTTCAGCGCCGGCGGGAACTCCTTGCTGATGACCAGTTCGCGAGACGTCTCGCATTCGGCGAAGGGCGCGGGGCCGCAGGTCCGCGGCGATTTGTGAGCGCCGAGAGAGAGGGAAAAAGCCAACAACGCGGCGAACATGTAGTCCCCTAGAGAAGCCTGACGGCCACCCTAAGCCTTTTTCCGGTCAGTGATAGCGCCGCAGCAGCCCGACGAGCTTGCCCTGCACCTGAACCTGATCCGGCCCGAAGATACGGGTTTCGTAGGCGGGATTGGCGGCTTCCAGGGCGATGGAGGCGCCCTTCTTACGCAGGCGCTTCAGCGTGGCTTCCTCGCCCATCACCAGAGCCACCACGATCTCGCCGGAGTGGGCGGTGTCGCCGCGTTTGATGACCACCTGATCGCCGTCCAGGATGCCCGCGTCGCGCATGGAGTCGCCCTGGACCTCCAGGATGAAGTGCTCGCCGGCGCCCAGCATGGCTTCCGGCACGGGCAGGCGGTCGCGTTCGTGCTGGATGGCCTCGATCGGCGTGCCGGCGGCGATCTTGCCCAGGATCGGCAGCTCACGCACGTCGCTCGCCATCTGCGGCTGGTCGGGAATGCGAACGCCCTCGACGACCTGCGGCTTGAACGGGGCGCGGCCCTTGGGCGGGGAGGCGGCGGTGGCCTGCTGGGGCATCTTGACCACCTCAAGCGCCCGGGCCCGGTGCGCCAGCCGGCGCAAGAACCCACGTTCCTCCAGGGCCGTGATCAGCCGGTGGATGCCGGACTTGGACGCCAAGTCCAAGGCGTCCTTCATTTCATCGAACGAAGGCGAGACGCCGGTCTCGCGAATCCGCTCGTGAATGAACATCAGCAATTCGTGCTGTTTGCGAGTGAGCATGGACGTGAATCCCTGAGGAACAAACCATCAACATATGAGGATGTTCTCTAGGTGTTCTTTGTTAATGTCAAGTGGCAATTATGCCGTTGACGTACCACGCCATCTAAGCCATTATCAGCCTTACCGAAAAGGGGCTGACCATGCTCGACCTGACCGCCAAGATTTACAACGACGAAGCCGCCGCCAGGGCTCACCTCGAATCAGTGCTTTGGGCCGATGGCCGCGTTTGCCCTCACTGTGGCGTCGTCGGTAACTCGACCCTCCTGGCTGGCAAGTCCACGCGCCCCGGCGTCTACAAGTGCAAGGAGAAGGAATGCCGCAAGCCCTTTTCCGTGACGGTCGGAACCGTGTTTGAGCGCTCGCACATTCCGCTGCACAAGTGGGTGCTGGCCACGCACCTTCTATCGGCCAGCAAGAAGGGTATGAGCGCCCACCAACTCTATCGCATGCTGGGTTTTGGCTCTTACAAGACGGCCTGGTTCATGGCGCACCGCATCCGTCTGGCCATGAACCCCGGGGACGCCTCGCCCCCGATGGGTGACGATGGCGGGGCCGTGGAAGTGGATGAAACCTTCATTGGCAACCTGCGGGACCGACCCAAGGCCAAGGGCGGCGCAGGCCACAAGATGAAGGTTGTTTCCCTCGTTGAGCGTAATACGGGCCGTGCGCGCTCTATCGTCGTCAATGACCTGAGCCTCAAGACGATTGGCCCGATCCTCGCCGCCAATATTGACCGATGCGTTTCTAGCGCTGAACACGCGGGAACTTGATGGAAAGACGCACCGCTTCAAATACGGCCATAAATCTATTCCGTGGGCCGACGTGATTGCGGCGTGCAATGCGGTTACGTCGCTTTCTAGCGACTTCCTTGCGTTTGCTGATTCGCTCGCGGCGCAAGTGATCGAGGACGAGGGGAAGGAGCCGCGCGGCAAATTCCTCGCAGTCCTCATTCTCGCTGTAATCAAACTCCCATGCCGCATGTGCGATGGTCTTCAAAAGCGCTTTGCGCGCCTCTGACGTTGCCGGCCTGTCACGCATGGCCTGGATATCCTTCTCGACATGGTACGTCAACGGCATAATTGCCATGTCAAGTTACAGGCGTTTAGCCCAGCAGGGCGCGCGTCGCCGCTTCGACATCCGCCTGCCGCATCAGGCTTTCGCCCACCAGCATGGCCTGCGCGCCTGAGCGCTCCAGCCGCGCGGCGTCCGCAGGCGAGAAGATGCCGCTTTCGGTGACCAGAAGCGCGGTTTTCGGGGCCGCCGCGGCCAGCTTCTCTGTGTTGGCCAAGTCGACCATGAAGGTGCGCAGGGACCGGTTATTGACCCCGATGAGATCGGCGCCGAGCCGGGCGGCCCGCTCCATTTCCGCCTCGTCGTGGGTCTCCACCAGCACGTCCATGCCGAATCGGCGCGCCTCGGCCATCAGGTCGCGAGCCAGCAGATCGCCGACCATAGCCAGAATCACCAGGATGCAGTCGGCGCCCAGGGCCCGCGATTCGGCCACCTGCCAGGGGTCCACGAGGAACTCCTTACGCAGGCAGGGCAGGGCCACGGCCTTGCGCGCTGTAGTCAGATAGGCGTCCGCCCCCTGAAAACTGGGCGCGTCGGTCAGCACCGACAGGCAGGCCGCACCGCCGGCTTCGTAGGCGCGGGCCAGAGCGGGAGGGTCGAAATCGGCGCGAATAAGCCCCTTGGACGGGCTGGCCTTCTTGATTTCCGCGATCAAAGCCAAGCGGCCCGGCGCGTGGGCCTGTTTGAGCGCCTTGCGGAACCCGCGCGGGGGAGAGGCGACCGCGGCGGCGGTTTCCAAATCGCGCAGGGTCGTGGCGGCCTTGCGTTCCGCCACCTCGATCCGCTTGTAGGCGGCGATCTTGTCGAGAATGTCGCTCATGCGTTGGTGGCCTGGGCCAAGCGTTCCAGCGCAGTCAGAGCCCGACCGTCGTCGATCACGGCGGCCGCCATCTCCACGCCTTCGCGCAGGGTCTCCACCTTGTCGGATACCAATAGGGCGGCGGCGGTGTTGAGCAGGACGATGTCCCGATAGGCGCCCTTGCGGCCGGCCAGCAGGTCGCGGATCGCCTGGGCATTGACCTCCGGATCGCCGCCGAGGAGATCGGCCAAGGTCGCGGACGGCAGGCCCACGGCCTCGGGCGTGATGTTGAACAGGCGCACGCCGCCTTCGCGCCATTCGGCGATCTGGCTGGCGCCGGTGGTGGTCAGCTCGTCCAGGCCCTGGCCATGCACGACCCAGGCCCGCGTGGACCCCAGCGCCCCAAGCACTCGCGCCAGGGGTTCGACCCAGCGGCTATCGTAGACTCCCAGCACCTGACGTTGCGCGCCGGCGGGGTTAGACAATGGCCCTAGAAGATTGAAAATCGTACGAAAACCCAATTCTTGTCGCACCGGAAGCACATGCTTCATGGCGCCGTGATGGGCAGGGGCGAACAGGAAGCAGATGCCGGCTTCGTCCAGCGCCCGGCGTGACTGTTCCAGGCTGGCGGCCACATTGACCCCGAGCGCCGCCAGAACGTCCGATGAGCCCGAACGCGAGGACATGGCGCGGTTGCCGTGCTTGGCGACCTTCACTCCAGCGCCCGCCGCGACCAGGGCGGCGGCTGTGGAGATGTTCAGCGTATGCAGGCCGTCGCCGCCGGTGCCGCAGGTGTCGATCACCTCATAGGGATGATCCAGCGTTGTGGCCGCAGCCCGCATGGCCCGAGCCGAAGCGGTGAGCTCACCCACGGTCTCGCCGCGCAGGCGCATGGCGGTGACCGCCGCGGCGATCTGGGCCGGGCTGGGCTCGCCGCGCAGGCAGGCGGCGAAGAAGGCGTTGGCGTCTTCCTCGGTCAGGGTGGCGCCGTCGGCCAGCTTGGCCAACAGGGGCTTGAAGGCGTCAGACATGGTTCAGTTGGCCGGAGCCAGGCGCTGCACGCCCGCCAGGTCCAGGAAGTTGGCCAGCATTTCGTGGCCGTACTGGGTGGCGATGGATTCGGGGTGAAACTGGACGCCGTAGAGGGGCCGTTCGCGGTGCTGCACGCCCATGATCTCGCCGTCCGCGGTCCAGGCGGTCACTTCCAGGCTGCTGGGCATGCTGGACCGTTCGATCGCCAGGCTGTGGTAGCGGGTCGCGGTAAAGGGCGAGGGGATGTCCTTGAAGATGCCCTGGCCGTTGTGGGCGATGGCGTCGGTCTTGCCGTGCATCAAGGCCTGGGCGCGGATCACCTTGCCGCCGGCGGCCTGGCCCATAGCCTGGTGCCCGAGGCACACACCCAGGATCGGCAGGTTGGCGGGCGCCTTGGCCAGGATATCCAGGCAGATGCCCGCTTCATCCGGCGTGCAGGGCCCCGGTGACAGCAGGATGGCCTGCGGCTTCAGGCCCAGCGCCTCTTCGGCGGAGAGGGCGTCGTTGCGATAGACGCGGGTCTGCGCCCCCAACTCGTTCAGATAGTGGACGAGGTTGTAGGTGAAGCTGTCGTAGTTATCGATCACCAGGATCATCGGTCGCATGCCTTTCGCGCCCAAGCTTCTAGGCCGCCGCGCCGCATCGCGCTAGCCTCAGGCCATGCTGCACGAGTCGGACCCTCCTTCCGAAACGGCATTCACCGAGGCGATGGATCAGGCCCGTCTCAGATTGCAGCCGCCCGCGCAGCAAGACCGGGCCTGGCCCGCCGTCGTGGCCGCCGCCCTGTTCGCCACCGCCGCCCTGGTTTTCGCCGCCGCCTCCGTCCTGGCGCCGCCCGTGGAACTGACCTCTGCGTCCAAGACAGGCGTGCAATAGCCGTCTAGGCGGGCGATAGGAGTAGTCTGTGGCGAAAACGCCCTAGACAACGCGGCCAATTCCCGGACTCTCATGTGTATCGCGTCATTTCCGAGGGTGCTGTGAACGGTCGAGCGCGTCTTCCTGTCGTGTTCGGCGCCCTGGTGGTGGTGATCGCCATCGCGGTGGTGTGGTTGGCGCAGCTGCACAACGACCGGATCGTCTGGATTCGCCACACCCTTGAGGTGGAGACCTCGCTCAGCGACGTCAGCAGCGCCGTGTTCCAGGCCGAGGCCGTGCAGCGCGGCTACATCCTCAGCGGCCAGGAAACCTTCGCGGCCGCCTATGAACGAGGCCGCAAGCGGCTGAACGACCGCCTCAATGACCTGCAGAAACTGGTGGCCGACAACCCCGGCGAGACCCTGGCGGCCAAGAATCTGAAGCTCGCCGTCCAGCGCAAATACGCCGAGATGGAATCCTCCATCGCTTTGCGCCGCAGCGGCCAGACCGCCGCCGCCGCCGCCGCCGCCGCCGCGATCCGTGAGGGATCCGCCCTGACCTTCAAGGTCACCTCCGTCATCGCTGACATGCGTCAGGCCGAGGAGAAGCTTCTGGCCCAGCGCAGCCAGGAAGCGGAGCTGATCAACATCGCCCTGCTGGCCGCCGTTGGGGCCACCGGGCTGCTGGTGATGGTGTTCTCCTACCTGTGGGTGGGACAGGAGCGGAAGACCGGCCGCGCCCTGGAGAGCGCCTACGACGCCCTGTCGGAAACCAACACCGAACTGGTCTCCGAAATGGCCAGCCGCGCCGCCGCTGAGAGCCAGGTACGCCAGATGCAGAAGATGGAGGCGGTGGGCCAGCTGACCGGCGGCATCGCTCACGACTTCAACAACATGCTGGCCGTGGTCATCGGCAATCTGAACATGATCCAGCGGCGCATGGCCAAGGGCCAGACCGACGTCGGGGGCTTCGTGGACTCGGCCATGGAAGGCGCCAACCGCGCCGCTACCCTGACCGGCCGCCTGCTGGCCTTTTCCCGTCAGCAGCCCCTGGCGCCCGAGCCGGTCGAGCCCAATCGTCTGGTGACGGGCATGTCGGACCTGCTGGCCCGGACCCTCGGCGAGACGGTGCTTGTGGAAACGGTGCTGGGGGCAGGTCTCTGGCGCACCCAGTCGGACGCCGCTCAACTGGAGAGCGCTCTGGTCAATCTGGCGGTCAACGCCCGCGACGCCATGCCTGATGGCGGCAAGCTGACCATCGAGACTGCCAACACCGCTTTGGACAGTGACTATGCCCGCGAGGCAGGAGTCGCGCCGGGCCAGTATGTCATGCTGGCGGTCACCGACACCGGCACGGGCATGAGCCAGGAGATGGCCGACAAGGCCGTGGAGCCCTTCTTCACCACCAAGCCGGTGGGCAAGGGCACGGGGCTGGGCCTTAGCCAGGTCTATGGTT
>CAIYVC010000122.1 GCA_903929535.1 uncultured Caulobacteraceae bacterium | reverse complement strand
GTTCCTACGTCACTGCGATGAGACCAAAACCCTCCGTTAGCGGGAACCCTCAATCTGTCTCATTGGTGCTGACGGCGGACAGCATGGCACTCACGATAGCGAGAAATCCATCCGAATTAAGCGTCCCTGCCCCTAGCTGTTTGATCGCTTCGACAATGATCGGATCTAGGGTTTCATCGGCTTTAGCGTCATTAGCGGGCATAGCCTGAGGCTTGCTAGGCTTCGGTTTTACGATGGCACCACGTCGAGAGTTCGAATCTGCGTGGGAGTAATGCTTTTCGAGCTGATCGCGATTGCAGCCCATATTCAGTGCAAGATCGTCCATGGTCACGTCGGCCTCCCTGCGGAGGGTCGCGTATGTGTGCCGCAGCGAGTAGAGCGACCGACGTTCACCTTCCTTACAGTACAGAAGGCCATCCTGCGCACCGCCGATAGGCACGCGCTTCAGGAAGTTTTGAAATGACTTGTTGAGATCACTGATGGGCGTCTGCGCTCTGCCCACAGGAGCCTGTCCGAACCAAACGTAATCGTTGAGCCCAGTGAAAGGCGACTTTTTCCGCCACTCTTTCAGGGTCTCGTTGCCCGTAGGCTGCGTCTGCACCGTTCTATTTTCTTGGGTCTTGGTATTTTTCCGAACTTCGACCACGGCGATCATCGCGTTGGAATCGGCGTCAGGCTGATCGAATTTCACATCTCGCCATCGCATCTCGCGCGCCTCGCCAACACGAAGCCCGCTATTCGCGAGGAAGAGAACGAAGTGATAAAACTGCAAGCGCTTCAATTTGTGCCAGCTATTCAGCTTGGTACCTTTGAAGGGGCCTACTGCATCCCGATAGCTGCGCAGGTTGCGTGTCAGGATTTGATACTCGCTGCCGTCAAAGTGAGGCCTGCGATTTCGCGGTTCATGGCTTTTCGGGGCCTTGAGCTTGAACACATGCGTCAAGCGCCCAAGTTCACGCGCATCCCAAAGGATTTGATTTAGCGCGCTCTGCTCCATCCGCAGCGTCTTCGGCGATGGAGCGGATTTCGCGTTTCGCGTCGATGTCGTTTTCGCTCCACGGCGCTTCGGATTGTAGGCCTGGAGTTTTTGGCCAGGCCCCGTCGACCAATATGTGTTTCGCCAGTTCCAATAGCCGCTCGCCACCCCTGTGTTGATATCGCTCAGCAGCATGGAACGACCGTCGGCATGTCGGAAATACGGTTTGAAGTAGCGGTTCGCGTAATTCCGATGCCAACGCTCCCGAGCATCCTTCCAGGTCCGATTGCCCACATGACGCTTGTGCCAATCGTCCCAGTGCTGCTCGAAGGTCATCTCGTCGAGTGGGAGGCCCTGCTGAACGGCATTCTGCAGCCTAAAATATTCCGCCTGAGCGAACTGGTAAGCGTCCTCATAGACGGTCCGCTTCGTGCTCCGATCGAGGGTTTTGCCGTTGGCGAGCTTCACCTTCATGTACCAATTTGGCGGACGGTGCCTCTTGCTGTTGGGAGCGGCTGTGGTGAGGTCGCGCTGATATAAAATCAACCGACCCTCGAAGTGAGTTTTCGTACTGTTGTAATATGACAATGCAATTTCTCCTTATGATAATGTCATCTATGCTTCTCCGAAGTGAAAACATCTGTATATTATGACATATACTGTAGTAAAAGGCAATAGTATGCGCCTGTATTGATACATTGTCTTCGTATTGCGATTGGTAATCGATGCATGGAAAGACGGCGCGCCATTCTTACTCAAAGAAAGCGAGTGAAGCGTGCGATTGGCGGTGGAAAGTATTGCGGGGAATGCCCCAGCGAAGGAGAGCGCGGCTTTTGCCGACTTACTCCCCAACAGGACGCTGTCGTCGTGTCCCAGCTTGCTCAATCCCTTGCACAGCGCCTGAAGACGCCCGAGCTGCTGAGATTCTGCTATTTCCGAGAAGCCAGATCGTCAATGAGATCAGCGATCTGCTACGATTCTGCTACGCACAAAAAAGGGGCCAGCGAAAAGCTGACCCCTTGATTTTGTTCGAGAAAACCGACGTTTCGATTTAGCGCTTGGAGAACTGGAAGGAGCGGCGAGCCTTGGCGCGGCCGTACTTCTTGCGCTCGACCACGCGGCTGTCGCGGGTCAGGAAGCCGTGCGGCTTCAGGACAGCGCGCAGGCCGGGCTCGTAATAGGTCAGGGCCTTGGAGATGGCGTGGCGCATGGCGCCGGCCTGGCCAGACAGACCCGAACCCTCGACCGTGGCGACGATGTCGAACTGGCCGACACGGTCCGAAACGGTCATCGGCTGGGCGATCATCATGCGCAGCACCGGACGGGCGAAGTAGATTTCCTGATCGCGGCCATTGATGGTGATCACGCCCTTGCCGGGCTTGATCCACACGCGGGCGATGGCATTCTTGCGCTTGCCGGTGGCATAGGCGCGGCCCTGGGCGTCGACAATGCGTTCGCGGGTCGGCGGGGCGGGATTGGAGGACAGGCTTTGCAGCGCTTCCAGGCCGTGAGTATCGGTGGGCATGCTCAGGCGCTCCGGACGTTCTTGGCGTTCAGGCCCTTGAAGTCGATGACTTCCGGCGCCTGGGCTTCATGGGGGTGTTCAGCGCTGTTGTAGATGCGCAGGTGGGTCATCTGGGCGCGCGCCAGCGGGCTTTCCTTGGGCAGCATGCGCTCAACGGCCTTTTCCAGGATCCGCTCGGGGAAGCGGCCGTTAAGAATGGCGCCCGCCTTACGTTCCTTGATGCCGCCGGGATAGCCGGTGTGCCAGTAGTAGGTCTTCTGCTCGAGTTTGCGGCCGGTGAACTTCACCTTGTCGGCGTTGATGACGACGACCATGTCGCCGCAATCCACGTGCGGGGTGTAGGTGGCCAGGTGCTTGCCGCGAAGACGCATGGCGATGAACGACGCCAGACGGCCGACAACGGCGTCCTGGGCATCGACAACGATCCACTTCTTCGTGACGTCGGCCGGCTTCAGGGAAGCCGTGATCTTCGTCTGCATTGAAAGGGTCCGTAACTAGTCCGAGCGCGAGACGGTCCCGCAGCTTCGACGTGAGCGGCGGGTGCTACAGACGCTCCGTTCAACTGTCAACGCATATGTGCGGACATTCTTTCAAAATACAGCAATTACAATGACTTGTACGATACGGTAATATAATACCGCGTCATCGCCTACGAACCCGCCACGCCAGCCCGATCGCCGCCGCCAGGACCAATGCCGCCGTCGCCTGATGCGCCACCGCCATGCCGAACGGAACCTGCATCATCAGCGTCCCGATCCCCAGCACGGCCTGCAAGGTCACAAGTCCCGCCAGCCCCAACACCAACAGCGCGATGGGTCTCGGCAGCGTCTTGGACAGGAGCGCCGCCCCCGCCGCGAGCCACGCCAGCAGGAACAGCAGATAAGCCGTCATCCGGTGATGCGCCTGCACCGCCGCCAGACTGTGCAGCGCCGTGTGCCACGCGTCGCCGTCGCGGTAGTCCGACGGCCACAGCGCCCCGCCGTAGAAGGGCCAGTCGTTGTAGATCAATCCCGCCCGGTTGCCGGCCACCAGCCCGCCCAGCAGGATCTGCACGAACACCAACGCCGCCAGCCCCGCCGCCGCCAGCGGCCAGCGCGGACGGCTGAACGGCGGTTGGGGCTCTTGCGGCTCTTCCGGCGCCGGCGGCTCCGCCCAAGCCTCCAGTCCTGTCCAGACCAGCCCGCAGAACACCAACAGCGCCAACCCCAGATGCACGGTCAGCCGTTCGGGAGCGACCTCTGTGCGCACCGAAAGCCCGCTGAACACCATCCACCAGCCGACCACGCCCTGCAGGCCGCCCAGAAAGAACAGCACCCAGCAGCGCCAGATCAGCCGCGGCGGAATGCTCTTGGTGAAAAACAGGAAGACGGCAAAGGGCGCGGCGAAGGCCAGGCCGATGATCCGCCCCAGCAGCCGGTGGCTCCACTCCCACCAATAGATGGCCCTGAAGCCCGCCAGGGTCATGTCGGGGTTCTGCAGCTTGAACTGCGGAATCTGCTGGTAGCCGTGGAACTCCATCAGCCACGCCGCCGGCGACAGCGGCGGCAGCACGCCGGAGATCGGCTTCCATTCGGTGATCGACAGGCCCGAGTTGGTCAGGCGCGTGGACCCGCCCAGGATGACCATGCCGAACACCATCGCCGCCACGGCGAACAGCCAGACCGCCACCGGCCTTGATCTTGCGACCACAGGGAGCGGCAGTTCGATGTCCAGGGGCTCGATGTCCAGAAACGACGACATGCGCGGGCGCTGATTTTGCTGATGGGACGAGGCGCAGCCCTAGCCTCCGCTTGGCGCCGCGTCCACCCTGCCTTATGGCCACCGGATGCCAGATCACCACTCATGACCGCCCGCGTGCGCAAGGCCATCGGCAGCGTGGCGATCCTCGCCTTCCTGCTCTTCTACATGGGCGCGATGGCGAGGCTGGGCGACCATGTGCCCAAGGCCTGGTGGTGCCAGCTGCTATTCTACCTCGTGGCCGGAACCGCCTGGGGCCTGCCGATCATCCCGCTGATCACCTGGATGAACCGCGGCAAATAGCTAGGCCGATCAATCAACGATGGCGCGGTAGATCTCCGCAGTGTCCTCGATTTCCGTCAGCTTCAGGCTGAAGAAGGCCGTGTTACGCAGGATCTTCTCGGTGGGCCAGTCCCACCATTGGATGTCCTGTAGCGCCGCGATCACTGGATCGGAAAACCGCATCTTGATTAGCCGGGCGGGAACACCGGCGTAGATGCCATAGGGCTCCAGGTCCTTGGTGACGACCGCCCTGGCCCCGACCACGACCCCATTGCCGACCGTTATGCCGGGCGTCAGCCTGACCTGGTTGCCGAACCACACATCGTTGCCGATGGTGATGCCCTCCGGCTTCTCGACGATCTCCGAATAGCCGAGCTCCATCCCCAGAAGGCTCGTCAGCGGCGAGGTGGTGGCATAGGCGGTTTCGTGGGTCTCGCGGGTCCAGCAATAAAACTCCGGAGCGATCGAGCAGAAGTTTCCGATCCGGACCGGGTACACCCCGCCGATCAGCGAGTAGCTGCTGATGTAGCTGAACCGACCGATCGTGACGGGGGCCGATATCTTCGCTGTTTCATGCACATAGCAGAAGGAGTCGCCGTTCTGGTAGGCTGCGTAATCCTCGGGCGGGGTGCTTATCCAGGACGGCATCTACGCTTCCATGTCGTGACTCAACGCGGTCAGCGACCATCGCCTGCGTCGCATCCTGCGACAAGATCGCGGCGGAGGCGTGCGGATGGATTTTGGAAGGTTTCTGGAGGCCCGGCCTGGGGGGCCGCATCTCCCTCAAAAATTGAATGGTCGGAGCGACAGGATTTGAACCTGCGACCCCTTGACCCCCAGTCAAGTGCGCTACCAGGCTGCGCTACGCTCCGACAGAGCGGGCCTTATAGGGGGCGAGTCCGGCAGGGGCAATCGGAAATCCGGCGGGCGGCTAAGCGCCTGAAAGCAGACGGTTCAGGCGGGCCTTGGCGGCTTCCAGGGCGTCCAGAGCGTCCAGCAGACCCTGCTCGGACTGAGCGCTCACAGGCGGCGGCGCGGCGGCCTGCGGCGCGTGGACGGCGGGCGCGGGAGCCGGGACGTCTTCGAATTCCTCGACATCCCCGTGATCGTCATTGGCGCCGGCGGCCAGCAGCCGCTTGACGCCCTGTTCCTTGTGCAGCCGCTGCACGCCCTTGATGGTGTAGCCGTCGTCATGCAGCAGGGCCCGCACGCCCTTCAGCACGGCCAGATCCTGGGGCCGGTAGAATCGCCGTCCGCCCGCTCGCTTCATCGGCCGGATGAAGGAGAACTTGGTTTCCCAGAAACGCAGCACGTGCTGCGGCACGCCGAGCTCGTCGGACGCTTCGGAAATGGTGCGAAAGGCCTGAGGTCCCTTCGTCACGCGCTGCGACCTACTCCGTCAGGGCGCGTTCGATACGCGCCTTCATGACCTGCGAGGCCCGAAAGCCGATCACGCGGCGCGGTTCGATCGAGGCCGGCTCGCCGGTCTTGGGGTTGCGACCCATGCGGGCGCGCTTGGCGCGGACCTGGAAAACACCGAAACCGGACAGCTTGACGGCGGCGCCGCGCTCCAGCGCCTCGGCCACCAAATCCAGTGTGCGTTCGACCAGACCGGCGCAATCCTGACGCGTCAGGCCCACTTCTTCGTGGACGGCTTCGCATAGATCGGCGCGCGTCAGCGTACGTCCCTTCATGTCGGCCCCCACCGATCTTTATCCCTGTGACTAGGTAGCCGCGATTAATGCGGAAAGTCAAAGGCTTCGCAAGAGCAGCCGACAAAGGGGTTCAGCAACCGCCCGTTCAGAGCCGCAGGGCGCAGGCGCCCCAGGTCAGACCCCCGCCCATGGCCTCCATAAGCAGCAGCTGGCCGGGCTTCACGCGGCCGTCCTCGACGGCCTTGGACAAGGCCAGGGGAATGGAGGCGGCTGAGGTGTTGGCGTGATCGGCGATGGTCGACACCACCCTGTCTTCGGAGACGCCCAGCCGGTGGGCCACGCCCGCCAGGATGCGCTGGTTGGCCTGGTGCGGGATGAACCAGTCGACATCGGCCACCGCGATACCGGCGGCCTCGGCGGCGGCTTCGACCGCCTCGGCGATATTGATCACCGCGTGCTTGAAGACGTGGTTGCCCTGCATTCGCAGCTTACCGACCGTGCCGGTCGATGACGGCCCGCCGTCGACATAGAGCAGGTCCTGCTTGGTGCCGTCGGCGCGCAGGGCGAAACCCAGCAGCCCCCGGTCGGCGGTCGTCCCCTGCCCCGCCACGGGCTCCAGCACCACGGCCCCGGCCCCGTCGCCGAACAGCACGCAGGTGCCCCGGTCAGTCCAGTCCATTAGCCGCGACATGGTCTCGGCCCCGATCACCAGAGCGCATTTGGCGAGCCCCCGCGCGACGAAGCCGTCCGCCACGCTCAGGGCGTAGACGAAGCCGGAGCAGACCGCCTGCACGTCAAAGGCGATCCCCACAGGCGCGCCGAGCTTGCGCTGGACGATGACGGCCGTGGCGGGAAAGGTAAGGTCGGGCGTGGTGGTGGCCACGATGATCAGGTCGACGTCCCCGGCGGCGCGCCCGGCGGCGGCCAGCGCGCGCTTGGCGGCTTCAGCGGCCAGGTCGGAGGTGAACTGCCCCTCGTCGGCCCGGCGGCGCGAGCGGATGCCTGTACGCTCGGTAATCCAGGCGTCGTTGGTGTCGACGATCTTCTCCAGATCGGCGTTGGTGACTACGGTTGGGGGGAGAAATCCGCCGACGCCGGTGACGGCGCTGCGTAAGACAGAACTCACTGACTAGTCTCCAAGGGCTCAGGCGCGGAGCCGTCCGACGGTCCCTGCCCGGGCATCGCAGCCGCCAGCTGCTTCAGATTACGGTCGATCTGGGCGGCGTAGCCGCTGGATGCAAGGTCCGCGGCGATACATATGGCGTTGGCGTAGCCGCGCGCGTCCGCGCCGCCGTGGCTTTTCACCACGATCCCGTTCAGCCCCAGCAGGGGTCCACCGTTGACCGAGGACGGGTCCAGTCGGTCGCGCATCTTTCGCAACGCCGGGGCCGCGATCATGGCCCCGATCTTGGCCTGCAGGCTGGAGGTGAAGGCGTCACGCATTACCGAGCGCACGAAGCGGGCAGTGCCCTCGGCGGTCTTCAGGGCGATGTTGCCGGAAAAGCCATCGGTAACCACCACGTCCACGGTGCCCTTGGCGATGTCGTCGCCCTCCACGAAGCCCCGATAGTCGATGTTGATACCCGCCTCGCGCAGGATGCGGTTGGCCTCACGGACCTCCTCGTGCCCCTTCTGCTCCTCGGAGCCCACGTTCAGCAGACCCACGGTGGGGCGCTCGGCGCCGTGCACCGCCGCGTAGAAGGCCTCTCCCATGATGGCGAATTCCACCAGCTGGGCGGCGTCGGATTCGATATTGGCTCCGACATCGAGCACGGCGGTGACGCCGCGCAGGGTCGGCCAGCTGGCGACGATGGCCGGGCGGTCCAGCCCGCCGTTCATCCGCAGCAGCAGCTTGGAGATGGCCATCAGAGCGCCGGTGTTGCCGCCGGACAGGGCCGCGTTCGCCTCGCCCTCCTTCACCGCTTCGACTGTGTTCCACAGGCTGGAGCCCTTCCCCCGGCGCAGGGCCTGGGCGGCCTTCTCGTCCGAGGTGATCACCTTGTCGGTATGGCGAATGTCGCAGGCGGCGCGGGCGGCGGGCGCCCTGGCCAGCTCAGCCTCGATCAGCGCCTGGTCGCCGAACAGCAGGAAGCGGACCTTGCGGCCGCCCAGCCTCTCCAGCGCCAGGGCGATCCCCGGCACTGCCACGGCGGGTCCGTGATCGCCGCCCATGGCGTCGATGGAGATCACGATGGAATCGGACACGCGGCCTGAGGCCCTCCATTCAGACCGCGGAACCTACAGCCACGGAAACGGTATGCAAGCCTGGGGTTGGCGTCCTCAGGCGTCCGGCGTGCCGCCCTTCAGCTTGGCCAGCACGGCGAAGGGGGAAATCTCCGCGCCTGTGTCAGGCGCCTCGAAGGCCGCGCCGGGCTTGCGAGGAAACGGATCGATGGCCAGCGACAGGTCTTCGACCACATAGGCGCCCAGATCGACCTCGCCGCTGCTCAGGGCGTCGGGAGGATCGTCGGCTTCGATATCCAGTTCCAATTCATGGTCTTCGCTGGTCGCCAGGGCCTGGGAACCCTCAGGAACCGCCCTGATCTGCAGCCGACCGTCCAGCTCGCTCTGGAAAGGCTCCAGCGTCACACCGCAGGTCTGCTCCACCGTCGCGGTCCAGCGCCCGCTGATCTCCACCCCGTCCAGCCAAGGGGCCACGCGCAGGTCCGCGTTGAGCGCGATCAACTTATCGAGACCCAGCACCTTGGCGATGCGGGCGCGGGATTCCTCGTCGGCCGCGAGCTTACGCTGCACGGGAGCCTTGGCCGCCTCATGAAGAGCCAGCGGCTGAGGCCACACCTTGGCGATGTCTAGGCGATCGGCGGCCATACGGGGTCCCTCTGCATCAACTCTTCCAGGGTCTGGCGGTCCAGCGCTTCAGCCGCCGCCACGGCATAGTCCACCAGGGGCCCTGCGCGCTCAGCCTGCCCCATCAGCACGGTACGCGCCAGCAGCGCCTCCAGGGGGCCGCGCTCCGGCAAGGCGGCCATGGCTTCCTCGTAGCTCTTTACCCGGCCGTAGAAGGCTTCGCCCAGGCGGCGCATCTTCTTGCCCACCGACAGGTCGCCCACGCCCATTTCCCGCAAGGCGTCGTCCAGACTGCGCAGATAGGCGTCGAACAGGGCCTGGCTGGCCTCGCCCACCGCCCCGCCCTGCCCCTTCAGCCGTCGCAGCAGCAGCACCACATGCAAGGTGTAGAGTTCAAAACGCCCCTCCACCGTGTCCGCCGCGCCCAGGTCGGCGTAGAATGCGGGAGCACGCGCCTGCGCCGCCGCCGCGGCGTACAGCCGCCGGCCCGCCAGAACGGCTGGTCGCGGGGAAAACAGGCTGTTTAGTCTCATGCGCGGACGCCACCATGCGGAAACGGGCATTGAACTAAGGGCGCCGGAGAGATAGGTCAAAGGCAACACATCAAAGGTCATGAACTTGCTGAAGCTTTCCAGATCCGCCCAAGCTCGCCTGATCGCCTTCGCCGGACTCGGCCTCGTCGGCGCCGCCGCCCTTGGCGGCTGCGCGCCCCTGCGCCAGACCAACGGTTACCAGGCCATCGATCACAAGCCGCAGGACATCAAGGTCGGCGTCGACACCCGCTCCACCGTGCTGGACGCGCTCGGCAGCCCCTCGGCGGTGTCCACTTTCGATCCGAACGTCTGGTACTACATCTCCCAGAACACCGATCAGATCGGCTACCACAACACCCACGTCACCCGGCGCACGGTCGTCTCGATCACCTTCAACAAGGAGAGCGAGCAGGTCACCGCGGTGAACGATCTCGCGCTGAAGGACGGTAAGATCATCGCCTACAACACCCGCGAGACCCCGACCCGCGGCCGCGAGATGTCGATCATCGAGCAGCTGCTGGGCAACGTCGGCCGCGGCGGCCTGCTCCCGCAGCAGGACCCCACGCCGGGCCAGCGTCCCGGGGGTTAAGCCACCCGCGCTCAACGAGCGAAGCGGTAGCGCGAATAGCAATTCGCTTAATCAGCGAAGACCGAATCAAAAACGCCCCGGAGGTTTCCCTCCGGGGCGTTTCTTTTAGCCGCGCGGCCTGGGCTAGTGACGGTGCGAGAGCACCGCCAGCAGCAGCAGGGCGACGATGTTGGTGATCTTGATCATCGGGTTCACCGCCGGGCCCGACGTATCCTTATAGGGATCGCCGACGGTGTCGCCGGTGACGGCGGCCTTGTGGGCTTCAGAGCCCTTGCCGCCATAGTTACCCTCTTCGATGTACTTCTTGGCGTTGTCCCAGGCGCCGCCGCCCGAGGTCATCGAGATGGCCACGAACAGGCCCGTCACGATTACACCCATCAGCATGGCGCCGAGGGAAGCGAAGGCCTCGATCTTGCCCGCCACCCCGAAGATGACGAAGAACAGCACGATCGGCGACAGCACCGGCAGCAGCGACGGCACGATCATCTCGCGGATCGCCGCCTTGGTCAGGATGTCCACCGCCCGCGCATAGTCCGGCTTGACCTCATAGGTCATGATGCCGGGCATCTCGCGGAACTGACGGCGCACTTCCTCCACGACCGAACCGGCCGCACGGCCGACGGCCGTCATGGCCATGCCGCCGAACAGGAAGGGCAGCAGGCCGCCGAAGAACAGGCCCACCACGACGTACGGGTTGGACAGGTCGAAGGTGACCGCGCCCATGCCGGCGAAGAAGGGGAACTGATCCGCGTTGGCCGCGAAGAACTTCAGATCCTGGGTGTAGGCCGCGAACAGCACCAGGGCGCCCAGACCCGCCGAACCGATGGCGTAGCCCTTGGTGACGGCCTTGGTGGTGTTGCCGACCGCGTCCAGGGCGTCGGTGGAGATACGCACCTCGTGCGGCAGACCCGCCATTTCGGCGATGCCGCCGGCGTTGTCGGTGACCGGGCCGAAGGCGTCCAGCGCCACGACGAAACCGGCCAGGGCCAGCATGGTGGTGGTGGCGATGGCCACACCGAACAGGCCGGCGAGCTGGAAGGTGACGACGATGGCGACGATGATGACCATGGCCGGCAGGGCTGTGGACTCCAGCGACATGGCCAGACCCTGGATCACGTTGGTGCCGTGGCCGGAAGCCGAAGCCTTGGCCACCGAGCGCACCGGGCGGAAGTTGGTGCCGGTGTAGTACTCGGTGATGACCACGATCAGGGCGGTCACCGCTAGGCCGGTCAGGCCGCAGTAGAACAGGGCCACGGAGTCGACCAGCTTGCCCTGGATGTCGATGGGGGCCGGCACCAGCTTGTTGATGACGTAATAGACGCCGACGATCGACAGCAGGCCGGTCACGATCAGGCCCTGGTAGAGAGCGGCCATGATGTTGCGGCTCTTGCCGAGCTTGACGCAGAAGGAGCCGACGATGGAGGTCGGGATGCAGATGCCGCAGATGGCCAGCGGCAGCAGCATCATCGAGTTCACCACATCCGTGCCGCGGAAGAAGATCGCCGCCAGGACCATGGTGGCGACCGTGGTCACCGCATAGGTTTCGAACAGGTCGGCGGCCATGCCGGCGCAGTCGCCGACGTTGTCGCCCACGTTGTCGGCGATGGTGGCGGCGT
>CAIYVC010000121.1 GCA_903929535.1 uncultured Caulobacteraceae bacterium | reverse complement strand
GGGAAACTGCTGGCTCAGGCTGGCCTTGAGGCCGTTGACGCTGGCCATCGGGTCGGCGTTCTCGGCCGGGCGGAAGCGCAGCAGCGCCGCATTGGCCGCGCCGAAGCCCTGCACCTGCGGATCGTGCAGGCCCATCTTGGTCAGGTTGGCGCGCAGCGGGCCGAGCGGCGCGGGGCCCGGGGTCTGCACCTCGATCAGGGTGCCGCCCTTGAAGTCGGTGCCGAAGTTCAGCCCGACCACGAAGAAGCAGGTGATCGAGGCGATCACGGCGATAGCCGAGACGATCGCCGCATAGGGCGCCAGCCGGGTGAATTTGAAGTGCGTCTGGGCCGGGACGAACTTGATCAGGGGCCAGAAGGAGCTGCTCACGAGATCGGCCCTCTTACAGGATGGGAAGTTTTTTGGGACGGGCGACCTTGAACCACACGCCGAGCAGCACCTGGCTGACCACGATGGCGCTGAACACCGAGGTGAACACGCCGATCGACAGCGACCAGGCGAAGCCACGCACCGGGCCGGCGCCGAACTGGAACATGATGCCGCCGGCGATCAGGGTGGTGACGTTGGCGTCGAAGATCGACACCAGGGCGCGGCGGAAGCCGTGGTCGGCGGCCGCCAGGGCCCCGTGACCGGCGCGGGCCTCGTCGCGAATCCGTTCGTAGATCAGCACGCTGGCGTCGACCGCCAGGGCCATGGACAGGATCATGCCGGCGACGCCGGGCAGGGTCAGGGTGGCTTGGGTCAGCGACATCGAGGCGATGATCAGCAGGGCGTTGACCACCAGGGCCGCCACCGCCACGCCGCCGAACAGGAAGCCGTAGGCCAGGACGATGAAGCTGAGGATGACGACGAAGCCGAGCACGGCCGAGACCTGACCGGCGCGCACCGCGTCGGCCCCCAGCTCGGCGCCCACGCTGCGCTGCTCGATGACGTTGAGCTTGGCCGGCAGGGCGCCGCCGCGCAGCAGCACCGCAAGGTCGTTGGCGGTCTGGGGCGTGAAGTTACCGGTGATCTGGCCCGAGCCGCCGGTGATGGCGCTGCGGATGACCGGGGCTTCCAGGTTCTTGCCGTCCAGGATGATGGCGAAACGCTTGCCGATGTTCTGGGCGGTGGCGTCGCCGAAGCGCTTGGAGCCGATGCCGTTGAAGCGGAAGTTGACGGTGGCCTCGCCGCTCTGCTGGTCGAAGCCCTGGCTGGCGTCGGTCAACATGTCGCCGGACACAAGCGCGCGACGCTTGACCACCACGGGACCTTCGGAGGCGCTCTCGCTGGGCAGCAGGACGTCGTCGGGCGGGATGCGGCCGGCGGCCTGATCCTCGGGGGTGACGGTCTCGTCGACCATCTGGAAGGTCAGCTTGGCGGTCTTGCCGATGACGTCCTTCAGACGTTCGGGGTCGCTCTCGCCGGGGGCCTCGACCACGATACGGTCCACGCCCTGGCTGGTGATCGACGGTTCCTTGGTGCCGAGCGCGTCGACGCGGCGGCGGATCTTCTCGATCGACTGCTCGACGGCCTTGGCGCTTTCGGCCTGCATCGCCTGGGGCGACAGGGCCAGCTGGATCACGCCGCCGGTCTGGGTGGTGACGTTGATGTCGCGCGTGGTGGTGTTGGCGATCGGCTGGGCCAGCTTGGCCAGGGCCTGGAAGGCCTTGTCCACCTGAGCGGGGTCGGTGATGTGGACGTTGATGGCGTCGCCGCCGACCTGGCCTAGACCCGTGTAGAGGATGCCCGCCTCGCGCATGCTGGTGCGCACGTCTTCAAGCAGGTTGGCCAGACGCTCGGTCTTCAGCGAATTGGTGTCGACCTCGAGCAGCAGATAGGAGCCGCCCTGCAGGTCGAGCCCCAGGTTCAGCTTCTGCTTCGGCACCCACGCGGGGAAGGTGTCGAGGGTCTTCTGAGGGATGACGTTGGGCAGGGTGAAGGCCACGCCGAAGATCACGGCGAGGAGGCAGATGATCACCTTCCAACGAGTCAGGGTCAGCATGGCGGGCGCCGGTCCGTCGCGATCAGGAGGTCTTGGGGTCGTTGGCGGCGGCGGGTTCGGACCGCGAACGCACTTCCGACACCATGGCGCGCACCACCTTGATGGTCACGGTCGGGGCGATCTCGATGCCGAGCTCGGTGTCCTCGACCTTGGCGACCTTGCCGATCACGCCGCTGGACAGCACGACCGTGTCGCCGCGCTTGAGCTGCTTGACCATCTCCTGATGGTCCTTCTGCCGCTTCTGCTGCGGACGGATCAGCAGGAAGTAGAACAGGATCATCATCAGGACGACCATCGGCAACGGGCCGGCGAGGAGGTCCGTGAGGCCGCCGCCGGCGGCGGCGGGAGCGGCAGTCTGAGCGAAGGCGGGGGTCCCGAACATGGGGTCTCCAGAAGGTCTCCCCGCCGAAATCGGCGAGGGCGGTCAAAAGTCGGCGGAAGCTAGGGCTTGATAGTCCCTTTTGCAATGCGCGCGCTCTCGGATACAGGAACGGGCATGAGCGACACTTCGTCCCCCGACCTGAAGCCACTGCTGAACCGCATCGCCGATGCGCTGGACCGGCTCGCGCCCAAGGCCGCGCCGGAGCCCGATTTCAGCGCCGCGCGCTTGTACCGCTACGACCTCGATCCGCAGCGGTTCGTTCCCGCGCCCGACTACGCCCTGCCGATGGACCTGCTGGTCGGGGTGGAGCGGCAGAAGGAGCGGTTCGCCGAGAACCTGCGCCGCTTCGCCGAGGGCCTGCCTGCCAACAACGCCCTGCTGTGGGGCGTGCGCGGCACGGGCAAGAGTTCGATGGTCAAGGCGGTTTTCATGGCGATGACCCAGGAGCATCCCGGCCTGCGGCTGATCGAGCTGGACCGCGATCACCTGCCTGCTCTGCCCGGCCTGTTCCACCTGCTGCGCGGACGGGCAGAGACATTTGTCGTGCTTTGCGACGACCTCTCCTTCGAGGAGGGCGCGGCGGCGGCCAAGACGCTGAAGTCGGCGCTGGAGGGCGGGGTCGAGGGCCCGCCGGCCAATGTGCTGTTCGTCGCCACGTCGAACCGCCGCCACCTGATGCCGCGCGGCCATGACGAGACCAAGGGCCTGATCGCGGCGGCCGAGGACGCCGAGGAGCAGGTGTCGGTGTCCGACCGCTTCGGCCTGTGGCTGGGCTTCCCGCCGATGGATCAGGACACCTATCTGGAAGCCATCGCCCACTACGTCGAACGCTTCGGCCTGACGGTCCCCGATCTGCAGACCCGCGCCCTGCAATGGTCGCAGCTGCGCGGCTCGCGCTCGGGCCGGGTGGCCTGGCAGTTCATCCGCGATCTGGCGGGCGAGCAGGGCAGGACGCTGCCGCTTTAGACCGCCGCAGCCGCGCGGGATCAGATCGCAGCCCGCAAATCGATCTCCGGGTAATGCCGCGCCATCGCGCCTCCCGCACGCTCGCCTACGATCGCCCACTCGCGGGCGCTGAGCGCCTCGGGGGCGATATACTGGGTGGCCGAATGCCCATCGCTCGCTTCGCCGACAAAGGTGTTCAACTTGACTTCCAGTTCCGAAGACTGGATGCTCAGGGCGCCGGTGAAGGCGGCCAGGGCGGCGATCTGAGCCTCGCACTGGCCGATCAGGATCTCGTAGCGCAGATGCAGAGTCCGCTCTTCGGCGCCGTCCTCGGCGAAGGCCGTCATGTTGCTCGCCCATTCGGTGCAGAAACGCTCGGCCTCCGGCTCGGTGACCACGAATTTGCGCGCCTTGGCCGACTGCAGGGCGTCGACCACATTGCGGGTCACATAGATCACCCGGGTCTGCGGCATCAGTAGCCGCAGCAGCCGCAGCTCATGACGGGCATAGCCCGGCCACTTGAACCCCCATAGAGGCCGATCAAGCGTGCGTCCGAAAGCCGCCAGATTAGCCGGCAGCTGGTAGTAGGTCTCGGTCCAGATGTGCAGCATCACGTTGGCGGGCGGTCCCAGACCCGGCTGCCAGCGGTCCAGGGTTCGCGTCAGCGCCTGGATGAAGGCCTCGTCGACCGCCGCTCCGTTGGTCTCCAAATGGCCGACCTGGGCAATGAACACATGGGTCAGAGCCCGCACATGGTTGCCGATCTCCTCCCCGTAGACGAAGCAGTTGTCGGTCGCCGTCAGCAGGCGCTGCACCAGGGTCGTGCCGCAGCGGGTGGTCGGCGACGTGACGACGATCGGCGCCAGCGCCAGGTATCGGTTGGGGATGTCGAGCGTGGCCATGAACGGTGCCCGCGTGCGCCTTAAGCTGAGCCATAAGGTGTCGCTCGCGAAGACGTCCAAAAAGCGGCGGACGGCCACAATTGAGGTCCGATGGAGTGCTGGCCGATGCGCCGACCGTCCGTGGGCCGCTACAGGCTGCGACCCGGCTTATTGCTGCGGCGGCAGGACCAGCATCGGGTCGATCTGGCGGGCCTTGTCCTTGAGATTCGGCGCGTAGCGGACCTCGAAGTGCAGCTGGGGCTGATCCACGCCGCCGGTCATGCCGACCTCGCCGATCTGCTGACCCTGCGTCACGGTCTGGCGCATCTTGACGTCGATGTTGGACAGGTGGGCGTAGACCGTCACCCAGCCGCCGTCGTGACGGATCAGGACCAGGTTGCCGAAGCCCGGCACCGAATTACCCGCATAGACGATCTCGCCCGCCGCGGCGGCGCGGACCGGCTCTCCGGCGACCGCCGAGATGTCCATGCCGTCGTTTCGCTGGTTGCCGGGTTTGGGACCGTAGGCCGACAAGATCGAACCGCGCACGGGCCACTGGAAGAAGCCTTTGCCCGCCGCAGCGGCGTCGGCGTCGCTGGCGCCCGTCGGCGCGGGGGCCGGAGCGGAGGCGTCGGGACGTGTCGCGGGAGCGACCGGCGGGCGCACGGGCGGCGTCGGGAAGGTCGGCTGTTGCTGGACCGGCGGCGGAGGCGCCTCGCCACTGAGCGGAGACGAATAGGGGACCGGCGCGGCGGGCAGGCGGCCGCCCGCCGATGGGATCGGCCGATCCAAGCCATTGCCCGGCAGCTGCAGCTTGCGGCCCGCGTTCAGGCGCGTGGTCAGATCCAGGCCGTTGGCGTCGGCCAGGGTGGAGGGGTTGATGTTGAACCTGCGCGAGATGGAGAAGAGGGTGTCGCCACGCTTGACCGTGTAGCTGGTCGGCGCCGCTTCCTCGATGACCTTGCCCGGCAGCTTGATCTTCTGCCCGCGCTTCAGGTGGTAGGGCTTCTTCAGATGGTTGAGCTTGGCCAGGGTCGCGACGGAAACGCCTTCCCGGTCGGCGATGCCCGGCAGGGTGTCGCGGCGGCTCGCGGTGATGGTGCGGACCGGCCCGGTCTTGGGCGCGCCGGCGCTGGACCGGCTGGACGAGACGGGCGCTTCATCGACGCCAGAGTCCTCGGCGGGCAGCTTAATGACCTGGCCGCGCTTGACCCGGTAGGGCTTCTTCAGATGGTTCAGCTTGGCCAGCTCGGCGACCGGCACGCCAGCCTTGTCGGCGATGGATTGCAGGGTCTGGCCCTTGCCGACCTTGACCGAGGTCGGGGCGGCCTTAGGCGCGGACTTGGATGCGCTCTGGCGGCTCTCGGCCTTGGAGGATGAGGTGGCGGGTTCGGAGGACTCGGCGGCGGCGCCGAGCGTGATCTTCTGACCGATCTTGAGCTTGTAGGGCGGCGCGATGCCATTGGCCTTGCCCAGGTCCTCGACCGACATGCCGGCCTGCTTGGCCAGCTTGCGCAGGGTGTCGCCCTTGCCGACGGTGACGGTTTCAGCGGCCTTGGGCTCAGAAATCTTGGGTTGGGGAGCGGCTTCCTTGGCCTTGGCGCTCTTGCCTTTGCGGGCGCCCCGGATCGGCGCTTCGTCCGACGCGGCCAGGGCCGAGCCCGGCAGCATGATCTTCTGGCCGGCCTGGAGTTTGTAGGGGGATTCCAGCTTGTTGGCCTTGGCCAGGTCGTCGATCGAGACGCCAGTGGTGCGCGAAATCTTGGCCAGGGTGTCGCCCTTGCCGACCGTGACCGAGGTCTCGCCGGAGGCCGCGTAGATCAGAACCTCGCGGCTGGGCTCCAGAGCAGAGGTCTTCTTCTTGGCCGGAGCTTTGGGAGGCGCGACCTTGGCGCCCGGCGGCGGGGCCAGAGTGGATTGCTCCACGGGCGTGGAGGGACGGGCCTCGGGCGCCGCGTCGTCGGACTTGACCACCGGAGCGGGTGCAGCAGGCGGCGGGGGCGCGGGCGGCGCTTCGGGAACGGGCGGGGTCTCGGGGCGGACGGGATATTGCGGGCGCGGGTTCAGGTCCGCGCAGGCGCCCAGCGCCGCGCAAAGGACCGTCATGGCCGCCGCCAACTTCAAACGTCTCATCGCCGCTCCGCTGAGCCGCCCCGAATCGGGAGCGTAAGAATCGCTACTGAATCAGCGGGAGTTTCGGGGCCTGAGCCCCCCGCGCCAACCCTCAAAGTTCTCGCGCCACGCCATCGAGCAGGGGCACGAAGCGCACTTCGCACAGGGTTTCCACCTTGAAGCCCCCCTTGCCGTCGGCGGCGTACCGCTGAAGCTGCTGCACCGGCCCCTTGCCCACCGGCGCCACCAGGACGCCATTGGGTTTCAGTTGCGAAAGCAAAGCCTTAGGCTCACCTGGCGCCGCCGCTGTGACCAAAATGCGGTCGAAGGGAGCCTGTTCCGGCCAACCGTCGCCGCCATCGCCGAAACGCATGAACACATTTGTGAGATCGAGCTGCTTCAGCCGGCTTTCGGCCTCGGCCATCAGGGTGCGGTAGCGCTCCACCGTGTAGACGAAGCGGGCCAGGCGCGAGAGGACGGCGGTCTGGTAGCCGGAGCCGGTGCCGATCTCCAGCACCCGCGAGCGGGAGTCCAGCGCCAGAGCCTGGGTCATCAGGCCGACGATGAAGGGCTGGCTGATGGTCTGGCCGCAGGCGATCGGCAGGGCCGAGTCCTCCCACGAGCGCTCCTGGAACAGCTCGGGCACGAACAGGTCGCGCGGGGTGCGCTCGATGGCCGACAGCACCTTGGGATCGGTGACGCCCTGCGAGCGCAGGCCCAGCACCAGCCGGGCGAGCCGCGTTTCCGCCGTGTCCTTCTCGTCGGGCATGGGATCCGTCACGATTTGGGCGGCCGTCCGCCCAGCACAGCCTTAAGGCTATGCAGAGTCGGCTTGTGGGTCAGGTCAATGTGCAGCGGGGTGATGGAAATACGCCCGTTGCGCACCGCGTAGAGATCGGTGCCCTCAGGCGCGTTGTCCGGCAGGCCGTGCCAGCCCATCCAGTAGTAGTCGCGGCCGCGCAGATCTGTGCGGCGCTCGGCGTGGCCGTTCTTCACGTCGCGGATGCCCTGGGCGCAGACTTCCACGGTGTCGACCTCTTCCGGTTCGAGGTCGGGGAAGTTGATGTTGATGATGACGTCGGAGGGCCAGCCGGTCTCGACCAGCTTGCGGATGATGCCGGGAGCGAAGGTCTCGGCGGTGTGGAACAGGACCGACTCGTCGTCGTGATAGCGGGCGATGGCCTGGCTGAGAGCGATGCTGGGCGAGCCGTGCGCCATGCCCTGGATCGCGCCCGCCACGGTGCCCGAAACGGTGACGTCCTCGCCCAGGTTCTGGCCGCGATTGACGCCGGAGAGCACCAGATCCGGCGGGCCGTCGTGCATCAGGTTCTCGATGGCCAAAAGCACGCAGTCGGCGGGGGTGCCGGAGACGGCGAAGCGCTTGAGGCCGAGCGCCCGGACGCGCAGCGGTGAGGACAGGGTGATGGCGCGGCTGGCGCCGGACTGCTCGACCTCGGGCGCGGCCACCCAGACGTCGCTGGTCAGCGAGAGGGCGATGCGCTCCAGCGCCTTGATGCCCTCGGCGTTGATGCCGTCGTCGTTGGTGATCAGGATCCGCATCAGCCGATGTGGGTCCGCCCGTCCATATAGGGCTGTAGCGCGGGCGGGATGTGGATGCGGCCGCCTTCGTCCTGATAGTTCTCCAGCACGGCCACGAGCGTGCGGCCCACCGCCAGGCCCGAACCGTTGAGGGTGTGGACGAACTGAGTGCCCTTCTCGCCGGGCACCTTGAAGCGGGCGTCCATGCGCCGGGCCTGGAAGTCGCCGCAGTTCGAGCAGGATGAAATCTCGCGGTACATGCCCTGGCTCGGCATCCAGACCTCCAGATCGTAGGTCTTGCGCGCGCCGAAGCCCATGTCGCCGGTGCACAGCAGCATGGTGCGGAAGGGCAGTTCCAGGCGCTTAAGCACCGTCTCTGCGCAGCCGGTCATGCGCTCGTGCTCAGCGTCCGACTGATCGGGCGTGGTGATCGAAACGAGCTCGACCTTGTAGAACTGGTGCTGGCGGATCATGCCGCGGGTGTCGCGGCCCGACGCGCCGGCTTCCGAACGGAAGCTGGGGGTCAGCGCGGTCAGGCGCATGGGCAGTTCGGGGGCTTCCACGACCTGGCCCAGGACGATGTTGGTCAAGGAGACCTCGGCGGTGGGGATCAGCCAGCGGCCGTCGGTGGTCTTGAACAGGTCCTCGGAGAACTTGGGCAGCTGGCCGGTGCCGAAGGCCGCTTCGTCGCGCACCAGCAGCGGCGGGGAGACTTCCATGTAGCCGTGCTCGCGGGTCTGGATATCGAGCATGAAGGCGCCGAGCGCCCTCTCCAGCCGCGCCAGATCCCCCTTCAGGAAGACGAAGCGGGCGCCCGAGGTGCGGGCGGCGGCCTCGAAGTCCATCAGCCCCAGGCCCTCGCCGAGCGCGACGTGATCCTTGGGCGCGGCGATCGGCCGGGCGTGGCCCCAGCGGCGCTGTTCGACATTGCCGTGCTCGTCGGCGCCCGGCGGCACATCGGCGGCGGGCAGATTGGGCAGGGCGGCCAGCATGGCCTTCAACTGCTCGGTCAAGGCCGCGTCCGCCTCGCCCTGCTCGGCCAGCACGCCCTTCAGCGTCTCGACCTCAGCCATCAGGCGCTGGGCCTCAGCCTCGTCCTTCTTGGCCTTGGCCTGGCCGATCAGTTTGGAAGCGTCGTTGCGGCGGCTCTGGGCCACCTGCAGAGCGGTCTGGGCCGCGCGCAGCTTCTGATCGAGCTGGAGGATGGCCGGGGTCTGGGCCGACATGCCGCGCGCCGCCCAGCCCTGGTCATAGGCCTCGGGATTATCGCGGAGAGCGCGGATGTCGTGCATGGCGGAACGGTTCGCTTAACGCGGGAGAAGCCGTGGTGTTTAAGGCGCGTCGGCGGGGGCGCCAAGCACTACCCCTCCTGCGCGGCCTCTTCCTTGGCGCGGCGCAGTTCGATCAGCTTCACGCACCAGATCGAGATCTCGTAGAGGGCGACCAGCGGGATGGCCAGGCTGAGCATGCTGATCGGGTCGGGCGGAGTGACCACGGCGGCAAGGGCGCAGACGCCGACGATGGCGTAGCGCCGCGCGCCTCTGAGGGCGTCGGACGAGACGATCCCGGCCATGCCCAGCAGCGACAGCACCACCGGCAGCTGGAAGCAGAGGCCGAAGGCTAGCAGCAGGGTGGTCACTAGGCTGAGGTAGTCGGACACCTTGGGCAGCATCTCCACCGAGACCTTGCCGGCGTTGATGATCTGCTGGCTGAGGCCGAACCACAGCACGAAGGGCAGCATGATGAAGTAGACCAGGGCTGCGCCCATCAGGAACAGGATCGGCGAGGCCAGCAGGAAGGGCAGGAAGGCGTTGCGCTCGCGCTTGTAGAGGCCGGGCGCGACGAAGCGGTAGAGCTGCCAGGCGATCACCGGGAAGGCCACGATCAGGCCGCCGAAGCCGGCCAGCTTCACCTGGGTGAAGAAGAACTCCAGCGGCGCCGTGAACACCATCTTGACCGCCGCGGCCTCGGGCATCGGCTTGACGCCAAGCAAGGTGAGCAGGAGGTCGAAATAGCCGTGCTGGCCGCTCTTCTGTACGGCCAGAAGACCCGTCGCCATCTCGAAGGGATGGATCAGCAGGACGTAGATCTGTTTGGCGAAGAGGAAGCAGACCAGGAAGCCGATGATCAGGGCGGCGATGGAGGTGATCAGCCGCTGACGCAGCTCGATCAGATGTTCCATCAGCGGCGCGCGCGAGGACTCGATCTCGGTCTCGTCGTAGCTCACGACCCAGCCTCCGCCTTCTTCTTGGCGCGGGGCTTAGGCGCGGCGGGCTTAGCGGTTTTGGCCGGCGCTGCCTTTGCGGCGGCCTTGACCGGCTTGGAAGTGGGCTCGGCGGCTGTCGGCTTTAAAGCCTTAGCGTTGCTCGCTGT
>CAIYVC010000120.1 GCA_903929535.1 uncultured Caulobacteraceae bacterium | reverse complement strand
CTGGCCAAGCTGGGCCGCACCCGCGCCGCCTAAGCTGCCCCCGCAAGGGACTGCGGCCATTTAATCCCGTCACACAAGCTTCATTGAACGCCCGCGGGCTTTTGATTATAAGCGGGCCGCTCATCTCGAGCGGTATGTAACGGCCCGTGAGGCGACCAATGAAACCGGGTGCGGTTTTAGTTGAAACAACTGAGTACCGTCCGTCTGATGACGAGCCGTTCATGAACGATCGGCAGCTTGAATATTTCAAGCAAAAGCTGCTGAACTGGAAAGAAGACATCCTGCGCGAATCTCGCGACACGTTGGCTCACTTACAGACCGATACTGAAAATCATCCTGACATCGCCGACCGCGCCTCGTCCGAGACTGACCGTGCGCTTGAACTGCGCACCCGCGACCGGCAGCGCAAGCTGATCTCCAAGATCGACGACGCCATCCGCCGCATCGAGGACAACTCCTACGGCTACTGCGAAGAGACCGGCGAACCCATCGGCCTGGCCCGCCTGGAAGCTCGTCCCGTCGCCACCATGAGCCTCGAAGCCCAGGAACGCCACGAACGCCGCGAACGCGTCCACCGCGACGACTAGGGCGCGCGAAGCGCGAACAAGCCGCGCTTTCTTGTGTATCATGCGGGCAAGGGTGGTCGCCGACCATGCTGCATTGCAGCAATGGATATCGGGCGCCCCCTGACCCGCCTCGTCTCGAGCTATCTCGCCTGAAAATTTCCGGAGCGCACTGACGTCCGCCCTGTGACTCGGCGCCGCATTGCAGCACAAGCCCAGGTTGAGTAAACGGCCCCTCCCCAGCGGCCAGAACGGCCGCGCCGACCCGCTGTTTCGATGTCCTCCGACCGGATCATTGGCCGAACCCTGATTGCCGGGGGAGCGCTCGCCGCCTCCCTCGCCTTCATCCAGGTGCTGTTCCAGCAGGACAACTCGACCCTGCCGTTCCAGCTTGGCCTTCCGGTCGCGCTGTTCGCCGTGGTCGCCGGCGCCGTGGCCGTGCGCATCGGCCGCCTGATGAGCGCCAACTAGCTACTGGCTCATCCGCCAGGGTGAGCGTTCGTCCCACCCCTTCATGGTCTGCAGCGCCCAGGCGTTGGTCTTGTCCTTGTGGCAGAGCACGCAGGCGTTGGGCATCTTCTGCGCTTCTGACTGTCCAGGCGTCGTGAAGTGGAAGGTGTGGCTGGCGACGTTGATGTTGGCCACCTGTTGCGCGACCAGCGGCATGTGGCAGGACACGCACTGGCTGCCGGTGCTGCCCGCCGCGTGGTGGGTGTGCTGCTCCATCGTCGTGGTGCGCGGGCCGTTGTCGCCGCCGATGTAGTGGCAGGTAGCGCAGAGCTCAGCGACCGGCTTCTTCAGCAGGTGCTCGTTGCTGGTCCCGTGCGGGTCGTGACACGAGAAGCAGGTCACGTCGCGCGTGTACATCAGGCTCTGGACGAAGTCGTTGCCCTGCATCCGGTTCTTGTGCGCGGTCCCGTCGGGGAAATGGGTGAAGCTGAGTTCGCCCAGCTTGTGCTCCTCCAGCTTCCAGAAATCCGCCAGCTTCTGGCCGACGTGATAGCCCACCGGCCAGTCGTAGTACTGGCCCGCGATGGGGTTCTTCAGCGGCTGCCCTTGGGAGTGACACTGGATGCAGGTGTCCGACGCCTGCACATAGTTCATCCGCTTGGGGTTGATGATGGTCGCGCGAGTGGGCTTGGCGATGTGGGCCGAGCCCGGGCCGTGGCAGGCCTCGCAGCCGACGTTCCACTCGGTGGGCGTCTGGGTCTCGGGGTTGTAGTTGACCGAGTGGCAGCCGTCGCACAGCGGTCCTGTGGGCCGGCCGGAGTTGTCGCCCTTGGGGTCGGGATAGTGCTCGGTCCACCAGTCGCCGCCCTTGTCGGGCGCGTGATAGGCCAGCCACTTCTTGTTGGTGATGTCCCACTGCACCGGATAGGGCACATAGGTCTTGCCGGACTTGTGGAAGTAGCGCTGCTTCCAGACCGTGCCGTAGACGAAATCCACGTCCTTGGGCGTGAAGGTCACCAGCGGATTGGGCGTCTTGAAGTCTCCCACCACCACTTCGGGATGCAGCTTCGGATCGGTGACCACATTGGCCATCGGCGTCTTGATCCAGCGGTCGTACTGGTTCTTGTGACAGGAGGCGCAGGCCTTGGAGCCGACATAACGGGCCGAGCCCGAGGCCGTCGGCAGCGCCGGCATATCCCCGGCGGGAGTGGGCGGGTGCCCGGCGGGCAGTCCCGGCTTGGACTTGGCGACGTCGGCGGCCCCGGAAGAACCGGGCATGGCCAGCAGTCCGGCGAAGGCGATGACCGCGACGGCGATCACGGCCATCAGGATGCGCTCGTAGGCTGGAAGCGCGCGGATCAGTTTGCGAAACATCGGCATGCGGCCTCCCAGCCCAAAACACAGAATGATACATTCGTTTCAAAATGCAAACATCACATGATACATATTCTATATGACGCCTGTTGATCCACCTCAGTGGCTTCTGCTCGTCCACCAGCTTCCGGCCAAACCCGCCTATCTGAGGGTCAAGATCTGGCGCAGGCTGCAGGCCGTGGGCGCTGTGTCGTTGAAGGGGGCGGTGGCCGCCTTGCCCGCGACCCGGCAGGCCCGTGAAGATTTTCAGTCGGTGACGCGGGAGATCGTGGATGGCGGCGGCGAAGCCGTGGTCTGCGAAGCTCGTCTGGTCGATGGTCTGACCGATTTCGAGGTCAGGGGCCTGTTCGATACGGCGCGGACGGCGGACTACGAAGCCCTGGCGGCGGACGTGCGGGCCTACGACAAAACCCTGCCCAGGGAAGACCTGAACCACTGGAACGGCGGCCCCGAGGCGCAGGTGCAGATCGGCCGTTTCCGTAAACGCCTGGCGCAGGTCGCGGCCATCGACTTCTTCGAAGCCGAAGGTCGGCAAGGCGCCGAGCGCGCGGTGGCCGCGCTTAATGCGCGTCTGGCCCCGGTCCCCGCGCGAGCGCCGTCGTCGTCGATCAGCCGTGAGAGCCTGCATGGCCGCACCTGGGTCACACGCACCGGGGTAGGTGTCGACCGGATCGCCTGCGCCTGGCTGATCCGCCGCTTCGTGGATCCGGAGGCCCGATTCAGATTCGTGGGCTCCAAGGTCTACTCAATTGAAGCGGGCGAACTCCGGTTCGACATGCCCCAGGCGGAATTCACCCACGAAGGCGACCGCTGCAGTTTCGAGACCATCCTGCACCGGCTCGACCTAGCCGATACGGCGCTCAAGGCCATTGGAGAGATCGTCCACGACATCGACCTGGAAGACGCCAAGTTCGGCCGCGCTGAGGCCGCCGGCATCGCGCGCCTGATCGATGGCGTCGTCATGACACATGCCGATGACGAGAAACGGATCGCGCGCGGGTCTGCGATGCTGGACGACCTCTATCTGGTCTTCAGGACCAAACCGGACGCCTAAATCCCGGCCCCGTTGTCGATCGAGCGCAATGCCGCCTCGTGCACCCCGGCCTCGCCGGTGATCCAACTGACGAAGGCCTTGACCTGGGGCAGGCGGCCCTTGGCCTTGGGATGCACCACGAAATAGGCGAAATCCACTGCTGTGGCGATTTGAAGAGGGGCCACCAGCCGTCCGGCGTCCAGGTCCGCCTGGGCCAGGGCGCGCTTGGCCAGGGCCACGCCGCGTCCGCCCACCGCCGCCTCGATCACCAGGCTCGACTGGTTGAAGCGCGGCCCGCGCGCCCCGTCCACGCCCTTGATCCCCCGCGCCGCCAGCCACATCGCCCAGTCCGGGCAGCTGTCGTCGGCGTCCGGAGAGCCGTCGTGCAGCAGGATGTGGTTGGCCAGGTCCTCAGGGGTGTCCAGCGCCGTGGTCTCAAGCAGGCCCGGGCTGGCCACCGGAATCACCGTCTCGGACATCAGCTTGATGACCTCAAGGCCCGGGTAGCGGCCGGTGCCGTAGCGGATGGCCAGGTCGATCTCGCCCGAGGCGAAGTCCACCACCTCCATGCCCGCAGACAGCCACACGTCCACCTGCGGATGCAGCGCCTCGAACCGGCCCAGGCGCGGCACCAGCCACTTGGCGGCGAAGGAGGGGGCGACGGTCACGGTCAGGCGCCGTCCATCCACGGCGGCGGTGAGCAGGGAGGCGGCCTCGGCCAGACGGTCGAATGCTTCACGCAAAGCGGGCAGGGCGGTCTGGGCCGCATCGGTCAGCAGCAGGCCCTTGGGGGTGCGTTTGAACAGCGCAGCGCCTACATAGTCCTCGAGGTTCTGGATCTGCTGGCTGACGGCGCCCGGCGTCACGGCGAGCTCATCGGCGGCGCGGCTGAAATTGAGGTGCCGGGCCGCGGCTTCGAAAGCGCGCAGGGCGTTCAGCGGCGGCAGGCGTCGGCGTTCCATAGTTTTCCTAAACAGCCCGGCAGAAGACTTCTGTTTGCGAAGTGGCCCATGAACTCTAAATTTGCAACCGTGCCGATGGCTAAATGTGACGCTGTAAGAGGGCGTTCGCATACCTTCGGCTATCCGGCCGTTCCGCCGGGATCGCGCCCCTTATGGCCGCGAACGAGTTTAGAGGACCTGAATCCATGCCCCGCGGCGAACACCGCAAAGGCGAGACTCCCCAACCGAAATCGCGGGGACTGGTGGCGCTGGGCGGTGGTCCGGTGACGGCGGCGCGCGCGGGCGTGGTCCATCTGGTCGGCGCCGGCCCCGGCGACCCGGAGCTTCTGACGCTCAAGGCCCTGCGCCTGCTGCAATCCGCCGACGTGGTGGTGCATGACCGTCTGACCCCTGAAGCCATCCTTGTCCTGGCCCGCCCGGACGCGCGCCTGATCGACGTCGGCAAGCGCAAGTCGCGCCACACCCTGCCGCAGGACGACATCAACGCCCTGCTCATCGCCCTGGCCCAGGAGGGCCTTCAGGTCGTGCGGCTGAAGGGCGGCGATCCCTTCGTGTTTGGGCGCGGCGGCGAGGAGCTGCAGGCTCTGCGAGCGGCGGGGATCGAGACCCACATCGTGCCCGGCGTCACCGCGGCCCTGGCGGCGGCGGCGGGCGCGGGCGCTCCCCTGACTCATCGCGGTCTGGCACAGGCCGTCACCTTCGTCACCGGCCACGCCGCCATGACCCCCGAAGGCGAGGCGGGCGAGCCGGATCTGGACTGGCTGGTCCTGTCGCGGCCCAACCACACCGTCGTCGTCTACATGGGCCTGACCACCGCCGCGCCGCTGGCCGCGCGCCTGGTCGCGGCGGGCCGTTCCGCCTCCACGCCGGTGCTGATCGTGGAGAACGCCAGCCGCTCCGAGGAGCGCCGGGTCTTGACGACGCTGGGGGATTTGCCGCAAGCGACCGCTGGCCTGGACGGCCCGGCCCTGCTGGTGATCGGCGAGGTCGCCGCCCTGGCCGACGTAAACCCACTGATCGCCTCGGCTGCTGACGCCGAGCGGAGACTGGCATGAAGCTTCTGACCGCCAACAGCCTGACCACCGGCGAGGTCGTGTTCTGGAACGCGGGCAAGTGGTCCGCGCGCTTCGGCGACGGCCAACGCTTCGCCGATGACGAGGCGGCCGCCGAGGCTCTGACCGCGGCGGAAGGCCAGCCCAGGATCGTGGTCGCCGCCTATCTGATCGATGTGGAAGACAATGACGGCCACTGGGTGCCGGTGTCGTTCCGCGAACGGCTGCGGGCGCTTGGCCCCTCCAATACCCCGCAGCACGGCAAGCAGGCCGACGGCGACGCCGACGTGGAGGCCTTCCGCGCCTCCCATTCCTCCGCCCGTTCGACCGGGCGCGTGAAGCTGATCAAGCGCTAGGACCCGATGTACCTTTACGATCCCCTCGACAAGGCGATGCTGACGGACCGCTCCAACGAGTTCCGTCACCAGGTCGCGCGCCGCCTCGCCGGCGAGATCACCGAGGACCAGTTCAAGCCCCTGCGCCTGATGAACGGCCTCTATCTGCAGCTGCACGCCTACATGCTGCGCATCGCCATCCCCTACGGCACGCTGGACACCCGTCAGCTGCGCCGCCTGGCCTGGGTCGCCCAGACCTATGACAAGGGCTACGGCCACTTCACCACCCGCACCAATCTGCAGCTGCACTGGATCAAGCTGCGCGACGCGCCGGATGTGATGGACGCCCTGGCCGAGGTCGACCTGCACGCCATCCAGACCTCCGGCAACTGCATCCGCAACATCACCGCCGACCCCTACGCCGGCGCCACCGCCGACGAGATCGACGATCCGCGCGTGTGGGTCGAGGCCCTGCGCCAGTGGTCCACCAACCACCCGGAATTCTCCTACCTGCCGCGCAAGTTCAAGATCGCGGTGACCGCCGCCGAGAAGGACCGCGCCGCGGTGCGCTCCTACGATGTCGGCCTGCACCTGCGCCGCACGCGCGACGGCGAACTCAGCTTCGAGGTCATGGTCGGGGGCGGCCAGGGCCGGACGCCCTATCTGGCCAAGACCGTCCGCGAGCATCTGCCCGCCGGTCGCCTGCTGTCCTATTTCGAAGCCATCCTGCGCGTCTACAACCGCCAGGCGCGCCGCGACAACATCCACAAGCAGCGCATCAAGATCCTGGTCAACACGCTGGGCGTCGAGGAATTCACCCGTCAGGTCGAGGCCGAATTCGCCCTGATCGACGGCTCCGAAATCGACCTGCCCGATACGGAGCTGGCCCGCATCCGCGCCGCCTTCCGCGCCAGCCCCTTCGAGCCCCAGCCGCCGGTCTCGCCGGCCTACGAAGCCGCCCATAAGGCCGACCCGGAATTCGCCCGCTTCGTGCGCAACAACGTCGCCGCGCACAAGGTCCCCGGCTACGGCATCGTCAACATCTCGCTGAAGTCTCCGGGCCAGACCCCGGGCGACGCTTCCACGGCGCAGATGGAGCTGATCGCCGACCTGGCCGACGCCTATTCGCACGGCGAAGTGCGGGTCAACTACACCCAGAACCTGATCCTGCCGCATGTGAAGCTGGCCGACATTCCGGCGGTCTACGCCGCGCTGGCGAAGGCCGATCTGGCGACCGCCAACATCGACCTGATCACCGACATCATCGCCTGCCCGGGGCTGGACTACTGCACCCTGGCCAACGCCCGCGCCATCCCGGTGGCCCAGGACATCGCCCGCCGCTTCGCCGACCCTGCACGGGCCGAGCAGATCGGCGAACTGAAGATCAAGATATCCGGCTGCATCAACGCCTG
>CAIYVC010000119.1 GCA_903929535.1 uncultured Caulobacteraceae bacterium | reverse complement strand
GGCCCAGCCTTCGTATTTGGCGGGCATCGGTACGGCGGCGAATCCGGCGGGCGTGCAGCGGTTGCTTTCGGCCAGGCCTTTGGCGGTGGCTTCCGCCTCGTTCATCCAGTCGAGCAGCATCTGGGCGGGCTTCTTGTCGGGGATCTGGTCGCCGTGGCCGGTGATCATCCGGTTCCAGTCCATGGCCAGCACCGTCTTCAGACCCTCCTTCCATTCCGGCAGATAGGTGTCGCCGGAAACGCCCGAGGCCTGGGGCGGTCCGACCGGCGGAATCCAGTCGACCGTGTAGATGATCTTCTCCTTGGGCAGGTACATCAGCAGCATGTTGTCGGAGTGGTTGGGGCCGAGATAGATCAGCTCCAGGGTCTTGCCGCCGAGGGTGATGGTACGGTGGTCGCGCACCGTCTCATCCGGCATGACGATGTCCGGCCGCGAGAATTTCAGCAGCCGTTCCTTGGCCTTCTCCGAGGCGATGACCGTGGCGCCCGCGTCCTTGAACGGCTTTCCCCCGGTGGCGTGGTCGAAGTGGGTGTGGCTGTAGATCATGTATTTGATCGGCGCCGAGGTGATCTTGCGGATCTCGGCCAGATAGGCCGCAGCGGCCGGGCGGCGCAGGGAGATGGGATCGGTCACGATCACGCCCGCCGGGGTGACGATGAACATCGAGTTGGAACCGCCGTAGTTGAACTTGTAGACGCCGTCGTCGACCTTGATCACCTTGCCCACCGGTTCGGCGGGAGGGCCGCCCGCCGGGGCCTGAGCCATTGCGCTGCCGGACAGCAGGGCCGCCGCCATCAGTCCGAGCCAGGCCGATCGCATCATCCGCGTTTCCTCAGGTGGGTTGTTGTTTGGCGCGAGGATGTGGCCGGGCCGGCCGGCGGACAAGGCGATCGTGGCGCTGGGGTGATTGGTTTTATGCGGTCTAGGCGTGGGCCGGCTGCAGCAGCGGACGCAGGCGGCGGACATCCTTGACCGTCTCCAGCGCCAGCAGGGTCTGGATCAGGGCGGCGGATTTGGCCTTGCCGAGCACCGGGACGATCAGGTCGCGGGCCTTGTCGACCACCTCCTGACGGGTCATCGGATTGGGCGGGGTGCCGCGCACCCAGTCGACCTTTTCGGCGAGGATGCGGCCGTCCGTCAGGGTCACCTCGACGATGGCCGGGCGGGCGGGCAGGGCCTTGGTCAGCTCCAGGTCGGGCACGACGCGGATCTTGGCCTTTTCGCGCAGAACATCGGCGGCCTGCATGCGCGGCTTGTCGTGGGCGGCGGTGAAGGAGGCGGTGCGGTCCAGCAGCATCACCGCCAGCATGTGCTGCAGGGAGATGTCGGGCATCTCGCGGTTGTCGACCACGGCGATCTCGTTGGGGGCCATGCGCACGCGCAGCTCCTTCACGTCGCCGGCCTTGAAGCCGTTCTTGCGGATCAGCAGGTCCAGCGCGTCGAGCGGGGCCTGGATCGGCGAGCCGACGGTCCATTTCTTGATGTCGGTGCGGGCGATCTCGAACCGGGTCCCCAGCGCCTCGGCCAGCAGGGCCGGGTCGGACTTGGGAGCGAAGGCCTGGAAGAAGTTGCTCTCGCCCGAGAAGATGTCGTCGATGCCGGTCCAGCCGGACTTGACCAGCAGGGCGGCGGTGACGCCGCTCCTTGCGCCGCCGCCGGCGAACACGAAGGCCTTTTCGATATGGTCGGTGTCGCGCTCCCAGGCGGCGGTGCCGGACGACTGCTGGGCGGCGTAGTCGAGCAGCCAGCGCACCTGCTGCGGAGTGAGCCGCGCTGTCGCCCCCGCCGCCGCCGCCGCGCCGAAGCCGCCGGCGATGGCATGGGTGGCGCGGTGGCTCTCCTGGCGGAACACGACCCCGCCCATGGCGATGGTCACCCGCGATCCGACGTCGTAGCCCAGGGTCACGGCGCGGATGAAGCGCTCGCCGTCGACGCCGTACTTCTCGCCCAGCGCCAGGGCGGCGGGGATCACCGCCGAGCCCGGATGCGACTGGGAGGCGGCGTTGGAATCGTCGGTCTCGTCGGAATGGGCGAGGACGGCGTTGCACATGGCCGCCTCGATCGGGCCGCAGACGATGCGGGAGGCGACCACGGTGGATACCGGCGGCCCGCCATAGGCGCGGGCGAAGGCGATCGACGCCTTGCCGGGCTTGAGGCCCGAGCCCGAGATCATGGCGGCGAAGGTGTCGAGGATGTGGTGCTTGGCCTTTTCGATCACCTCGGGCGGCAGGGCCTTGTCCGGCGCGGCGGCCATGTAGCTGCTGAGGGCCTGCATCGGGGGCCCGATCTCCTCGGCCCGCGCGCGCCCGGCCAGCGGCGCGATCGCCCCGGCGGCGGCGAGGGTCATCAGGCGGCGGCGGGCGAGGTCGGTCATGGGGCTTTGGCCTGTGTTCTTGATTGGTGGGCCACGCTAGCCAAGTTGGCGCGGCAAGAACAGGATGCAGCGAGTGATCTTCCCCCGAATTAGTGGACGGGGTTAGGCCGCTCTACGCTCGGCTTCGGCTGGGCTGATATAGCCCAGGGCCGAGTGCAGGCGGCGGGGATTGTAGAAGCCCTCGATGTAACCGAACAGATCCCGCCGCGCCTGGTCGCGATCGGCGTAGACGCGGTGGTGGACCCGCTCGGTCTTGAGGGTGTGGAAGAAGCTTTCCATCGGGGCGTTGTCCCAGCAGTCGCCCTTACGGCTCATCGACGGCGTAATCCCTGATGCGGCAAGGGCTTGGCGATAGGCCTCGGCGGCGTACTGGATGCCGCGGTCGGAGTGGTGGATCAGCCCCGGAGCCGGCCGCTGGCGCTCGATGGCCATGCTCAGCGCGTCCAGGGCGATCTGCGTGTGCAGGGTCTCGCGCATGGACCAGCCGACGATCTTGCGGGTGTGCATGTCCAGGATCGCGGCGAGGTAGAGCCAGCCTTCGCCGGTGGGGATGTAGGTGAGATCGGCGAGCCAGACCTGGTTTGGAGCCGCCGCCTGGAAGTTGCGGGCGAGCCTGTTTGGGGCGATCGGATAGCCATGCCGGCTGTCGGTGGTCCTGGCCCGGCGGGGCAGAGCCGCCAGCCCGCGGATGCCGGCGCGGCGCATCAGCCGCTCGATCCGCGAGCGGCCGACACGGCGGCCGTGGCCGCGCAGGATGGCATGCACGCGGGGCGATCCGTACGTCCCACTGCTCTCGGCATGGATCAGGCGGATGTCGCCCAGCAACGCCTCGTTGGCCGCCGACCGACGGCTCTGCGGCCTGGTGCGCCAGGCGTAGTAGCCGCTGGCCGACAGGCCCAGCACCGCGCACATCACCCGAACCGGCCAGACCTTGCGGTGCTCATCGACGAACCCGAACTTCATCGGGAGGCCGATCCGAAGATGAGCGCGGCTTTTTTTAGGATGTCGCGCTCCATGCGCAGCCGGTCGTTATCACGGCGCAGACGGGCAACCTCGGCGACCAGATCAGACGGCGACGGGGCCGGCGCTTGCGTGTGGGGGCGCCTCGCCGTCCCCGTCGCCTGCGTCCCGAACTGCGTCATCCACCGGCGCAGCACCGTCTCGTGCAGGCCCAGCTCCCGGGCCACCGCTCCGGCCGACAGGCCGCTGGTGGCGACCCGATCAACCGCCTCACGCTTGAAAGACTCCGGGAAAGCCCGGCGCTTCACGACACTCATCAGACACTCCTCTCCAGCTCCGAAAAGCTAGCATGGGTGTCCACTGAAACGAGGGAGGATCACTAGGGCGTGGACTCATAAGCTCTGAGCCATAGTCGTGTTGAGACGAGCAGGACGGCGGCGAGGAAGTTCCTCGCCAGCTTGTCGAAGCGGGTCGCGATGCGCCGGAAGTGCTTGAGGCGGCAGAAGAAGCGCTCGACCTG
>CAIYVC010000118.1 GCA_903929535.1 uncultured Caulobacteraceae bacterium | reverse complement strand
CGCGCGCCCGCCGTGACTCGAAGGTAAGGCTGCGTGTTCGACACCATCACCATGGTCTACGATGAGATCGAGGACCGCATCCTCGTCGGCGCCGATATCGACAAACCGACGGCGGCCTCCTTCTGGCTGACGCGCCGCCTGACCCTGTCTCTGTTGACCCAGGCCGCCGAACTCCTCAGCCAGACCTCCATTCTCGCCGCCGCCGCCAGCGCCCAGGATCGGGCGGATGTGGCCGCCTTCGAGCGCGAAGCGGCCCTGAGCGCCACCCAAGGCGCCTTGAGCAAGGCGCAGGCGGACGCGGTGGAGCGGCGCAGGGCCGAGGCGGAGCGGGTCGCGGACATCTCCATCGACGTCTTTCCCCAGACGATAAGGCTGACGATCAGCGGCGACCGAGGCGGCGCGCTCAATGGCGAGCTGTCCCGGCCTCTTTTCCAGCGGCTGTTGAGCATGATCGGCGATGAGGCGGCCAAGGGCGACTGGATGTCGGGGGGCATTGCGCCGGCGTCCGAGCAACGTCTGGAGAATAGCGTCCCGGCCGTAAGGCACTGAGCGCCGGGCGCCCTATCCCGCCGCCCGTACGATCTTCAGGAAATCCTCGGCCTTGAGCGAGGCGCCGCCGACCAGGGCACCGCCTACGTCGCGCACCTGCAGAATCTCGGCGGCGTTGTCCGGCTTCACCGAGCCGCCATAGAGGATCGGCGCGGCGCGGCCTGCCTCTCCCAACGCATCGACCATCGCCTGGCGCAGGGCGACATGGGCCTCTTCGATCTGCGCCAGCGTGGGGGTCAGGCCAGTGCCGATGGCCCAGACCGGTTCGTAGGCCAGGGCGAAGGCTCGGCCAGCCAGCTCCTGAGGCAGCGAGCCTTTCACCTGACCGCAGATGACCTCAAGCGTGCGCCCCGCCTGGCGCTCGGCCAGGGTCTCGCCGACGCAGACGATGGGCTCCAGCCCAGCCCGCAAGGCGGCCTTGGCCTTGGCCGCCGCCACGGCGTCGGTTTCGCCATAGACGGATCGGCGCTCCGAATGCGCCAGGATCACCATCTTCGCCCCGGCGTCGGCCAACATTTCGGCGCTGATGTCGCCGGTGTAGGCCCCACTGGGCTCGGCGTGAATGTCCTGGCCGCCGACGATCAGGCTGGAGCCTTCCACCGCCCGCGCGAGCCGCTCTACCAGGGTGGAGGGGGCGCAGATGGCGACCCGGGCCTTGGCCGGCTTGACCAGCAGGGCGGCGGCCACCTGGCGCGCTTCGTCCACGGCCCCGCCAAGGCCGAACATCTTCCAATTTCCTGCGATCAGGGGGCGGGGCGCGGCCATCGAAGCTCCGTGAACGCCATCTTCGGGCGATTTTGCGGGGGCCGTGAAATCGTCCCCTGGGCTCTGCTAGGACAATCAAGCGGCGCTGTCATCCGCGCGGAGCGTCGCGGCCTGGAGCGTAGGCGGCTTGCGGGAAGGCGGACGCGTCCACTATACCCGCCGGACACATAAAGAATGGGCTCACCGCCCGCCTAAGGACTCCCGCCGATGCTCGCTTTCTTCCGCTCCCTGGCGAAGTCCAAGATTCTGGCCGTCGTGATGGGCATTCCGCTGCTGATCGGGGTGATGTCGATCGGCAGCGTCCGTCAGGACCTGAGCGGCGTCTTCAGCCGCGACGCGGTGATCACCTCAGGCTCGCGGGTCTACACCTCCGCCGACTTCAAGCGCGAGTTCGAGGCCTACCGTAAGGAGTCCGCCTCGCAGGGTCAGCCGCTCAGCCCGGAAGACGCCGTGGCCCAGGGCCTGGACCAGCGGATGCTGAACGCCTTCGCCGAGCGCGAGTCCTCCTCCGAAATCATCCACCGCCTGGGCATCGCGCCGTCGGATAAGCTGGTGGCCGCCCAGATCGCCAAGATCACCGCCTTCTTCGACCCGATCTCGGGCAAGTTCGACCGCAAGATCTATGAGGCCAAGCTGCAGGAAAACGGCCTGACCGCGCCCAACTTCGAGAAGAACCTGCGCGACGAGGTCGCCTACAACCACTTCGCCGCCGCCGCCGCCGCGGGCCTGCGCGCACCGCGCATGTACGGCGCCCTGGTGGGCAGTTTCGCCTACGAGCAGCACAATCTCAGCCTGTTCGCGATCAATCCCAAGATCCTGGGCGAGGAGCCCAAGGCGACGGACGCGGAACTGACCCAGCTGATGAAGGACAACGCCGCGGCCCTGACCACCCCGGAGATGCGCACCCTGACCGTGGTCAAGTTCAGTGCCCAGGCCAGCGCGGCCACCCAGACCGCCGACCCGGCCGAGGTGAAGAAGCGCTTCGACTTCCGCAAGGACACCCTGTCAGCCCAGGAAACCCGCACTCTGGTGCAGATCTCCACCAAGACCCCGGAGCAGGCCGCCCAGGCCTCCAATCAGCTGAAGGCCGGTTACGATCCCGCCGGCGTGGCCCGCGGCGTGGGCTCCGAGCCGCTGAACTACGCCAATGCCGCCAAGGCCGCGATCGCCGACCCGCGCGTGGCCGATGCCGCGTTCGGCCTGGCCGAAGGCGCCGTCTCGCCGCCGATCCAGGGCCAGCTGGGCTGGGCCGTGGTCAAGGTGACCAAGATCAATCCGGGCCACGTGGTCACCTTCGAGGAGGCCAAGCCGCAGCTCGAACAGGAGGTCAAGACCGAGGCCGCCGCCAACAAGGCCGCCGATCAGGCCCAGAAGTACGAAGAAGCCCACGAGAAGGGTTCGACCCTGGCCGAGGCCTCGCAGAAGATCGGCGCCACGCCGGTGACGCTGGCCCCCGTGACCTCCCAGGGCATGGACGCCGACGGCATGCCCGCCGGCCTTAGCCCGCGCCTGCTGAAGGAAGCCTTCGACCTGCCCCAGGGCGGTGAAACCGACGCCGTCCAGGAAGCCAAGGGCGAATACTTCGCCGTCCGCGTGGACAAGATCATCCCGCCCGCCCTGCCGACCCTGGACAAGCTGCGCCCGCGCCTGACCCAGTTCTTCCTGCAGCGCGAGATGGGCAAGCGTCTGGACGCCAAGCTGGCCGAACTCAGCGCCCGGGTGAAGAAGGGCGAGACCATGGACGCGGTGGCTCAATCGGTCGGCTCAGCGGTGACCAAGCTGTCGATCACCCGCACCCAGGCCCAGCAGAGCAAGAACCTGCGCCCCGAACAGGTGTCGCAGATCTTCGCCGCCAAGACCGGCGACGTGATCACCACCGGCGCGGTGGTGGCCCACATCGACTCCATCTCGCCGCCCCCCGCCGGGGTCATCGCCGCCACCATGAACGGCGGCCAACAGCAGATGTCGCGCAGCCTCTTCGAGGAGATGCAGCAGGAGGGCCGCGCCTGGTCCAAGTCCCAGGTGAAGCCGAAGGTGAACATCACCCTGGCGCGCGAAGCCATCGGCGTGCAGTCGGGCGCCGACGGCAAGCCCGTCGCCCCCGCCGCGCCGCCCGCCGGCAAGGCGCCGTGAGCCTGTACGAAAGCCTTGAGCCGTGACCGACTTCGTTCCGGATTTCGGAGCCTTCCAGGCTGCCTATGACGCGGGCCAGCCCCAGGTGGTCCATGCGCGCCTGGTGGACGATCTGGAAACGCCGGTCTCAGCCTACCTGAAGATCGGCCACGGACGGCCCTACGCCTTCCTGTTCGAATCCGTCGAGGGCGGCGCCTGGCGCGGCCGCTATTCCATCGTCGCGATGAAGCCGGACCTGGTCTGGCGCTGCAGCGGCGACGCCGCCGAGATCAGCGAGGGCTCCGACCTGAACGCGGGGGTGTTCAAGCCCCAGGCCGGCGGCGCGCTGGATTCCCTGCGCGATCTGATCGGGCGTTCGGCCATCAAGCTGCCTGCGGGCGTGCCGCCCATGGCCGCCGGCGTGTTCGGCGCGATCGGCTACGACATGGTGCGCCTGGTGGAGCCCCTGCCGGACGTGAATCCCGACCCCCTGGGCCTGCCGGATTCGGTAATGACCCGGCCTTCGATCGTGGCGGTGTTCGATTCCATCGGCCAGGAGATCGTGCTGGTCACGCCCGCGCGGCCCTCCGGGCAGAGCGCCAGACAGGCCTATGACGCCGCCTGCGCCCGCCTGAGCGAGACCATCGCGGACCTGCGCCGGCCCCTGCCCGCCTCTTCCGAGCGGGAACACAAGCCGCAGCAGCCGCTGACGTCGAACGTCACCCGCGCCGACTACGGTCGGATCGTCGAGGCGGCCAAGGAATACATCCGCGCCGGGGACATCTTCCAGGTGGTGCCGAGCCACCGGTTCAGGGCGTCGTTCGCCCTCGACCCGTTCGCATTTTATCGAGCGTTGAGAAGGCTTAATCCGTCTCCGTTCATGTACTATTTGAATTTCGGCGACTTCCATCTGGCCGGATCCAGCCCCGAGATCATGGTGCGGCTGCGCGACGGCAAGATCACCATCCGTCCCATCGCCGGCACCCGCCCGCGCGGCAAGACACCGGAGCAGGACGTGGCTCTGGAAAAGGAGCTGCTGGCCGATCCCAAGGAGCGCGCCGAGCATCTGATGCTGGTCGATCTCGCACGCAACGACGTGGGGCGCGTCTCCAAGATCGGGTCGGTGCGGGTCGTCGAGCAGTTCACCATCGAGAAGTACAGCCACGTCCAGCACATCAGCAGCCATGTCGAAGGCACGCTCGCGGACGGGCTTGATGCGATCGATGCGCTCAAGGCCGGCTTTCCCGCGG
>CAIYVC010000117.1 GCA_903929535.1 uncultured Caulobacteraceae bacterium | reverse complement strand
GGGCTTGTGACGCTTGCTTCCCATCTCGCTCTTCCATCCAAAAACGGTCCGCAGACCAACATCAGGGATGGATCACTTCAAGGGGTGCAGACCAGACGTCCCTGGAAGTACTGTCGGTAGGCCCGGCTGGCCCGTGATAAGTTAGGAATTTCCAGATCTTATGCAGTCAACCCGACGGAATTTTGCCCAAATGCTCCCACTGATTTCATTGGGCAATTTGGAAGGGCGTCAAACTTTGCCGCGCAGGAGCGCACCCTAGGGTAGGTTGGATTGGAGACCGCGACCTATTCCGTTTCGCTGATGCCAGCGTCGAAGCGGGGCGAGGTCCAGACCTCCACCATTGAGTTCGTCGCCCAGATGGACCCAACCAAGTTGATGGCCGGCCAGCCCTGCTATCTGGGCTTTGACCCGTTCCAAGGCGAATGGGGCCTGTTCGGCGACTTGAATTTCTTCCGGACCAACAATGCCGGCTTCTTGGACGAGGTGGGCCTGATCATCGACCACTACTATCTCGCCACTGCCGTCGACGAGGCCGACGTCCTCAGCCTGGGCGTCGACCTGCCTTCACCCGAAGCCCAGGCCAAGTTCAACAAGCACCGGTACAGACGGTTCTTCTGTCCATTCGAGCGGGTCGAGGCCCAGCGGGTGTGGGGGGCAGAGTCGCCCATCGAGTTATTTTGCACCAGGCCCTGCTTCACCGTGACCTGTCGCCCCAACTGCAGATGATCCTGTGCGACGATGGATCGAGCTATGGAGCGCTCTACCACCTCTGGCGCGACCGACACCTCAATGCGCTCCCGGGCCAGATTACCGAGGCTGACTTCTATTTCCCCCGGCAGCGACTGGCAGTGTTCTGCGACTCCGCTAAGTACCACGGCCGCGGTCACCAGCAGGCGAAGGATCAGCGATCAACGACAGGCTGACCGCCGCTGGCTTCAAGGTGCTGCGCGTGATCGGCCCTACCATCTTGCGTGACCTCGGCGGTTGCGTGGACGCTGTGCTGCGCGCCCTGGATAGGGGATAGCCGGAAGACGGCCCTAGATGATGACGCTAGCCAAGCGAGCGAGTACCCGCCGCCCACCCACGGACATTCCCAAGGTCAGCGAAGAGTCATAAGCGGACTCCTGCTCGATACTTGAAAGACGTTCGATCGCGCCAAATCGGACTGATTAGGCAGCCGCTTGAACCAAGAGGCCAACCTGCGGCCCGGACGGCGATCTAACACGCGCGATGGACGCCGCTTGACCGGCCTTACTGCTCGCTGCTCAGCCGCGTGGTGACCTTGCCGTCGACAACCGGATTGCGATTGTTCTCCTCGCACGCCGTGTCGACGAGGCGATCAATTTCGTTGGTCTTCTGGTAGCGGAAGCTGACCTTCCAGGGCTTGGTCAGCGCGTCCCCACCAAGCCCGAGATCGTGTCGAAGTGGTGGATGCCCGGCATGAACCGCGCCGCAGGGGAGATCGACCCGACGCCGAAGGGCAAGCGCTACGCCCTGCACCACATGATCGTGGCGGGGGATCGCGGCTATGCGGCCTGGCGCGACGGCGGGTTCTCGATCCACGACGTCTCGGACGCCGCGCACCCCAAGCTGCTGTCGCATATCAACTGGTCGCCGCCCTTCCCCGGCGGCACCCATACGCCCCTGCCGCTGCCCGGCCGCAAGCTGGCGATCGTCTGCGACGAGTCCAACGCCGAGTTCTGCGCCAAGGGCCTGTTCCACAACTGGGTGGTCGACGTGCGGGAGGACCGCAACCCCACGCCGATCTCGACCCTGCCGACCCCGGTCGGCCGCGACTACTGTATGATGGGCAACTTCGGTCCGCACAATCTGCACGAGAACCGCCCCGGCGCCTTCCAGAGCGAGGAGACGATTTTCTCGACCTATCATGACGCCGGGGTGCGGGTGTTCGACATCAAGGACCCGTTCCAGCCTAAGGAGACCGCCTATTGGGTCGCGCCGCAGCCGGCCCGGCTGATCGACCCGCGGCCCAATGTCGCCAAGTGCGCCATGACCTGCGACGCCCTCGTGATGCCGGACGGGCTGATGTACGTGAGCGACTGGAACGCCGGCCTGCATGTGCTGCAGTACGAGGGCTGACCTCCGGCGCAAATCGATGCGCCGCACAAATTCGAATTCGAATCCTACTCGCCCAACTTGCCGCTCCGCTGAGGCGGGCAAAGGGGGCTAATTTTGGGATCAGCCACTAGCGGTGGATTGAGTTGAGCAGCAGACCTTCCCAACGTCCGCAAAGAGTCAGAACCGGCAATTTCAGACCCACGCTGAAAGTCCAATGGGACCTCTCCGATTCCCATCACCTCTGATGCGCTTTCGCTTCTTCCCTGAATGCATGCAGCACGGGCTCGGTGTAGCCGCTGGGCTGACGGGCGCCTTCGAAGACCAAGGGCGCGCGGCACGGAACGCCAAGCTGGTGTCCTCATTCTAGGCCAGGCCTGCTTTGTCGATCATGGTCATGGGCGTCTACCCGCGGAGCCAGCTCGCTCTCCGACGGACCCATCCGCAGGGGGTTTGGTAGGGGCGGCCGGATAGCGCCTTCCGGCTCAACTGGCCAGCCGCGCGCAGCGTGAATTCCCCGCAGAATTCCAGAAATAAGCCCAAGGCGGCCACGGGCTCGCGCATCAGCCGCCGCGACCTGATAACAGGGAAGCGGTCGTCGAGTCGCTCAGCCGACGCATCGCCTTCGATGAAGGGTGGGGAATGAAGTCCTGGACGCCGATGCTCGGCGCCGTCACCGCCGCTCTCGCTGTCGGCTCCGTCGCCATGGCCCAGGAGGCCGCGCCACCGACGCCTGCCGCGCCCGGCGCCGCGCCCGCCGAGGCTCCCGCGGCAGTCCCGACCCGCACACTGCTGTTCAATGCAGCCGCGACCAGCGACTACGTGTTTCGGGGTATCAGCCAAACTGGCGGCGGCTGGGCGCCGTCCGGCGGTGTCGACTTCATCGACGGCCACGTCTACCTCGGCAACTGGAACTCTAATGTCGACTTCGGGCCCAGCTCGGGCGACCCCGGCAACACGACCAATATAGAGTACGACCTCTACGCCGGATTCCGGCCGACCGTGGGGGCGGTGGCGTTGGACATCGGGGTGGTCCGCTACGGCTATGCGAACGAGCCGCGCGGCGCCAACTTCACCTATTGGGAAGGCAAGTTCCTGGCCAGCCACGCCGTGGGCCGCAACACCCTGGGCGCCGCCTTCTACTATTCGCCGCAGTTCTTCGGCAAAGTGGGCAGCGCCGAGTACTACGAGATCAACGACGCCTTCGCCCTGACCAAGACCCTGACCGTGTCGGCGGCGGTCGGCTACCAGGCGTTCGACGACCGGGCCAGGGCCGGCATCGGCGGCTACGCCAACTGGGAAGTGGGCGGGACCTACGCCTTCACGCCAAAGCTGGGCCTGGATCTGCGGTACTGGGGCACGGACGCCACCGCCGCCAGCTTCTACGGCAAGGCCTACGCCGGCGACCACATCGCCGCCACGCTGAAGATCATCTTCCCCTGACCGGGAGAGCGCCGATCAGGCCGCTCCGGAACCCAGGAAGCGGATCATCACCACGGCGATGTCGTCGGACTGCGGCGCGGTTCCGGCGAAACGGTGCACGTCACTCACCAGAGCGCGGACCGTGCCCCCCGCCGAGGGCTCGGCCAAGGGCGCGGACAGCCACTCGCCGATGGCCTCGACCGAAAACAGCCGGTCCTCGATGTCGGCCGCCTCGCTGACGCCGTCAGTGAACAGCAGCAGGGAGTCTCCGGGCTGCAGGGTGAAGCGCGCGGTTGCGTAGTCGATCTCCTCGATCACGCCCAGGGCCACGCCCTTCAGGCGCGGTAGGCGCTCGACCGAGCCATCGGCGCGGCGAACGAACGGCGCCTCATGGCCACCGTTGCTGTATTCGATCACGCCGGTGGCCAGGTCGAGCACGCCGCCGAGGGCGGTGACGAACATCTCCCCGGCGTTGTCGCGCGACAGCTCGCTGTTGACCCGGGCGAACACCTCGCCGACCGAGTGCTGGCCGGTCAGGGCCGCCGAGCGGAACAGGGTGGTGGTCATGGCCATGAACAGGGCCGCGGGCACGCCCTTGCCCGACACGTCGCCGATCACGAAGAACAGCTTGCCCTCGTCGACCAGGAAGTAGTCGTACAGGTCCCCGCCCACGCCCTTGGCCGGCTCCAGCACCGCGTAGAGGTCGATGTCGGTGCGGTCCGGGAAGGGCGGGAAGACGCGCGGCACCATGCCCAGCTGGATGTCGCGGGCCGCCGAGACCTCGCCCTCTGCCCGCTCGCGCGCGGCGGTGGCCAGCTCCAGGTCGGCCAGATAGCGCTGCAGCCGCACAATCATGCCCACCATGGCGTCGGCCAGGCTACCAACCTCGTCGCGACGCCGCCCGCCGATGGAGCGGATGTTGGCCAGTTCGCTGTCGCTGGCCTGAAAGCCGTCGCCCTCCATGCCGTGGGTGAAGTCTGTTAACTTGCTTAGAGGACTGACGATCCGCCCGACCAGGACGCTGCCCGCGATCATCGACACGATGAAGATCAGGCCGGCGATCAAAAGGGTGTTGCGGGCCGAGGCGATCAGGGCGTCGTCCAAGTGCGAGCGCTCCACGTCCGCCCCGACGACGTAGGTCTGGCCGTCGGCGGTCTTCATCGGCAGGTAGATCGAGCGGAACTCGCCGAAGGCGTCCGAATATTCGTCGAACCGCCGCCGGCCGTCTGCGAAGCTCTGGAACAGCAGCGGCGGAGCAGTGTCGTAGCCGGCGAAGAATTTGGTCTGCTGGTGGGTGCGGTACTCCCGCGACGTCGCGCTGGTGGCCACCGTGTGGATGGCGGGGCCGAACTTCATGTAGGTGTAGACGTAGGCCAGGCCGGCGTTGTCGGCGAAGTGGGACAGCTGGGCCTGCAGAGCGGCGTATTCCGCCGGAGCGATGGAGTCCGCGCCCTTGATGCGCTGGTGATAGGCGGCGGGGACCATCTCGGCGACGGCGGCGGCGGCGGTGTTCAGACGGGCGTCGAACGCGCTGATGATCTCGGTCCGCTCGACCGTATAGAGCAGCGATCCGAAGGCGGCGGCGCTTAGTAGGTTGATAAAGAGCAGCAACAGAAGCAGCTTGGGCTTCAAGCCGAAGCGGATTCGGACGGCGCGCGGGTGTACCCGGTCCGCGCCCGCCGTTTCGGAGACTGTCGCTACCATTTGCCCAACCTAGCCCAGAGGCGTCCTTCATATGCGCTCGCCGCAGAAAAGGCATCCGCCAGCAGTGCAGTCGGCGCAAGCTTCTGCACCGAACCGGGCGAGCGCAATCCTGCGCGTGTATCGGGGCGAATGGTCCAAGCTGGCCATGTTCGCCCTGTTCGGGCTGATGCTGCAGATCGGGATGGGCGTGGCCACCAGCGCCGGGGACGCCGCCTTCCTGTCCCACGCCGGGGCCCAGCGGCTGCCGCTCATCTTCCTGCTGATTCCGGCGGTGATGCTGGTTTACACGCCGGTGTTCTCGCTGCTGATCGCGCGATTCGGGATCGGCCGCGTGGCCGACATCACCCTGGTCCTGCTGGCGGTGGGCGGCGTCGCCATGGCCACTGTGGTTAGACAGGCAGAGGACGTCCCCGGAGAAATCGCACCTTACATCGCGCTCAGGCTCTACGTCGGCATGTGGTACATCGGGGTCTATTCGCTTTTCTGGAACTTCACAGACAGCTACTTCGACATCCAGGACGCCAAACGCCTGTTCCCGGTGCTGGCCGCCGGATGCGCGCTCGGCAACGCCATCGGCGCGGGCGCGGTGTCCGCCTTCGCGCGTGATCTCGACACCGGCGATTTCATGATGCTCTGGGCCGCCGTCGCGGCGATCACCGCGCCGGTGCTGATCGTCCTGCGCCGCCGTTGGAAGCCGCTGGCGGAGAGCGACATCGAGGAAGGCGAGAAAACGCCCCTGCTCGCGCAGGGCAAAACGGTGATCCGCGCCTTCCTGACCTCGCGCTACACGGTCTTCCTGGCGTTCACCCTGTTCGTCATGCTGTTGCTGACCAATCTCAGCGAGTTCCAGTACTCCAGCATCCTGCAGCAGGACCGCAGCGAGGGCCAACTGCAGATCCTGCTGGGCAGGCTTTACGCGGTCGCCAGCCTGATCAACATCCTGATCTGCCTCTTTGTGTTCAATCCGCTGGTCGGCCGCATCGGCGTGCGCAACACGGCCCTGATCCTACCGATCGTCTATCTTGTCGCCTTCAGCCTTCTGTTCCTGTCCAGCGGCTTCGCAGCGGCCCTGGCGGCCTTCTACGCCTACCACACGGTGCTGACGGCCATCGAATACAACAACCAGAACCTTCTGTTCAACGCGGTGTCGAGCGAGGTCAAGCAGTTGGTCAGGACCCTCATCGAGGGCCTGTGCGAGCCCTTCGCGGGGTTGTTCGCGGGGGTGTTCCTGTTACTGGCCACGCCCCGTCTGGGGCTGACCGAGATCGCCGGCGTCGGCGCCTTCCTGGCGCTGCTGCTGATCTGCATCGTGCTGGTGCTGCGGGCCGACTACCCTTCGGCCATGGCCGCCAACATGCGGCGCGGCTGGCTGCAGCTCGGCCGTTCCAAGGCTCATCGCCAGGCCGGCGTTGACGGGAGCGCGATCCAGGCCCTGATCCTGTCGGCCCGCGCCGCCACGCCGGGCGAGCGCCGGCGGCTGGAGGGAGAGCTGATCGCGATCGGCGACATCGCCGTGCCAGCCCTGGTCAATGCTGTGCCCGACCGGACCATCGGCTTCGACAACCGTATCGTCGCCGCGCGCGCCCTAGCCGTCATCGCCCCGGCCCAGCTGGCGGCCATTCGCGCCGAGACGGTCGACGTGCAGCTGTCCAGCGCGGTCCTCAGCCAGAACCTGCGCGACGTCCTCTGCAACGCGCCGGTACGCACGCCGGGCCTTACGGTGCTGATCGCCTACTCCCGCGAAATCATCAGCCGGTCCGTCGATCTGACTCTGACGCTCTACGGCCTGTCGGGCCTGCTGCCGGAGTTCGAGCTGTTGTCCGCGTCGCTGCGCTCGACCAACCCCAAGATCCGCGCCAACGCTCTTGAGACGCTGGAAACCGGCGTAGGCGGAGAGACCATGCGGCGCATCCTGCCCCTGTTGCGGGACGCCCCGGTCAGCGCGGAGCCGCCCTCCCATGAAGCATTGGTCAAGGCCATCGTCACCGCCTTCGGCTATGTCCGCCCGGTCGCCCAGGCCTCTGCCGTGCAGGCGCTGCACGAGCTGGCCGGACCTCAGGGCTTGCGGGTGCTGGAGCTGGGCCGCCGCCGCACCCTAACCGAACTGGCGCGCCAGACCCTGGTGCAGCGCTTGGCTCTGATCGGATCGAGCCAGAGCCCGACTGTGGTCGACCGCATCGCCGCCCTGCTGCAGGACCCGGTGCTGGCCCAGGGCGAGCTGGACGCCGCGGTGCAGATCGCCGAGCAGCACCCAACCCTGCTGACCGGCAGGGCGCTGGCGGAAGCCATCGAGGGGGCATCCGACCGGTTCGCCCAAGTCGCCCTGGCCCTGTTCCGTTCGCGCGCCGAAGCGGCCCATGTCTCATAGCCGCCGGCCCCGCCGCAAGGTCTCGATCCAGGCGCTGGTGCTGCGCAGCCTGCTGCCGTCGCTGGTGGTGCTGAGCGTGGTGCTGGCCAGCCTGGTTTACCAACGACTAAGCGACAGCATCCTGGACACCTTCACCCGCGAGCTGAAGACGGTCAGCGCCCTGGCCGCCGCCCTGATCGACCCGGCCGACCAGGCGTCTCTGACAGCGATCGCGCGTCAGCCCGGCATCGACGCCCCAGCGGTGGAGAAGACCGCGCCCTATCTGCGCAACGCCCAGCCGCTGAGGGACATCCGCCGCGCGCTGGGGCTGACCTATGTCTACACCCAGGTGCTGGGAGCCAAGGGCGGCGACCTGTTCTACGTGGTGGACGGCACCGAGGGGTCGGAGCACTCGCCGATCGGCCAGGTCGACACCACTACCCCGCGCACCCTGGCCGGGCTGAAGCGGATACAGACGCAGGGCGGGGTCTATATCTCGCCCATCGAATTTCAGGAGAAGTGGGGGCTTCTGAAGACGGGCGCGGCGGCCATCCGCGACGCCGAGGGCCGCTCGATCGGCGCAACGGGCGCGGACCTGAACATCTCCATCATCCGGGTGGCGACGGAACAGGCGCTCTTCCGTAGCGCCGTCCTGGCCGTGGTCACCGCCATCGGCGCGGCCCTGGCCTCGTGGCTGATCGCGGTGCGGCTGGCCGATCCGATCCTGCGCCTGCACGCGGCGGCGTTAAAGGCGGCGGCGGGCGGGGACACCGAGGTCGACCTGACCCATATCGGCGGCGCCCGCGAGATCGGCAGCCTGCAGCGGTCGTTGGAGCGGATGATCCTGCGCATGGATACGGTGCGCCGGACGCGCCGCGAGGCGGACGAGCAGGTATGGACCAGGGCGGTCGTCGCCGAACTGGATGGCCCCGACACGCCCGCGGACGCGGCCCTGCGTATCGATGACGGCGCTCGCCGCATCGTCGGCTTCCCGCCCCCCGAACTGGACGCGACGGACGCGGCGATCTGGCGACGGGGGCTGCGCGAGCTGGTCCGGTCCGCCGCGGACGACGCCCTGCTTGTGCGGGCCCTAGCCCCGCAACCGGGCGGCCTGGCCGTCAAGATCGGGGATCGGACGCATCTGCTCGGGACCCAACCGCCGACGGTGGACGGGGCGGTCGCCCGCTCGGCGGACGGCCGCACGGCGGCGCTGGAGCCATGAGCATCGATCCCGCCCTGCTGCTGGCCCAGCCCGCCTTCGCCGGCCTGGAGCCCCACGAGGCCGAGGCGATCGCGGGCGTGATGTCGGCGCGCCATTTCGAGCCCGGCCAGACAGTCATCGCCGCGGGCTCCGCCCCCTCGCTGCTGCACATCGCCATCGGCGGTTACGCGGTCGGGCCGGACGGGCAGCGCTGGCCGGGCATGTTCGATGCTGCCGCCGTCCTGCTCGGCCAGCCTTCGCAGGGATGCGTGGCAGGCGAGGAAGGCCTGAACACCCTGACCCTGGCCCGGCCCTATCTGTTCACCCTGACGCGGGAATTCCCCTCCCTGCTGCGCCGGTTGCCGGTGCTGGCCCGCCCATGAGCCTGCGCGCCTTCATCATGATGTTCACCGCGCCGGTGTTCCTGGCGCTGGCCTTGGCCAACGCCCTGCTTCTGGTGCAGAGCAAGCAGGCCGCCCTGGACCAGGGCATGCGCACCGAGGCGCGGGCCGCCGCCGTCACCCTCGCCGCCTTCGCCCGTCAGTCGCCGAACGACCTGGCCGCGTCTCGGCGGCCGGGCCCGCGGCGGCGCGACTTGCTGGCCGCCATCCGCGAAGTCGACGACGTCGAGAACCTGGGCATCGTCTACCGCGACGGCACGACCACGCCCATCTACGGCGACCTGGGCGAGGCCGAGTACTCGCCCACCTCGCATGTGGTCATTATCGGCAAGGGCGCCGACATGGTCGTGCGCGCCACCGAGCCTGTCTCCGCCGACAAAGCCGTGGTCGTCGAGCTGAACGGACGCACCTTCGCCGAGCGCCAGCAGTTTATGTATCGGCTGTGGACCACGATCCTGATCGCCGTGGCCATCTACGGCGTGCTGCTGTCCCTGTGGCTTGCCCGGCGGGTCGCGCGCGAGCTGCGCGGGGCCGAACTGCATCTGCGAAACTTCCGCGAAGACCTCAGCCAGCGGGCCCAGGAAGCCCGGGTCGGCGATTACGAGATGCGCGAAGTGGACGAGCTAGTGCACGCGGTGGAGGTGATGGAGTCGCTGAACCGCAACGCTGCGCAACCGCCCGCCGTGCTGTCCTCGCACCAGCTGTTCGACGCGGCGCACCTGCGTGCCTTGGCGCCGTCCCTGGATCGGATCATCGGCGGCGCGCACGTTGTCGCCCGGACGCTGGGGAAGACCGCGCCCGGAGCGCTGGTCGCGGCGGTAGAGACACCGGGCGGCGGGGGCGCCCTGGTGCTGGCCGAAGTCGAACGCGCCGAGCCCGGCGAGGCCCTGTCCCTGGCGCGCGCCCTGGTCCCGGTCGCCGAGGCCTGGCTGCGCGGCGAGATGGAGGAAGCGGACTTCCTGCGGCTGGCGGGAGCGATCAGGCTCGCGCGCGTCGACTGGACCGATATCTTGCAGGATATCCGCCTGGAGACGCTGGGCAGCGACGAGGTCAATGAACTGGCGGCCAACTACCGCGCGCGACACATCGCGCCCGACGCGGCCCGGCTGCTGGAGGACCTGGAGAAGTTGTTGCCCGCGGGCGCCGGAGGCCTAGCCGCGGCGCTGGAGCCTCAGCCTACCGAAGCCAAGGCGGCGTCGGCGGTCGGATAAATCGAGAAGATTGTCGCAAAGCCGCTCACGTCGAACACCTCGTACACATCCGGGGCCAGGCCCGACAGCATCAGGTTGCAGCCGCTGGCCTTGGCGCCCTTGGCACCCTTGAGCAGCACGCGCAGGCCCGCCGAGCTGACGTATTGAACCTGGGACAGGTCGACGAGAACCGCCTTCTGCGACTGCACCCGCGCCGGCAGCACCGCCTCCAGGTCGCGGGCGGTGTTGCTGTCCAGGCGTCCGGAAATCTGGAGGACCAGCCCTTGCGGCTTGGCCGCTTCGACGATCTGCATCATACCCCCGCTCCGACCATGGGCCGGCTCAAACCCGATTGAGCTTGATCCTTCGCCAATCTAAGCTCCTGCTGCAAGCCTTGGACCGTACGGCGGGGGAATTTTCGGCGCGCATGGGCCAGACCTTATCCATCAGGACTCGCGCCGACCTGGATGAACTCCCCGAGGTGGTCGAGAAGCTGGAGGCTTTCTTCGACGACAACGGCGTGCCCATGCCCGCGGCCAACCACATCCTGATGGCCCTGGACGAGATCGTCGCCAACATCGTCGAGCACGCCTACGCGGCAGGCGAGACCGACCCGTTTCTGAAGCTCGACGCCGAGGTCGATCCGGGCCAGGTGCGCATGACCGTCGCCGACGGCGGCGTCGCCTTCGACCCCCTGGCCAGGGCGGCGCCCGACACCACCCTGTCGGTCGAGGATCGGCCCATCGGCGGTCTGGGAATCTTCCTGGTCATCAAGCTGATGGACGAGGTGGCCTACGACAGAGTGGCGCACCAGAATAGACTTAGGATCGTCAAGAACTTCGACTAGAATCGACCTGCCGTAAGCGTTTGCGAGTCCCGCGGCGACAGGCTGAGGAGGCCTGGTTTCTTGACCAAGTTGGTAGCTGTCGAAACGCCCGAGCGGTCGGGCCCCGGTTCCGAAACCCCAGCTGGAGTCGAGATCGTCCTGGTGGACGCCGTGATTGGCTTGGGCGTGCGCGCCCTGCGCGGCTACTCGCGAGGGGGCGTCGTCGGCAGGATGACCGGGGAGGTCAGCGCCTCCGTCTCCAAACACAGCCTGCAGATCACCGCGGTGCTGCACATGGTCGACCGCGGCTTCGCCGGCTATCTGCAGCACAGCTGCGATCCCAACTGCGTGCTGGACGTCCATCGTCTGGAGGTGGTGGCCATCCGCGATATCCAGCCGGGCGAGTGGCTGACCATCGACTATGCGGCGACCGAGGACGTGCTGCACCGCCAGTTCGGCTGCGCCTGCGGCGCTTCCAACTGCCGCCGCTGGATCACCGGCCGCCGCGAAGCCGTCGCGGCCCATGGTGCGAGCTGGCTGGCCGTCCAGAGCTGAGGCGGCGGTGGACTGGTGGCGCCGAGACGACCTGCACCGTGATAACGGACGCCTGACCCTGGCGGGACGCGATGTAGACGCCCTGGCGGCGGAGGCGGGCGGGCCAATCTTTCTCTACAGCGAGGCGCGCGTGCTGGCCAACGCCGGGCGGGTGCGGGACGCCCTTCTCGCCACCGGCATGGGCGGCCAACTGTTCTACGCCCTCAAGGCCAATCGCTTTCCGCCGCTACTAAAGGCCCTAGCCCAGAGCGGCCTCTGCGGCGCCGACGTCTGCTCGCCGGGCGAGCTGGAGCTGGCACTGGCCTGCGGCTTCCCCGAGGCCGCCGTCAGCTACACCGGGGTGTCAGTCTCGCGCTCGGACCACGACGCCCTGGCGCGCCGTCCGGAGGTCCTGGTCAACTGCGACGGCTTGGCGATGCTGCGCCAGATCGGCGAGCGGACGCCGGGCCGGGCCGTCGGCCTGCGCCTGAACCCCGCCCTGGGCGTCGGCTACGGCGACAGCGAACGGCTAACGTATGCGGGCACGCGCACCACCAAGTTCGGTATCTACGACGAGCAACTGGACGAGGCGGTCGCCCTGGCCGCAGCCTCGAACCTCAGGATCGAGAGGGTCCATTTCCACCTCGGATGCGGCTACCTTGACGCCCAGATGGACGCTTGGGAACAGGCCGCCGCCGCCTGCGCGCGAATGCTGGACCGGTTAGCGGACGTGCGCGAGGTCAATGTCGGCGGCGGGCTCGGCCTGCCGCACCGTGCGGGCGACCGGCCGCTGAATCTGGAGCGCTGGAGCGCCGGCCTAGCGCGGCTGTTCGCGGGCCGCCCGGTGCGCATCTCGGCGGAGCCCGGCGACTACATCGTCAAGGACGCGGGCGTGCTGGTGCTGGGGGTGACCGGCGCGGAGCGCAAGCGCGACACCCTGTTCGTCGGATTGAACGGCGGCTTCAATCTGCATCCCGAACCGGCCTTCTACGACCTCGCCTGCGAACCGGTCCCTTGCGTGACCCGCCCAGGCGCTACCGAACGCGTCACCCTGGCGGGCAATATCAACGAGGCGCTCGATCTGTGGGGCGAGGGGCTGGTGATGCCGCCGCTGCGCGAAGGCGATCGCGTCGCCCTGCTGAACGCGGGCGGTTATGGCGCGGCGATGAGTTCCAACCACTGCATGCGTGGGGATTTCGAGGAGCGGGTGCTTCCGTGAGTCGCTTCCGATGCGAAAAAACGGCCGCGTCGGGAGGCCGCGAGACCTTGACTACGGCGCCTGCGTCCGGCCCAGTCGAGAACTGATGGCGTCGCCCGCCTTGGGGTGGCGAGCACGCCACAGGGGCGTCATTCGCATCGGTTAAAGCGGGAGGGCTCGCCTCCGGTGCGCACTGGTTTTTAGGGGGATTCATGCTGCCGCCGCGCCAGAAGACGCTCACGCGCCCGCCCAATCCCGAGCAGCTCGATGCCCTGCTGAAGGTGGTTCCCTCTTTCGCCTGGATCTCGCTGTCGGTGCTCCTGGGTGCCACGGTGATCGGCCTTCTGTGGTCCATCTTCGACCAGGCTCTGGTCAAGACCGAGGCCAAGGGCGTGCTGTTGAGCCGCGCGGGGGTTGCCGACGTGGTCGCTCCAGCGAGCGGACGCCTGGCCCAGGTGCTGGTGCGCCCTGGCGACCGCATCAAGGCCGGCCAGGTGGTCGCCTACATCAGTCAGCCGGAACTGGAAGCGGCCGTGCAGCAGCGCCGCACCGAAGCTGCCAAGCTGCAGGAACGCTCCGTCGCCATCTCCAAGTTCCTTTCCGGCCAAGCCGCAGCCCGCTCGCAGGTCGATGTGGTGCGTCGGAAGGCGCTGAACGACCGCATAGCCGCCCTGCGCCTAACCGAGACGGCGATGACCCAGATGGTCGCCGGCCAGCAGCAGCTGTTGAACGAAGGCATCATCACCCGCGACCGCTTCCTGTCCGCCCAGCAGCAGCTGGCGGACATCCGGTCGCAGCTGGACTCCGCGCGTAGCGACCTGGTCTCCATCAACGCCGGCGCCGCCACCGACACCATCAGCGCCCGCCGAGAGATGATGGACGTCGAGATGAACCTGGCCGCGGCTAACCGCGAAATCTCCGGCTCCTCCGAACGGCTGAAGGTCGGCCGCGAAGTGATCGCTCCTATCGGGGGCGTTGTGGCCGATCAGCTGGTCAACGTAGGCGAAGTGGCCTCCGGCGGCGCGCCCCTGCTGCGGGTCCTGCCGGGCAGCGGCCAGGGCGGATCAGGGGTTCTAGTGGCGATCATGTACGTGCCGCCCACCAGCGGCGGTCACGCCGTGGCCGTGGGCATGCCAGTGCAGGTGATCCCCAACTCGGTGCGGGTCGAGCGCGACGGCTTCATCATGGGAAACGTGATCGAGGTCTCGTCTCTGGCCGCGACGCCCGAAGGAATGATGCGCATCCTGAAGAACGCTACCCTGGTGCAGTCGCTGTCGCAGGACGGCGCGCCGGTGCAGGCGGTGGTCGAGCTCAAGGTCGATCCCAAGACCATCAGCGGCTACCGCTGGTCCAGCGGCAAGGGGCCGGCCCAGCGCGTGACTGCCGGCACCCTGACCGAAGGCAAGATCGTCACCGACAGCATCCCGATGATCGCCCTGGTGATGCCCCGTATCGAGACCGTCCTGACCAAGCTGGGGCTCTAAGGCCGTGAACGTCCAGCCGGGACAGACGACCAATCGGGTCAAGACGCCCACCGTGCTGCAGGTGGAGGTCGTGGAATGCGGGGCCGCCTCGCTGTCTATGGTGCTGGCCAGCTTCGGCAAGTGGCTGACGCTGGAGGACCTGCGCCTGGCCTGCGGCGTCTCGCGCGACGGAGCTAAGGCCAGCAACATCCTGCGCGCCGCGCGGATGCACGGGTTGGACGCCAAGGGCTTCAAGACTACCTTCGAGGCCCTGAAGGACGTCAAGACGCCGTTCATCGCCTTCGTGAACATGAACCACTTCGTGGTGGTCGAAGGGTTTGTGAAGGGCAAGGTGCACCTGAACGACCCAGCGGCGGGCCGACGCCTCCTGAGCGAGGAGGAGTTCGACCGGATCTATTCCGGCGTCGCCCTCACCTTCCGGCGCACCTCCGAATTCAAGGCCAGCGGCGAGCGCCCGGGCGTGGTCGGCCGCATGATGTCGTGGCTGGACGGCAGCCGTGACGCCTTCGGTTTCATCATCGCCGCGGGCCTGGGCGTCACGGTGTTCGGCATCATCCTGCCGGGTTTCACGCGCACCTTCATCGACCAGTATCTTGTCGATAAACAGACCGACTGGGTGGTGTGGATCCTGGCAGCCTTCCTGGTCGCCGCAGTGTTCCAGGCCCTGCTCAGCTGGCTGCAGAGCACCATCACCGACCGCCTGCGGCTGCGCGTGACGACCCGCGCCTCCTCACGCTTCGTCTGGCGCATGCTGCGCCTGCCGATCGCCTTCTATGCCCAGCGCTTCCCCGGGGAGATCGGCGGCCGCGTCAGCCTGACCACGCAGCTCGGCGACCAGGCGGGCAAGAACGCCACCTCGATCATCGTCGACGGCGTCTCGATCCTGCTGTTCCTGATCATCATGGCCGGGTTCAGCCCGCTGCTGGCCTTCATCGCGGCCCTGTTCGCGGCGGTCAATATCGCCCTGTTTATGCAGATGCGGCAGCGCATCGAGGAGCAGCAGCAGAAGGCGACGCTGGACACCACCAAGCTGGTCGGTAAGACCATGATCGGCCTGCAGATGGTGGAGACCCTCAAGGCCAGCGCCTCCGAAGGCACCTATTTCGAGAGCTGGTCCGGTTCGCACGCCCTGGTGGTCGGCCACGAGCAACGCACCGGCAAGGTCGGCGCCATCTTCGCCGCCATCCCCGATTTTCTGTCGCAGTTCGCCACGGTGACGGTGCTGGTGGTGGGCGGCTGGCAGGTGATGCAGGGGCAGATCACTCTGGGCACCCTACTGGGCTTCCAGTTGCTGCAGGGCGCCATCAACGCGCCGCTGGGCAGTGTCATGGGCACGGCGCTGCAGCTGCAGAGCCTGCGCGGCGTGATCGACCAGGTCGAGGACGTCATCCGTCACCCGATCGCTGACGAGTTCGAGCGCGACGCGGCCAGTGGAACCCGCGCCCAGGCCACCACGCTGGGCAGCGTCAACCGCCTGAGCGGGCACGTCGAGCTGAAGGGCCTGACCTTCGGCTACAATCCGCTGGACAAGCCATTGATCGAGAACTTCTCGCTCGATCTGCGCCCTGGCACCCGCGTGGCGCTGGTCGGCGCCTCGGGCTCGGGCAAGTCGACCGTCGGCAAACTGGTCACCGGGCTCTACCAGCCCTGGAGCGGCGAGATCCTGATGGACGGGCGGCCGATCACGGCCATCCCTCGTCCGCTGCTGCGCAACTCCCTGGCGGTGGTCGACCAGGACATCGTCCTGTTCGAAGGCACCATCCGCGACAACATCGCCCTGTGGGACGAGACCCTGCCGGACGAGATCATGATCACAGCGGCCAAGGATGCGGAAATCCACGAGGCCATCGTGCAGCGCTCGGGCGCCTACGACGCGGCGGTCGAGGAAGCGGGGCGCAACTTCTCCGGCGGCCAGCGCCAGCGCATCGAGATCGCCCGCGCCCTGGTCACCAAGCCTACCCTGCTTGTGCTGGACGAAGCCACCAGCGCGCTGGATCCGGTCGCCGAAAAGCTGATCATCGACAACCTGCGCCGGCGCGGCTGCGCCTGCCTCATCATCGCCCACCGCCTGAGCACGATCCGCGACTGCGACGAGATCATCTTCATGCACCGCGGCCAGGTCCTGGAGCGCGGCACCCATGACGAGCTGATGGCGCTCAAGTCGCATTACGCCAAGCTGATCGAGAGCTGAGATGAACGACACCGTCCATTTCGACTCCGAGCTGACCGCCAAGGCCGCCAAGCAGGGCGCGCCCTACGCCATCGCCGGCAACACCCCGATCCTGCTGGACAACCCCGAACGCTGCCTGGTTATCGTCGAGGGATCCGTCGAGCTGTTCCTGGCCGAGATGCCCGACGAGGACACCATCGGCCAGCGCCAGCACATGTTCACGGCACACAGGCACGCCGTTCTGTTCGGCATCGACTCCAGCGAGGCTCTGCAGCCGGTGGGCCTGTTGGCCGTCGGTCACGTCGGCACCAAGGTGGTCGAGCTGGACCTCGCCGTCCTGCGCGCCTGGAGCAAGGAGGGGGCCCTGCGTGGCCTCCTGGCCGACCGGATCGACGAGTGGGTGGTGGGGCTATCGGAAGCCCTGTCGCGCCATATCGTGCCCCTGCCCCGCATCGACGCCGCCATCACGCCGGGCGGCAGCGTGACGCTGCGCGCCGAGCAGCGCCTGGCCTGCCCCCAGGGCGTGGCTTGGATAGAGCCGGCCGACGCCACCCCCTTCCTGCTGGATTCCGAGGACCTGGACGGCGTCGGCCCCCAGACACCCCTGCCCCTGTGCCGGGCGAGCTGGGTGTCGTTTCGCAGCAAGGCCACCGTGTCGGCGGCCTCGACCGCTCAGGTGGTGGGCGACGGTCGTGTCTGGCCGGCGCTGCAGCGCTTCTACCAGGCGGTGCTGGACATCCTGCCGATCAACCTGCGCCTTGCCGCGGTCGACGAGATCAACCGCCTGCGCGAGCGCACCGAGGCCGACATCGCCGCGGCCCAATCCGCGCTGGACCACCTGTCCGCGCCCTTCGCCGGCGGCGGCGATCGCGTCAGCCGCATGGCGGTGGACGAGCATGCCGACCCTTTGACCCGCGCCATCGCCGCGGTGATGGCGCAGCAGAGCATCCGCATCCGCACGCCGGTTGACCGCAACGCCAAGGACAGCGACGGCGGCCTGTCCATCGACGACATCGCCCGCGAGAACCAGCTGCGCCTGCGGCCAGTCAAGCTGGAGACCGGCTGGTGGGAGCGCGACGTCGGCGCCTTCCTGCTGCTCGAAGGCGAGGCCCGCCGCCCCCTGGCCATCCTGCCTTTCGGCCAGCGCGGGGGTTACGAAGTCTACGATCCGGCGACCAATGGCCTGCGGCCGCTGGACAAGCCCGCCCTGGCCGCCCTGCGAGGCGAGGCGCACATGTTCTACGCCCCTCTGCCGGCCCGGCCCCTCAAGGGGCTGGACATCGGCGGCGGCGCCATCCGCTGGAGCCTGCCGGACTTCTATTCGATCGTGGGGCTCGGCCTGATCGCCTCGGTCCTGGGTCTGGCCGTGCCGATCGCCACCAGCTTCATCGTCGACAACATCATCCCGAGCTTCGACCTGCCCAAGCTGGTCACCACGGGCCTGATGTTGGGGATGCTGGCCGTGACCATCTTCGGCCTGCGCTACGGCGCCCAGATCGCCGTGGTGCGGATCGAGGGTCGGTCGGGCTCGCGCCTGCAGTCCGGCGTGCTGGACCGCGTCCTTCGCCTGCCCACGGCCTTCTTCCGCGACTATGTGGCGGGCGACCTTGTGCAGCGGGTGATGGCGATCCAGCGGATCGAGAAGGCCGTCAACGGCACCATGGTGTCGTCGCTGCTGTCGGGCATGTTCGCCGTGATCTCGCTGGGGCTAATGGCCCACTATTCCATGGCCCTGGCCGCGATCGCCTTCGGCTATTTCGCGTTCTTAGCCGTCGCCATCGTGGTCCTGGGCATGCTGCGGGTGCGGCGCGAGCGCGACGTGATCTCCACCACAGGCAAGGCGGCGGGCATCCTGCTGCAGATCGCCACCTCCATCTCCAAGCTGCGCCTGGCCGCCGCCGAGGACCGAGCCTTCCTGCAATGGAGCCGCCACCAGGGCCGGCTGACCCGCCAGCAGTACGCCGCCGAGCGGATCGAGAAGGTGACCAAGGTCATCGCCGCCGCCGCCCTGCCGATCGGCACGGCAGGCCTGTTCTTCCTGATCGACAAGCTGAAACTGACCGATCCGGGCAATCCCAAGGCGTTGCAGCTGGGCCAGCTGCTGGCCTTCATCAGCGCCTTCACCCAGGGCCTGACGGGCATCTCGGGCTTGGCTTCGACTTTCGTCTCGATCGCCGCACTTCGCCCCCTCTACGCCTACGCCGCGCCGATCCTGGAGGAGACGCCGGAGGTCAGCAGCGGCAAGGCCAACCCCGGCAAGCTGTCGGGCAGGATCGAGTTCAGCCACATCTCCTTCCGCTACGACGAGAACTCGCCGCTGATCTTCAACGACCTGTCGCTGACCATCGAGCCCGGCCAGTTCGTGGCCATCGTCGGCCCCTCCGGCACCGGTAAGTCAACCCTGCTGCGCATGCTGCTGGGCTTCGAGCATCCGGAGACAGGTGCCATCCTTCTGGACGGCCGGGCGCTGGAGGGTCTGGACCTGGAGCGAGTGCGCCGCCAGATGGGCGTGGTCATGCAGGGCGGCAAGCTGTTCCCCGGCACCCTGCTCTACAACATCCTGGGCGGGCACCTGACTATGCCCAGCGAGGCAGCCTGGGCGGCGGCGGAGAAGGTCGGTCTGGCCGACGACATCCGCGCCATGCCGATGGGCATGGAAACGGTGATCTCCGACAACGGCGGAGCCCTGTCCGGGGGTCAGGTGCAGCGTGTGCTTCTGGCCCGCGCGATCGTGGCTAGCCCGCGTATTCTCCTGCTGGACGAAGCCACCAGCGCCCTGGACAACCGCACCCAGTCCACCGTCACCTCCAGTCTGGACCGGCTCAACGTGACCCGCATCGTCATCGCCCATCGCCTGTCGACCGTGGTCAACGCCGACAGCATCGTGGTGCTCGACAAGGGCCGGGTTGTGGAAACCGGGACCTACGACGAGCTGATGGAACTGGGCGGCCTGTTCCACGATCTGGCCACGCGTCAGCTCGTTTAGCGCCAGCGCGGCGGGTCGAAGGCGGCGATCTGAGGCAGGTGCGCCCCTGGGTAGGCGGCGCGCAGCAGGGTGTAGCCTATCCCGGCGGTGCCCTGGTGGAAGGACGGCACGCTGAGCGCGGCCGGCCAGCCCAGACGATAGCCTGACCTGAGCCCCGCCAGAGCCACATCGTCGAGGATCGCGTCCCCTGCCGTCCGGGCCGTAGTGTCGTCCAGGACCGCGCCCGCCTCGCGCAGGAAGACGGCCCGCCCCATGGCGCCGCAGCACAGGTGGTCGAGTTGGTCGCCGTCGGCGCCGCCCAGGGTCAGGGCGACGGCGCGGTCCAGGTCCGCGCGGTTCCCGGCGTCACCAGCGCCCAGCATCAGACGCGACAGGCCGATGCCCGCCGAGCCGTTGCACCAGTTGCGCTGCAGGATCTCCTCGCCCGCCTTGGCCGCGAACCGGTAGTCCGGCCAACCGCCGCGCGCCTGATCATAGGTCGAGCGCTCATAGGTCAAGGCCTCCCCGGCCGCCTCGGCGTAGGCCGAAACGCCGGTGAGTTCCGCCGCCCGCGTCAGGGCCACCGCCATGCCTGCCGCGCCGTGCGTCAGGCCGACTAGGGGCCGCGAGCCCAGGCCGGGCCATGCGCGCCCGCCGTCCGGCATCGTCATCCGCTGGGCCAGCAGGTGGTCGGCGCCGCTGCACACCACCCGCATCGCCTCGTCCGGGAAATGATCGTGCAGCATGTGCGCCACCAGAATGGCGCCCGCCGCGCCGCCCAGAAGGTCCAGCCGGCTGTCCGCGGCGATCCGCTCGTCGGTGATCTCGCCCAGCAGCCGGCCGGCGGCGACCAGCGCGTCAGGGCGGTCCAGCAGCACGGCGCAATGGGCCAGGGCGTAAACCATGGAGCCGGCGCCGAGGCCGGCCCCGATGCCGCCTTCGAATAGGCTGCGGCGGAAGTCTGTCTGGTCCAGGCCCGCGATGAAGCCGTTGAGGGTGCCGGTGGCTAACGCCAGAGTGTCCACGTTTCCCGTCACCGCAGCGTGGGCCGCCAGGAACAGGGCGGTGCCCGAAGCGCCGTCATAGAAGCGGGCGACCATCGGCTGAACCTGCCAGCGCTGGGCGCGGTCGTAGTACATCACCGACAGCCACCAGGCGTCGCCCGAAGAGCCGCGGAAGGCGCCGGCGGCGATGTCGCGGGCGATCACGTCGGCGGCGCGAGCCCAGAGATCGGGCCCGCCCTCGCCCTGGCCGATGGCCACGAACCGGTTGGGCATATCCGGGGGGGCGGAGGGGCTCGCGGCGGCGAAGGCGGCGCGGGTGTAGGCGACCTGCTGGGCGCGGTCGGCGTCCGACAGCCGCCGGATATTGGCGAGGATGCGCGCGAACGGCGGCTGCTGCAGGGCGTGTTCGGCCCGGGCTCCGGTCAGGAACAGAGCGTCGCTGTCGCCTTCAGTGCCGATCACCGGGATGTCGAGGCCCGCCATCTCGCGCCGCTCGGCTTGCAGCACCGACCACAGGGGATGCACGGCGCCGTCCAGCCCTAGATCTTCCATCAGCAGCGCCCGAGCCAGGCCCTCCACTGGCATGGAGGCGTCGAAGCCGTCGCGCATGCGGCCCGGCGTGAAGGCCTGGAGCAGCAGTTGGGCGTAGAGGCGGGTGTTGCGCATGATGAAGCGGCAGGGCGCTGTCTTCAGGCGCGCGATCGGCCGCCAATCCTCCAGCCGTTTGCTATGGGCCTGCAACAGGCGATAGGCCGCCTCGAAGCCATCGATGACATCGTCCAAGTGATCGGCCAAGGCCACGGGCCCGTCCGCCAGGCGCGGCTGGTTCGGAGGAGAATATGGGGTCGGCTTGCTATCGTCCGTAGACTGACGAGTATCGTTGTCGGGACGCATGCCGTCGCTGTTCAGCTGTTTCCATCGGCGCTGACGAGCCTTGGTGGCGGTCATCACGTCGCCCCCGCCGAGGCCGCTGAGATCGAAGGCGCCGCCGCGCGCGTCCAGCTCCCAGCGCGGCAGCAGGCCTGTGCGCGTCACGCTGTCGAAAAAGAAGGCGTTGGCCGCCTCGGTGCCCGCCGCTACCTGCCCGCCGACGTCGTAGCGCGCCCGGCCGTGGGCCAGGGTCTCCATGTCGACGATCACCGGCTCCTCGCCCGCGGCAATGACGTTCTCATGGTGCAGATCGCTGCCGCCCAGCAGGTAGAACAACATCAGATGCACGCCCGCCCGCCGATAGAAGCGCGCCACGGCCTCGGCATCCTCGCAGTCCGCGCGGACGACCGCCGCGACCCAGCCGTGGTGCGGCCGTTCCAAGACCGCCGGCGCACTGGGCGCCTCGTCCAGCCCCAGCGACCGGAGCCGCTCCAGAAGGTCACGATACAGCCCCTCGGTAGCCAGGGACTTTGGCTTGTAGACTACCGTGGAGCCGCCCTCGAATTGGGCGATGGCGACGAACCGGCCGCCGCGATGGCGGTCGCTGAGTCCGAGCTGAAGCTGGGCGACCCGGCCCTTGGCGCTGGGGAAGGCGGCGGCGATGTCGGCGCGGTCGGCCGCTAGGCGCTGCAGGAACTCGGCGGAGGCGTCCAGCCAGGTTTCCACCAGGGTACCGGCGGCGCGGCCAGCCACGGGATAGCTGTCGAACACTGGCCTCAGCTTGGCAGCGAGCAGGTCGCGCACCGTGCGCTGAAACAGGCCCGCCGCGGCGAAGGGATCGACCGCCCGCTGATAGCTGCGCGCCGCGTCAAACTCGGCGTAGAGGACCCGGTCCATCAGGTCTGCCAGGCCGGCCAGCGGCTGGCGCAGCAGGGTCTCTCGCGCCAGCGGCCCCAGTCCCTCGATGCCGTCGCCGGCTCGCTCACACAGCAGACGCCACAGGACCGGCGCCGCCTTGTCCCAAAGCGCCTCGAAGGGAACCGGGTCGCCCGTCCGCCAGTCCGGCATGTCCTGAGGCTCAGGCTCGCCCAGCCCCTCGGTCAGAGCGGCCAGGGTCTCGGCCCAGGGCGGGGTGGGCGCCGCATCGGTCAAGGTCACGCCGCTGATGATCCGATCGGCGGCGGCCGCATCTATACCCTCCCAGTTCAGATAGCGTTCGAACAGGCCGCGCTCGCCGCCGCCGACGCGCTGCGCCCACTCCGCCCGCCGCCGGTCGGGATCGGGGACGGGCGGGTTGGCCAGGAACTGCGGCTGGCTGCGCTCCCAGACGAAAGCGGCGGGACCCACCAGCCCCCTCGCCCAGGTGATAGCGTCCGATGCGCTCATGCGGGCCAGACGACGCCGGCGCCGGCGATCTTGCGCGCCCAGCGGTCGGGATCGGCCGCCACGGCTTGGCGCACCAGGACCTCGTTGCGGTCGTCGACGTAGTTGAAGCTGAGCGAGATCGACGGCTCATTGGATTCCGCTTCGTGCAGCATCATGGCCGGGATCAGAAGTACGTCGCCAGCCTTGAGCTCGGCTTCCCACGCCCAGTCCACGGTCCGGTCCCGCCCCGCCTTGTTCGCTGCCGCCACCTGCTCGTAGGCGGCCAGGCGCACGCGCTTGGTCCCCTGCAGCTGGGCGATCCAGGCATGGGTGGCAAAGAGGTCGCGATGCGGGAAGCTGCGCGTGCCGGCGGGGCCAACGAACAGCCAACCGAAGCGGCCGAAGTGCCAGCGTGGATCGGAGCCCCAACCGGGCATGTGATCCTCAACGCCCTCGGGAAGCGTGAAGTCGTCGGCCAACTCCGGAGCGTCGGCGAATATGTCCCAGTTCCCGAGATACCAGGGCGAGGCGCCCGGCGGCGGCGGCAGGGCGAGGGTGTCGCCCAGGCAGTAATCGGCGTAGGCGGCGAAGCGGACCTTCAGATGCTTGGACGGCGCCCCCACGTCGTCGCTAAGGACCACCGGAGAATCGGCGAAGCAGCGGCGCAGGAAGTCGAAGGTCCAGCGGCTGGCGGCGGGCCAGCCGGCCGCCGCGCCCGGTAGCACGCGTGGCTCCATCGCATCGTCGGCCCGGCCGCGCGCCCGCGTCGGCACAGCCACCAACTCGGCGGCCTCGAGGATCATGGCAGGGCGTCCAGCGCAACCTGCTCGATGAGGTAAAGTTTGGACAGGCCTTCGAGGACCCTGTTCTCGATGTGCTCCCACTGATCCATGGGGGTGTAGCCCGACAGGCGCGAGCGGGGGATGGTGATCAGGCGCATGTCGAGCGGGCGGCGCGCCAGCATCTCGCACATCCGCTCGACCCGCCGGTCGATCTCGGCCTCGTCAACCCGCAGGCGCGGCCATTCCTCGTAGCCGTATTGGTTGAAAACGATGAACCAGGCTCCGTCGCGCTCCTCCAGGGCCGCGCGCGAACCCGGAGACAGGCGCAGAAAGTGATAGGGATTGTCCCTGAAGCGCTGGGCCTCCGCAGCCGTCACTTCGATCTCGGCGCCGACCGGCTTGGGGTAGACCCAGCCGGAGAAGAAATCGAGGCAGACGCCCAGGGTGACCGGGCCCATGGGCTCCGGCTCGTGGCTCAGCGGGATCATCTGGTAGTGGACGAAGTGCGGGTCGCCGAAGCCGATACTGACGGTCGCGTGCGGCGTGCGGCCGGTCAGGAACTGGCGCTTCTGCTCGTCGGCCGCGACGATGAACATGCGGTTTGACGGGTGTTCCTTGACCAGGTTGGCCCGGCACCACAGCACCTGGCTGAAGGTGTCCAGATAGACCGCCGGCCAGATGAAGTTGCCGATATGAAGCTCGTCGCGGGTGAAGGCCAGGGCTTCCTCGCGCGCGGCGTCCGGCGACAGGATGGGCCGGGTCAGGCGGGGGAAATCCCAGTCCGAATGCTCGTCGACGTGCAGCAGGGTGTTGCCGCTAGGCGCGATCCAGCCGGCCAGGCGGGCGCGATGCCAGACGTGGAAGGCTTCGTGATGCTCCTCGATGACGGCCAGGCGCGTCGGCGCGGTCATGCGGCAAGCTCCGGAACAAGCAGGAGGCTGGCCTGGCGGCTCTCGTAGGTCAGGCTGCCGTAGCGCTGGATGCGCTTGTGGTAGATGCGCAGCATCTGCAGGTTGGAGGCCGGCACGTCAAACACGCTGATCTTCCGGTCACGGCGGATGTCCACCTGAGCTTGCACGGCGGCGACGATGGCGGCTAGGCCGCGCGCGCCACTGCGATGATCCTCGTGGCACCAGGTGCGGCTGTGGATCAGGGCGTCGGGGCGTTCGGGCAGATCATGCACCAAGCTCCAGCCGACGATGCGACCCTCAAAACGTAGAACCCGGCTGACGTGCCTTTCCAGATGTTCGGCGCGGTAGAAGGGCTGCAGTTCGGGCGGCGCGCCCAGATCGCCGGAGGCGATGGCGGCCAGCTCGGCCTCGGTAACGCTGGTCCAGGGCGCCAGCGCGTAAGGCGCCTCGGGCATGGGGGTGCGCCGGAACCAGGGATCCTGGGACATCGGCTCCGGGTCGCCCTCGCAGAAGCTGACCCGGGTGCGCTGGGCGATCCAGCCGGTGTCGGCTAGCAGCGCCTCGAACGCCTCGAAGCCCGCCGTGCGGGTTGTCCAGACGGTCATGGCCTCGCCCTTGCCATGGGCGCGCGCCTCGGTGCGGAACAGGGCGATCATGGCGCGGGCCAGGCCGCGGCGGCGCGCGCGGGGCTGGACAAACACGGACTGCATCATCATCAGCCCGCCCTGGACCTCGCCCAGCACCAAGCCGCAAGGCTGATCCAGCTCGTCATGGGCGGCGACGGCGACAACGCCCGGCTCGCCTACCCGGTCTAGCAGCACACGGTGGCGCGGAAAGGTCAGGAAATGGAGGGCGGCTGGCGCGGGCTGCGTGAGCACGCTCACCTTGGGCTCGGCTGGGGACGCGAGTACCATCGGATCGCGGCTCGATATCAGCCGCAGGCCACGCCGCCGACGCCGGGGATGCCCAGGCCGACGGTGGACGAGATGGCGCAACTGGCTAGGCACGATCCGGCGCAACGGCCGCCCGCGACGCTTTCCAGTTCGGCGTCGGAAAGTTCGGTTGATTCAGCGGCCATGTCGGGAAGAACGACCGTCACGTCAGCCTTCTCATTGGAAACGAAACGGAGCCTGTAGCCGTCAGGCAGGGACTTGCCGGTCACCTCCAGCACCGCCCATGCGGGGTCGGCCAGGGCGCGGGCATTGAAGTCCGCGTCAATCATCGCCCGATCCATGATCTGGGCGAAGGCGAGCCGCTGCTCCTGGATGCTCCAACTCATGGTGTCCGCTCGATTTCAGGCCGTCGGATGCTGTTGTCGTAGGCGACAGAGGCCCGAGGAAAAGGGAGACGGCGCCGGAACGCCCTCTCCCGATCCTGTCGTCAGGCGCAGGCGAGGCCGCCCACGCCGGGAAGGCCGAGGCCGACCGTCGAGGAGATGGCACAGCTGGCGAGGCAGGAGCCCGCGCAACGGCCGCCGGCGACGCTTTCCAGTTCCGCGTCGCTCAGTTCCTGGGAGTCCGCCTGAACGTCAGGCAGCACCAGGGTCAGATCGGCGTCGGTGGTCGGCACGATGCGGAGTTTGAAGCCGGCGGGCAAATCCTTGCCCGTCACTTCCTTCACCGCCGCCGCCGGATCGCTGAGCGCGCGCGCGTGGAAGTCTGCATCGGAGGACGCCTTCTTCAGCACCGCGGCGATCGCCGACTGTTGGTCTTCCATGGTCCAGCTCATGAGAGCCTCCTTTTCCAAAGGATGGGATGTGTTCGCCGCCCGAAGGCGGCGAGGAGTCCGATCAGCTGGACATCATCACGCAGCTGCCGCCGCAGGAGCCAGCGCAGCGGCCGCCAGCGACCTGCTCCAGTTCGGCGTCCGACAGCTCTTCGCTGTCAGCGGCGACGTCGGGCAGGACGAGGGTGAGGTCGGCGCCCTTGTTGTCCACGAAACGGACGGTGTAGCCGGCCGGCAGATCCTTGCCGGTGGCTTCCTTCACGGCGGCCGCCGGGTTGCTCAGAGCCAGAGCGTGGAAGGTGGCGTCGGAGCCGGCCTTCTTGAGCACCTTCTGAACGGCTTCATTCGCTTCCGAAGCAGTGATCTCAGTCATCTTCAAAACTCCCCTGTTCATAGCCAAAATGATGTTCGAGCAATATTTGCCCTATGCTGCAGGTGTATGCAGTATAGTCGTAAGCATTGATCGATATTGTCCAGCGCCGAATTTGTTACACTACGTCCGGGAAGAGTCAAACGGAACTGTGCCCAGATGCGCAGGCAATTACACACAATAATGGAGATAACCTCAGTGATCGCGTGTCAGCCCTTCCGCCCAGCCGGCTGGCGCCGTCATTGCGAGCGCTGCTCTCCGCCCGAAGGCTCCCATACACGAAGCCGGAGGGGAGCTAACCACCCTTATATGACCGTTCGATATTGCCATTCGGGGTAGGCAAACCGATGGCCGCCGACGCCACTAGTCGTTGACGGAACGTCCGCGAACCTGGGCGCCGAGATAGGCGATCATCGCCTCGCGCGCCTGATCGGTCAGGCCCAGGAAATTGCGGCGTCCGTCGTTGGGATCGGCCCAGCGCCTGAGGATACCCATATTCACCAGATCGCCGACCCAGCGCAGAGCGGTGGAGTTGGGCACATTGGCGGCGACGCAGACGCTGGAAACCGCCACGGGCCGCTGCTCCAGCTCGCAGAGCGTCACGTCCAGCATGATGTCCCAAGAGGGATCGGCGAAGGGCACCGGGCCGAACAGCGCCCGCCGCAGCTTGCGCTGGGAGACCATATCCTTGGCGGCCGCGGCCAGAGCCTGGGCGCAGACCGGGCCTTCTGCCGCAACGGCGCCACCGGGCGCGGACACGGCCTCGAGCCGCCGCAGGCGCTCGGCGAGTGACACAAGCTCGTCCGCGATTGCGGCCCGATCCCCGTCCAGCGGCGACATCCCGCCTCCCCCTATCGACCGAGCCCAGCGTCCAGCCGCATCCAGCATTTTCGCATGAGGCGCTAAATCCTCCTACTCGCCTAAGAGGACAAAAATCAATGCGGAGGGGCCCGGCGCGCGCTTTACTTATCGGGGCGCCAACCTAGTATCGGCCGCAGGATCGGGGCGCTCACGAGGCTTAATCATCATGTTGCGGGCTGCGGGCCTCTGCCTCGTAGCGTGCGCGGTCGCGGCCGCCGCTCATGCGGCCGGACCGGCGTCCGCTGCGCCGACGACCCTGGACCAGGCTTTGGTCCAGACCTACTGGACCAATCCCACCCTGACCGGAAAGCGCGCCGAACTGCGCGCCGTCGATGAGACCGCTGCGCTGGCCCGCGCCGCCGGGCGTCCGCAGATCAACGGCCAGATGGGGACGCAGAACAACTACAACGGCCTGACCCGCTTCACCGACAACGGCCGCCAGGTCACCGCTGGCGTCAAGCTAGCCTACCCCGTGTTCACCGGGGGCCGGGTCCAGAACGCGGTCAGGGCGGCCGACAAGCGCGTCCTGGCCGATCGGGGGGACCTGCGCAACACCGAGGGTCAGGTCATGGTCCAGGCCGTCGGCGCTTACATGGACGTGATCCGCGACCAGGCGATCCTCGACCTGAACGGCGGCCAGGTTCAACTGCTGGAAGCCAATCTGTCCGCCAACCAGCGGCGTCTGGTCGTGGCCGACGTGACCAAGACCGACGTCGCACAATCCGAAGCGCGCCTGGCCCTGGCGCGCAGCAGCTTGGCCAGCGCCGAAGGTCAGCTGACCGCCAGCAAGGAGGCCTTCCGTCAGGTCATCGGCGCTTGGCCCGTGGGCCTGCAGCCGCCGCCGCCTCTGCCCCCGCTGCCGGGCACGCCGAACGACGGCGTCGAGATGGCCATGCACGACTCCCCGACCCTGGCCATCGTCAGCGCCCAACGCGACGCAGCGCATTTCGACACGCGCTCGGCCAAGGCCGAACGGATGCCGTCGGTCTCGCTCAGCACCCAGCACAGCTACACCAATTATCTGGGCACGCTGGAGCAGACACTGGGCGTCCCGTCCGGCACCCTCAACAACACGGTGGAGGCTACCTCCGTCGCCGTGACCATGACCGTTCCGCTGTTCCAGGGCGGCGCGGCCAGCGCCAAGGTGCGCCAGGCGCAGGCCTATGAGTCCCAAGCCCTGGAAACCACCGTGCTGGCGGAACGCGGGATCATCGCCAATGTGCGGGCCGCCTTCGCCCAGTACCACGCCACCGAGTCCCAGATCCTCGCCAGCCAGGCGGCGGTCAACAGCAACGTCCTGGCCCTGAACGGGGTCAAGGCCGAGAACAACGTGGGCAGCCGCACCACGCTGGACGTGCTCAACGCCGAGCAAGAACTGCTCAACGCCCGCGTGGCCCTGGTCAGCGCCCAACACGACCACTATGCGGCCGGCTTCGCCCTGCTCAACGCCATGGGCCAAGCGGACGCCCACGCGCTGAACCTCGACATCGGCCCCGGCTACAACGTGGTCGACAACTACAACCGCGCCCAGCACACTTGGTCGGACTGGTCCGACGGTCCCGAGCCCACCGTCAAGGCGACCCGCACCGACAGCGCCGCCACCCCCGGCCCGACGACGGCCGAAGCGGCGACCGCCAGCGCCGTGGCGCAGCCCGCTCCGCGCTGACCTGTTCCGGGCCAGCCTGAGCCTACCCGTTAAAGTTCAAATCCTACCCGCGGAGCCATCTCCTGAAGCAGAGCTCAGGTGACGTATGGGCACCAACAAGCGGTTGTCACGACCTTGGCTTTCTCAACCCCTAACTCAGGTTCAAGGAAGATCGGAGCCCGATCAGACCGGCCTGAGCCGTCGAGCCACGCATGCCGCCGCTATGGAGCTGGTTGACCTTTGATCGAGACGTTCGACTGACTGCGGCCAGCAGTTACGACCTAAAAATCTCAAGATCAAAAGGTCCGGGCCAGCCAATTTTGCCGCGCAACGCGGCTCAGCCAGGTCGTGACTCCACAGTGCTCCCATGGTCAGGCCCCGCGATTCCTCGCTGGATACACCATGGAGCACCAAGATGGCCAATCCCCCTACCCGTCTGCCTCAGTTCTTTTCCGTCGCCGACATCGCCCATCACGTGGGCGTTTCCACCCGCACCATCAAGCGCTGGATCAAGCACGGCGACCTTCACGCCCACCGCCTGGGCCGCCAGCTTCGCATCGCCGAAGATGATGTCGACGCATTCATCGCCAGTCGTCGCCGGTAGATACAATAAATACCCTTATGTCCCCTTCTGTTTTCAGTAATTGTACTTCGAACAATAACTATATCTAAGCAACGTCATCCCTTTTTCATATGGAGTTATGTGTTTTGTCCGCTAATAATCCCTCCCGTGCCCCTCTGGCGCCCTGCGACGCGCGCCAATTGGATTTTGAATTCGAAAGCTACACTCAAATGACAACAACCCCCACGCCCACCCCCGGCGGCGCCGCGCAAGCAAGCGAGAATGGCAAGGCAGTGATCTTGGAGGTCCCCCTGGGCTGCGCAGGAGACGGTCATGCTGAGCCGCCCGCGAACGATGCGCCCGCGAACTTGGCGCAGGCCCTTGCGTTGCTTGAAGCCAACCCCTCCACCGACCGCCGCCACGTCGAGATGAAGGGCGCCGTGCGCAAGATGGGTGTGTCCCTGAGGCGCGCCCTCATCGACATCCCCGCCGATCCTGCGGAGCTCAGGACGATGATCGCAGCGGTCTCGCCCGCCTCCGTCGGCATGAGCAAGGAACGCTGGAGCCGCACGCGCAGCCTCACCTTGGCCGCCCTTCGCGACCTCGGCGTCGACCTGATGCCGGCCCGCGACCCCGCGGGGCTCAGCGCCCAATGGCGCCAGAAGGCGAGTCATCTGCCGACCAAGGCCAAGCGGCTGGCCACGTCGCGCTTCATGAGCCACTGCACTCGCAAGCGCGTTGAGCCCGGCGACGTCACCCAGGAGACCTTCGACGGCTTCGAGGCCGCGCTCAGGACTAAGAGCCTCTGCCGCAAGCCTGACGCGATCTACCGCTCTTGCGTTCGCCACTGGAACGATGCCGTCCAGACCGTGGCGGGCTGGCCGCAAGTGTTGGCGCCCCTGGACGCCCATCCGCGGTTCTACTCGCTGCCGTGGGAGGACTTCCCCAAAAGCTTCCAGTCCCAGGTCGCCAACTTCCTCGACACCTCAGGCAACCCGGACGTGTTCGCCGCGGACTATCACCGCCCGGTCAGCCCCAAGACCGTTGCCCTGCGCCGTCAGCAGATCCGCGAAATGGCGTCAATGCTGGTGGCCTCCGGCTTCCCCATCGAAAAGCTCACCAGCTTGGCCGTCCTTGTCCAGATCGCCAATGCAACGGCGGCCCTACGTCAGCAAAGGACCCGCAATCTCGGCTCGGTCACGGCCTCCATGGGCCAAAAGGCTTGGCTGCTCGTCACCATCGCCGAGCACTGGGTCAATCCCACCTCGAACGCCGTCGAACTGCGCCAATTGGCGCAAAGGCTCAGCGTCAAGACCAAGGGCATGGTCCCCCGCAACCGCGCCCGCCTGCGCCAGTTCGATCTGAAGGGCAATGTGGACAGCTGGCTGCACCTGTCCGAACGGGTGCTCAAGGAGGCGCAGGCCGATGAACTGGGCTCGGTGGAGCAGGCTCGCCGCGTCATGTTCGCGCTAGCCGTGGAGATCGAGATCGTTGCGCCCATGCGCGTCGCTAATCTGACCGCCCTGGAGGTCGACCGGCACATCGTTCAGATCGGCCACGGCAAGGACCGCAACCGGCACATCGTCATCCCCGCGCATGAGACAAAGACGGACGTCCCGTTCGAGATGATGCTCCCGCCGCAAAGCGTCCTGCTCCTGGACGCATATCTGACCACCTTCCGGGGCCGCCTCTGCACCGTCCCCTCCGCCTTCCTCTTCCCCAACCCCAGCGGCGACAAGCGCTCCATCATCGGCTTCTCTCGGGCCATCTCGAAGTTCGTCCAGGACGAGACCGGCATCACCCTGCACGTTCACCTCGCGCGGCAGGTGGCGGCGAAGCTGCATCTGGATGCTCACCCCGAGGATATCGAGACGGTCCGACGCATCCTCAATCACCGCAGCAGCGCCACCACCCTGCGCGCCTATGCCGAGCAGCGGACTGATCACGCCTTCCAGAACTACGACGCGACCATTGCCAGCCTGCGCGAACGGGCCGGTCACATCTCCAGGATCGATCCGTCGCGCCCGCCCAAGTCGCGTAACCCCAAGTCTCCCCTCCCCCAGGATCCCCGCCTATGAGCCGTTTCGTCGACCCCAAGAGCCGTTGCACCCCCGTTTCCGAATGGCCTGAGCGCGACAGGGCGGCATGGGCGATCGCCCTGCTGCCTGCCGATCCCTTCGATCCCTCCGTCGGATACGCCGCCCGTTGGAAGACGAACACCACGGAAATGATCCAGAGCGGCTATGGCCGCTGGATCGGCTGGCATGCCTTCAACGGCACACTGGACCCGGCCGTCGACCCCGGTGACCGCGCGACCCAAGACCATGTGATCGCCTTCCGGGACATGCTGTCCGCAGCCGGTCAGGCGGACTACTCCATCGCTGGGCGCCTGCAGCAGCTTGCCAATGCCCTCAAGGCCATGGAGCCCGCCGGCGACTGGCAATGGATCCAACGCGCTTCCTCCAGGATCCATAGCCGCGCGATCCCGGTGCGCGATCAGGTCGGCCGGATGCAGCCTGTGGAGGAGGTGATCGCCTTGGGTCACGACCTCATGCACGCCGCCGAACACGACCGTTTCCGTACCGACTGCGACCGGGCGACGCTCTACCGCGACGGTTTGATCCTGGCCTTCCTCATGCAGCGACCGTTCCGCAGGGCCAATCTGACCAGCATGACCCTGGGCCGTCATGTCCAGCGCCGGGGCGACCAATGGCGGCTGTCCTTCAGCGCCGCGGAGACCAAGGGCGAGGGCGCCATCGAATGCGCCTGGCCCGGCCCCATCGAGGCTGCCCTGGACCGCTACATCGCCCAGCACCGCGAGGTGCTCCTCCTGGGCTCCAAGGGGCCCAAGAAGCCTACCCAGGCGTTGTGGATCTCGCGGCAAGGCCAAGCGATGGGGTCCGACGCCATCTATTATCAGGTGCGCCACCGCACCAAGGACGAGTTCGGCACGGCCATCAATCTGCACAACGCGCGCCATATCGGCGCCACGACCATCGCGACCGCCAATCCGTCCGGGGCCACGGACATCATGCATGTCCTCGGCCACGCCTCGATGAAGCCGTCGGAGAAGCACTACAACCGCGCCACCATGCTCGACGCAGGATCGACTTATCAGGCGACCATCGCCGGGCTCAGGGGGGGGCGTGATGAGGACCCCCAAGTCTTCGATGCGCATGACCAAAGGGCGGCTGGCCGGTCAGGGTGAATTTGACTGCGACGGCGCCGGCCCATGCCCCCTGCAACAGCGCACTCTCCAGCGCCATCGCGACTTTGGGCTCACCGACTTGCGCGTCGTGACGCTCTAATTGGCCGGGCAAATCATGCGCCATCTTTCCGCTTTGAGCAGCACCAAGTGACGTCACCACGCCTTCCTCCCAGTGTAGAGCCCCGCGGCCTTCGTCGGGAAACGGCGGCGGCCTACGTCGGCGTCTCGTCGGCTAAGTTCGATGACTGGGTGAACCGTAGCCTGATGCCGCGCCCCAAGCGTCAAGATGGCTGCGTGATCTGGGACCGACGCGCGCTTGACGAGGCCTTCGATGAACTGCCCTCCGACGGACAGGCCGCAGCCTGGACTAAGAGAGCGGGCTGATGGCTAAGATAGACCTCCCGTTCGTCCAGCGGTTCACTGATCGGCACGGTAAGGTTCGGCATTATTTTCGCCGCGCCGGATCACCGAGGGTCACGCTGCCCGGCGAACCCATGTCCCAGCGTTTCCTAGCCGCCTACCACACCGCCTTGGCCAAGCGGGATAAACGCGCGGTCGGCATCGAACAGACCAAACCCGGCACGCTCGGCGCTCTATTGGTCGATCTCTACACCTCCACTGAATGGGCAAACCTGAAGGAAGTCACCCAGGGCAATTATCGAAACATCTATGAGCGTTTCCGCGCCGAGTACGGCCACAATCAGGTCGCCGGCCTGACCCGCAACGCCATCCAACTGATGATGGCCGACAAGCGCGCCACACCCGGAGCCGCCCGCAACTTCCTGAAGCGCCTGCGCACCCTGCTCGACTTCGCCGTCGATCGCGGCTATCGGGCCGACAATCCGGCGCGCACGGTCAAAGCCCCCACCACGGCCTCCGGGGGCTTCCGGGCCTGGACGGACGCCGACATCGCCAAGTTCGAGAAACATCACTTGGCAGGCTCGCGCGCCCGGCTGGCGCTGGCGTTGCTGCTCTACACCGGCCAACGCCGGTCCGACGTCGTCACCATGGGGCGCCAGCACGTCGTAGACGGCAAGATTCACGTCCTGCAGTTGAAGGGCCAGAAGGGCCGGCCGAGAACGCGCCTTGCCATCCCCCTCCACCCCATACTGAAGAGGACGCTGGACGCCGAGCCGAAGGCGAACATGACCTTCCTCATGACCGCCTTCGGCAAGCCAATGTCGGCGGCCGGATTCACTGGCTGGTTCGTCGAACAAGCCAAGGCCGCCGGCCTGCCTGACAACTCCAGCCCTCACGGCTTGCGTAAAGCGGCGGCCCGCAGACTGGCTGAATCGGGCTGTTCGACCCACCAAATCGCCGCCATCACCGGCCACAAATCGCTTGACGAAATCGAGCACTACACCCGATCAGCCGATCAGGAGCGACTGGCCGAAGCTGCGATGAAAACCCTGACACGAGGGCGAACCGTGAACAGAAGTGTCAAACCTATTGTCAAACCTTCCGCTAAGTCATTGAAATCCTAGCCCCGACTTGAGGGCTGGTAGGCCCGGCTGGACTCGAACCAGCAACCAGACCGTTATGAGCGGCCGGCTCTAACCAATTGAGCTACGGGCCCTCCGCAGCGCAATCCGGTTAGCGGAAGGCCTTGCCTCTGCCTAGTCCCAGCTCTGCTAGTCCTTGTCCTTCAGGGTCTCGCCGCGCGGCGTGGTCACCTTGACCATCAGGCCGTAGAGGCTGCCGTCCTTCATCGGGTGCAGGGTGATGGCCATCTTGTCGCCGACCTTGATCGACTCCTCGCTCCATCCCTTGCGGCCGATGATGTTGGGGCTGGAGCATTCGACGCTCCAATTGACCATGGTCCCATCGGGGTTGGCCGACACGAAGTCGATCATCGCGTGGGGGTTCTTCCAGGTCCAGGTTTTCACCGTGCCGTTGATCGTCGTGTACTTGGCGTTGTCGTACATGTTGAAGGCGTGGTGGGCGAAGGCCGGAGCGGCGGCGAGGGCCGAGGCGGCGGCGACGGCCGAAAGGGCCAGGATGGCGGTGCGGGTCATGCGGGTCTGCCTCAGTTGAACGTGAAAATCGGGGCGAAAAATCATTGCGGCGGCTTCTTGGCGTCGGGGTCGCCGGCGAAGCGTTCGGACCAGCCGGCGGCGTCGGGCTCGCAGGCGTATTCCCAAAGCTCGGCCTTGGCCGGCAGGCGCTTGTAGGTGTGGGTCGAGACCCAGGGCTTGGCCAGGTAGACCGGGTCCTCGAAGGTCATCACCCCTTCCAGGGTGTTGGCGTCGATCAGCCGGAAGCGCTCGGTCAGATGGGTGGTGGGCGAGTGAAGCCCGCTGCGGAAGACGGGCATCAGGCGGTCGTTGAAATTGGTGGTGTCGACCACCAGCATCCGCTTGGCGCCCTGCCCTTCCCACCGGCCGATGGAATGGCCGTTCCAACTGGGCTCCACGCCCTTGGTGTGAGCGGTCTCGTTCAGATAGATCGAGCGCGGCAGGGAGCTGTTTTCCGACAGCATGGTGACACGGCCCGCGGACTCGATGATCTCCAGCGCGAACTCGTTGGTCATGAACACCGGCATGCCGATCGGCAGGCACTTCTTGTTGGTGTTGGAGATGACCTGAAGGCTTTCCTCGACGGCCTTGCGCCGGACCTCGTTGGCCTCGGCGCCCTTGGCGGTGAAGGGCATCTTCTCGTCGCGGTCGTATTCGCTGGCGTTCAGCAGCCACATGCCCGTGATGCCGGGCGCCGCCTTGGCCGGGGCGGCATGGCCCGCGCCCGCGCTCAGGGCCACAGCGGCCAGGGCAGCGGCGAGACAGGGGCGGAACGGGGGCATCGGGACTCCGGCGGTTTGATCTGACCAGAGCAGTGTAGGCCTGACGAGACGATCTGAGGTCCGGGCGCCGCAGCGCAGCACTTTCAAAAACGGTCGTAAAATCAGGGCCCGGCGGCCACGCCTAGTTCAGGGTGAAGCCGATCCAGCGGCCGAAGCAGACGATGCCGACCCACAGGGCCAGGGACGTCCCCGCCATCAGCTTGGCTCCCATCGGCGGATGGGTCAGCACGTCCCACAGGTGCACCTTGCGATAGGGCAGCAGGTGGAAGACCACCATGTTCACCCCGGCCAGAACCATCAGCAGGATCTTCAGGCGGAACTGCAGGTTGCCCGCGTACTGCACGGCCGAGGAGGAGAACAGCAGGAAGCCGGTGGTCACCGCCAGGGCGAAGGCGCCCCAGGTGTAGGGCAGCACCTCGCCGGTCAGCTTGCGCACCGCCTTTTCGCGGTTGGGCAGGCCCAGCAGCCGCAGATCGACGATGGAGATGGTGCCCACCACCAGCACCACTGCCAGCACGTGGATGCTTTCGATCCAGGGGAACAGGTTGCCGCTGGTGCGGATGGCGTGACCGAAGGGCGAGGCCTCAAGGGCCGGCCAGAGTTGATCCAGGGTCACTGCATTACTCCTGGGTATAGGCGATCCAGCGCCCGCAAAGCACGATGGCGACCCAGAGGATCAGGGATGCGACGGCCAGCGCCTTGGCCGCGTAGCGATGCTTGGGCGCCTGCCAGAAGCCCGCGTCATGGCCGAAGGGCGCCTGGGTCAGGGCGGTCAGGATGGCCGAGCCCACCAGAAGGCTCATCTTCAGCAGGAAGATTGGGTTCTGCAGCGACCGGCGCGGCTCGCCGATGATCAGGCTGGCGCCCGAGCAGAACAGCACCAGAAGGCCCCACCAGACCCAGGGCAGATAGCGCCTGGACGACATCTGCATGGCGTCGTCGCGGCCGACCAGTCCCAGCAGGCGCAGGTCCATCATCAGGATCGCCGACATCACCACCGAGACCGCCAGGATGTGCACGCACTGCACCGCGGGCGTGATGATCTTGCTGTTGCCGATGGCCACGCTGACCGGGCTGTCGGCCACCCAGGTTGTGAAGGGCGTGAGGAATGCGAGAGCCATGGGTTACTTACCGCCGGGGTTGTAGCGTTCGGTAGGATCGGCCATGCGGGCCGCCTCCAGATCGACGTCCTTGATCGCGTTCCAGTCGAGCGTCTGCAGGGCGCCCAGATCGGGCTCGCACACCGCTTCAAGCCGCTCGGTGTCGGCGGGCATGCGGTTGTAGGACAGGGTCACCGTCCAGGGCTCGGTCAGCACGCCGAGGTCGTCCATGGTCACGCTGTCGGTCATCGTCTTGCCATCGGCGGAGACCGCAAGGCGCTCGACGATGTGGGTCTTGGGGGTGCGCGGCACGCCCTGGAACAGGGTCGCGCGGTCGTTGAAGCCGATGGTGTCGACCACCAGCACCGAACCCTCCCAATGGCCGATGGAATGGCCGTTCCAGGTGGGGAAGATGGTCTCGGCCGGCGGATGGGCCTTCTCGTCCAGATAGATGGTGCGCGGCTGGTCGTTGCCCGGGTCGTCCTCGGTGATGACCGCGACCCGGTGATAGTCCTGGAAGATGTAGATCGGCGAGATCCACTGCATCAGCAGGGGCATGCCGGTGGGCAGGCACTTCAGGTTCTGCACCTCGCGCACCCAACCGGCCTTACGCGCCTCGTTCTTCTTGGCCACCAGGGCCGCGGCGGTCGGGGTCAGCTTGGGCAGGCTGCGGGTGCGGGCCTTTTCGCGATCGTATTGCCAGACCCCGCTGAGATCGCCGGGCATGGCGGCATGGACGGTGGAGGCGCCGATCAGGGCGGCGATGGCGACGGCGCTGCCGACCAGGCCGGTGCGCACGATAGAGGAAGCGGACATCAACAGGAGCCCCAGGCCAACATTCGAGCCGAGGCTAGCCCACAATCATCGCCACAGCCGATGGCCGAGGCCGGTAAGCACTTTCAAGAAACGTAGGAAGGTCAGGATTTAGGCAGAGGCCTAGCGGCGGCGCGTGACGGTCGCGGCGATGGCCCAGCCCAGCAGGCTCAGCACGATCAGGGGAGCCGCCATGCCCGCCAGCTGGCCGAGGGTCATGGCGACGCCTTCGCTCCAGTCCATGTTCATGGCGCCGACGCTGAGGATCATCATGGCTAGGATGGCGCAGGCCAGAGCGGTGCGGCTGCGCCAGGAGGTGTCCACGGGCGCGGCCTTGGCCACGGCGACTTTGGCGGACATTCGGCCAGTCGAAGACGTATGCATCATGGCGAGCCTCCTGAACCGCGCCCCACTGACCGCAGCATCGCTAGCCCCAGCGCCGAAAGCAGGATTTGGTTCCAAAGGCGGCGAATTAGAGGCGAAAACGCCCCTTCCTCAGGCTTAATATCGGCCGATCGCCTAGAGGCTGGGCGCCTTTCCCGTAGTGCGGACGGCGGCGCGGGCTAAGATGGCCGCCGATGTCCCGCTCCAATCCCCTGACCGCGCTGGCCCGCCGCTACCGCTTTGCCCGGCCGCGCTCGCCGCTGCGCTGGAGCGCTGAGGGCCCTGGCCCGGCGCTCGCATGCCTGCCCGCCATCGCCATTCCCCTGATCGTGGGGATCGGCATGGGCAACGCGCCGGCGGGTCTGGTCGCGGCGGGCGGCGCCCTGTCGGTGGGGTTCGGGTCGTTTCAGCAGCTGTCGGACATCCGCGCCCTGCCGATGATGCTGGCGGTAGCGGGCATGGCCGTGGCCGCATTGCTGGGGACAGTGCTGGGCGAACACGCCATGGCCTTCGCCGCCATGCTGGCCCTGTGGGCGGGGTTCTGCGGCCTGGCCACCACGCTCGGCGCCGGCGCCTGGTGGAGCGTCCTGCAGTGGGTGATCGCCATGCTGGTGGCCGGCTCACGCCCCGGCGGTCTGATCGGGGGCCTGGAGCGGGCCCTGCTGGTGCTGGCGGGCGGGTCGCTGCAGATCCTGATCGTCAGCGCCGTCTGGCGGCTGAAGCTACTGCCCGAAGCGACGACGCAGCCCCTGCCGCCTCAGCCTCTGCGCATCGCAGGCCGCCTGCTGCGCCGCCATTTCTCGCTACACGCCCCGACCGGCCGCTACGCCCTGGTCCTGGCATTGTCGGTGGGCGCCACCGACCTGATCGCCCGCCAGGTGTCGCTGCCCAACGGCTACTGGGCGCCGCTCACCCTGCTGGTTCTGATGAAACCGGGCTTCCGCGAGACCTTCAAACGCGGCGTGCAGCGCATCTTCGGCACTATCGGCGGCGCCGGGGTGGCGACGCTGCTGGTGGCGCTGCTGAGGCCCAGCGAATGGATCACAGCCGGGCTGGTGGTGGCCGCCGCCTTCGGCTCCTACACCCTGCTCAGGGTCAACTACCTGGCCTATTCGGTGGCTATCACCGCCTATGTCGCCTTCCTGCTGAGCCTGGCCGGAACGCCGGAGCCGGTCATCGCCGCGCACCGGGTGATCGCCACCATGGCCGGCGGCATCATCGCCCTGATGGTCCACGCCGGCTGGACCGCCTCTGAACGCGCTAGACTCCACGCGGCGCGAACCGAAGAGCTCACCCCGCGTTCATGACGCGGAAGTGTCTATAGCGGCGCCGGGCAAATGATTAGGCTGACATCAGCCGAGCCCGCCTCGCGCAAGGAGCATCGGATGGCGGCCTACCTCAATCGGATCGCCACAGCGGTGCCCGTCAACGATGTGCATGACGCCTTCGTGCAGTTCGCCGACACCCTGCTGACCGACCGCCGCAGCCAGCTGCTGTTCCGCCGCATGGTGGACCGCAGCCAGATCGAGCACCGCTGGTCGGGCATCAAGCCCCTGCCCCTCACCTCCAATAGTGCGCTGGACGCCGACGGCTTCTACAGCCGGGGCGCCTTCCCCTCCACCGCCGAGCGGATGAAGCGCTACGAGGCCGAGGCCCCGGCCTTGGCGCTGCGCGCTGTCGGGGATCTGAAGCTGAGCGACGCCGAGCGCGGCGCGGTGACCCACGTCATCGTCACCTCCTGCACGGGCCTGTCGGCGCCGGGTCTGGACCTGCAGATCGTCGAGGGCATGGGGCTGAAGCCCTCGGTCGAGCGGACCATGGTCGGCTTCATGGGCTGCTACGCCGCCATCAGCGCCCTGAAACTGGCCCGCCACATCGTGCGCTCGGAGCCGGACGCCAAGGTGATCGTGGTCAGCCTGGAGCTGTGCACCCTGCACCTGCAGGAGACGTCCAACCTGGAGCAGGTGCTGACCTTCCTGGTGTTCGGCGACGGCTGCGCCGCGGCCCTGGTCACCGCCGACCCCACCGGCATCTCCCTGGACTCGTTTCACGCGGAGGTGGCCCCAGGCTCCGCCGAGCAGATCACCTGGAACGTGCGCGATCAGGGTTTCGACATGTTCCTGTCCGGCGGCGTGCCCGGTTCGATCGGCAAGGCGCTGGACGCTGGGCGGGACGCCATCCTGCGAGGCGCCGAGACGGACGACATCGACCAGTGGGCCATCCATCCGGGCGGGCGTTCCGTGCTGGACGCCGTGGAAGCCGCCTTCTCCCTGCCGCCCAAGGCGCTGGGCGCCTCACGCGAAGTCCTGCGCCGGTTCGGCAACATGTCCTCGGCCACGGTGCTGTTCGTGCTGAAGACCCTGCTGGACAACCCCACGCCCGGCGCCAAGGGCTGCGCCATGGCCTTTGGCCCCGGCCTCACCGCCGAGACCATGCTTTTCAGCCATGCCTGACTTCTCGCGCCGCGCCGACACCCCGGAGCTGATGGACGGCCCGGATGTCGACTTCGAGACCTTCCGTGGATGCCTGGCCGATCTGGCCAAGGTCAACGTCCTGACCCTCGCCTACCGCCCGACCCTCGCCTTTCTGGCCAAGCTGCATCGGGACGGCCTGTGGCCCCAGGACCAGCCGTTGATGATCCTCGACGTCGGCTCAGGCTACGGCGACATGCTGCGCGTGATCGCCCGCTGGTGCGGCAAGCGGGGCCTGGAGGTCCGCCTCACCGGCCTGGACCGCAACCCCTGGGCCGAGCGGGCGGCGGAGCGTGTGCTGGGTTCGGCGGACATCCGTTTCGTGACCGAGGACCTGCTCGACTATCGCGGCGGCGCCGACGTGGTGATCTCGTCCCTGTTCACCCACCACCTGGACGACGAGACCCTTTTGCGGTTCCTTGAATGGCAGGAGGCGAACGCCAGAATTGGGTGGTTCGTCAATGACTTGTTGCGACATTCTTTCAGCTATTATGGCTTCTCCCTGTTGAGCAGCCTGATGCGCTGGCACCCCTTGGTGCGGCACGACGGCCCGGTCTCGATCAGCCGCGCCTTCAGCCCGAAAGACTGGAGCGATCTGCTGAAGCGGGCCGACATCCGCCAGGCCCGCGTCGAGCCCTGGTTCCCCTTCCGCCTGTGCGTGTCGCGGGTCCGTGCGTGACCGAGGCCCTGGTCATCGGCGGCGGCCCGGCGGGCGCGGCGGCGGCGATCCTGCTGGCGCGGGCGGGGCGCTCGGTGACCCTGCTGGAGCGGGAGACCGGTGCCCACGACAAGGTCTGCGGCGAGTTCATCAGCCATGAGGCGGCGGCCTATCTCGCCCAGATCGGCCTCGATCTCGGCGCGCTAGGAGCGGTCCCGATCCGCCGGGCGCGGCTGGCGGACAAGCGCGGCGTCACCGACATCGCCCTGCCCTTCCCGGCCTTCAGCCTGTCGCGCCGTCGCCTGGACGAGGCGCTGCTGCAACTGGCCGAGAAGGCGGGCGTCGACCTGCGCCGGGGCGTCCGGGCGCGTGGGCTAGCCCCAATCAGCGCGGGCTGGCGGGCGGATTTGGGCGAAGCGGGCGCCATCGACGCCGACGCGGCCTTCCTCGCGGTCGGGAAGCACGACCTCAAGGGCTGGAAACGCCCGGAAGGTCTGCAGGGCGACCTGATCGGCTTCAAGATGCACCTGCGCCTTCAGCCCGCTCAGGCGGCGGCGTTGGACGGGCATGTTGAGCTGATGCTGTTCCCTGGCGGCTATGCTGGGCTTGAGCCGATCGAAGACGGACTGGCCAATCTGTGCCTGCTGGTGCGCCGCCGATCCCTGCCCGAAGGCCAGGCCTGGACCGCGTTGGTGGAGGCCATGCGCGCGGCTTGCCCGCTGCTGAAAGAACGGCTGACAGACGCCGAAATGCTCTGGCCCAAACCTCTGGCCATCGCCGCCATCCCCTATGGCCATGTGCAGTTGTCGTCAGGCGGGCTCTGGCGTCTTGGCGACCAGGCGGCGGTGATCCCGTCCTTCGCCGGAGACGGCCTCGCCATCGCCCTGCACAGCGCCCACGCCGCCGCCGGCGCCTATCTGGCGGGGCAAAGCGCTCAGACCTATCAAAGCCGCCTGGCGCGCGACCTTGCACCCCAGGTTCTGGGCGCGACGATCCTATCCCAGGCGATGGTGCGGCCTTGGGGTCAAATGCTGTTGGCGCAAGTCGCACGGCTGCAGCCGCGGCTGATGGCCGCCGCGGCCGCTCGCACGCGTATTTCCGAAAGAGCGCTTAGAGCGCTACCGGCTCCAGCTCGCCCCTGACCATCTGGGAATACTCTTCCATCAGGTCCAGCGTGATGTTGCCGGGCTTGAAGCGATGCTCGGCGATCTCCGATACCGGGGTTACTTCCGCCGCGCTGCCGGTCAGGAACACCTCGTTGAAGGTGGCCAGCTCATCGGGGTGGATGTGACGCTCGATCACTTCCACGCCCTTGCGCTTTGCGAGAGCGATCACCGACTGGCGGGTCAGGCCGTTGAGGAAGCAGTCCGGCGTGGGCGTGTGGATGGCCCCGTCGCGCACCAGGAAGATGTTGGCGCCCGTGGATTCCGCCACATAGCCGCGCCAGTCCAGCATCAGGGCGTCGGCATAACCTTCCTTCTCCGCGACATGCTTGGAGATGGTGCAGATCATGTAGAGGCCCGCCGCCTTGCTTTCGGTCGGGGCGGTGAAGGGCGCCGGGCGGCTGTAGCGGGCGCGGGTCAGGCGGATACCCTTGGCGCGCTCTTCCGGCTTGAAGTAGCTGGGCCAATCCCACGCCGCGATGCAGGTGTGGATCTTGGTGGCCTGGGCCGACACGCCGATCGCTTCCGGCCCGCGCCAGGCGATCGGGCGCAGGTAGCAGTTCTCCAGCCCCATCTTGGCGGCGGTTTCCTTGCTAGCGCGGTTGAGTTCCTCCACGCTGTAGGGAACCTCGAAGTCGAGGATGTTGGCGGAGCGGCGCAGGCGTTCGGAATGCTCCTGGAGCTTATAGATCGTCCCATTGTACATCCGCGCGCCCTCGAATACCGCCGAGGCGTAATGCAGCGCGTGAGTCAGTACGTGCACCTTCGCCTCGCGCCAGGGCACAAATTCCCCGTCCAGCCAGATCCAGCCGTCGCGATCGTCGTAGGGCAGTAGAGACATCGTGAAATACTCCTTCCGTCCGGCCCTTAGACCCCCGACAAAGGGCAGCGTCAACCGCGTGAAAGTCCCGGCACAATGACCACAGACACGCGCCTGATCCTGCGCGAGGAAGAGCTGGACGCCTCGGTGGAGCTGTTCGTCCTGGCCGAGGCGGCGCTGTGGTCGACGGCGGAAGCGGCGCTGCAGGGACACCCGTCGGGCCTGGGGCGCGGCCACTATCGCGCGGCCCTGTTACTGAAGCGGCGGCCCGGAATCGGGGTGCAGGAACTGGCCCAGCTCACGGGCCTGTCCAAGCAGGGCGCCAGCCGCGTCCTGACCGATCTGGAGAAGGCCGGCTATGTCGAGAAGGTCCACGGCAAGAATGACGGGCGGCGCAAACCCGCCCAGCTAACCGCCGAGGGTCGCGTGTTCGAGGCGCGGGTCTCCGAGCGCCTGCGCGCCCACCTGGCCCTGGCCTACCGCACCGGGGGCCTGGATCAGGTGCCCGGCGCGCGGCGCATCCTGACGGCGGTGGCCGGCTCGCGCCTGCAGATCGGCGCGTCTGAGGATGCCGAATGAGCGAGCGCCATCTGCTCGTGGTCGACGACGACGACCGTATCCGGGACCTGCTCAAGGAGTACCTGGCCCGGGCGGGGTTCCGCGTCACCGGCGCGCCCGACGCGGCGGGCGCGCGGCGCATGCTCAACGTGCTGGATTTCGACCTGATGATCCTGGACGTGATGATGCCGGGCGAGGACGGCCTCAGCCTGACCCGCGCGCTGAGGGCCGAGGGCGGCGCCAAGGCCCAGACCCCGATCCTGATGCTGACCGCGCGGGGCCTGGCGGAGGACCGCATCGAGGGCCTGACCAGCGGGGTCGACGACTACCTGCCCAAGCCCTTTGACCCGCAGGAGCTGCTGCTGCGCATCGAGGCCATCCTGCGCCGCACCGGCGGCCGGCGGGCCCGCGTCGCCGAGCGGCTGTCGCTGGGCCGCTGCGCCTTCGACATGAGCCGTGGCGAGCTCTTCTGCGACGAGGCGCCGGTGCGCCTGACCGAGGCTGAAACCAACCTGCTGCGCCGCCTGGCCCAGACCCCCCACGCCGCCGTGGACCGGCTGGAGCTAGCCCAGGGCGCCGGACCGATCCCCGAGGTCGCCGACGGCGCCGGCCGCGCGGTCGACATTCACGTGACCCGCCTGCGCCGCAAGATCGAGGCGGACCCCAAGAACCCCCGCTATCTGCAGACGGTGCGCGGGATCGGCTATATGCTGGCCCCCGATGAGACTTAGCCGCGCGATCCGCAGGCTCGTTCCGCGCGCCCTGAAGCGGCGCCTGCCGGCCACCCTGTTCGGCCGCTCCCTGCTGATCATCGTCCTGCCCATCGCGGTGATGCAGCTGGCCGTCACCTGGGTGTTCTTCGACGCCAACTGGCAGACCGTGACCAGCCGCTTGTCCGAGGGCCTGGCCGGCGACGTCGCCTGGGCCGTCGACAGCTACAAGCAGGACCCCAGCCCCGCCTCCCTGGCCCGCATCGCCGATCGGGCGGAGCAATCTCTCGACCTGTCGATCGTGCTGCAGCCGGGCCGCACCGTCCTGCCCAAGCGTGAACGCTTCAACTATTTCGAGGCTATCGACCGCTCGCTGAACCAGGCCCTGTCGGACCGGCTCAACGACCCCTTCTGGTTCGACACCACCCGCTACCCCGCCTACGTCGATATCCGGGTGAAAGTGAAGCAGGGAGTGTTGCGCATCATCGCCCCGCGCGACCGCGCCTTCGCCACCCAGGGCCACGTCTTCGTCATGTGGATGGCCGGGGCGACCCTGGTGCTGACCAGTGTGGCGCTGCTGTTCATCCGCAATCAGGTGCGGGCTATCGAACGGCTGGCCGAGGCGGCGGAGGCCTTCGGGCGCGGCGGCGAGGTCGACTTCAAGCCGCACGGCGCGCGCGAGGTGCGCCAGGCCGCTCAGGCCTTCCTCGACATGAAGGAACGGCTGCAGCGTCACATCGAGCAGCGCACCGCCCTGCTGGCTTCCGTGAGCCACGATCTGCGCACGCCCCTGACCCGGCTGAAGCTGGAGCTGGCTCTCGCCGAGCCCAGCCCGCGCCTGGAGGAGATGAAGCTCGATCTGGCCGAGATGGAGCACATGATCGACGAATACCTCGCCTTCGCCCGAGGCCAGGGCGGCGAGAGCGTCGAGACCGTGCGCGTACGCGGCCTGATCGAGGAGGTGTCCGAGGGCGCCAAACGGGCCGGCGCCCAGGTCAGCGTCGACATCGACCCGGCCCTGACCACCTCGGTGCGGCCCAACGCCTTCAAGCGAGCCATCTCCAACCTGGTGATGAACGCGGCGGTCCACGGCGAGCGGGTCGAGGTCGCCGCCCGGCCTGGCGCCCAGGGCGGCGTCGAAATCCTGGTGGACGACAATGGCCCCGGTATCCCGCCCGAGCGCTACGAGGAGGCCTTCCGACCTTTCAGCCGCCTGGATGAGGCGCGCAACCAGAACGAAAAGGGCGTCGGCCTCGGCCTCGCCATCGCCCGCGACATGGCCCGCGGCCACGGCGGCGACGTGACCCTGGACCGCAGCCCAATGGGCGGCCTTCGCGCCGTAGTGCGCCTGCCGGGTTAGGCCTTCGGTTTCAGATAGAGCTTGTTGTCTTCAAAGCGGAAAGACTGCAGGCGGTTGAAGAAGGTCATGCCCAGCAGCGAACTGCTCATCGGCGCCTTGTTCACCGACATCGGCACATCGCTCAATTGGATCGAACCAATGCTGAATTGGCCGGCCGTGTAGGGCGCGCCAAGGCCGGGGCCATTGGCGGTTTCGACCGACTTGGTGAAGGCCAGGGCGGCTGTGTCCACGCCCGCCCGCTGGGCGTCGGCGGGGCTGAGAACAATGTCGCTGGCCCCGGTGTCCACCACGAAACGGACCGCGTGACCGTTCACATTCCCGGTCACGGAGTAGCCGCCGTCGGCATCCCTGGTGATCATCATCTCCTTGGCCGCCGAGGCCACAGGATAGCTCGGCGCGATCTCCGAGCGGATCCGGTCCCCCGCCGCGCCGATCTGGCCCCGGAAGCTGTAAAGCAGCACGCCCAGCAGGACGACCGCCGTCCAGATGGCTACGTCGCGCGCCAGCTTCTTCGCCTGCAACCGCCGCGACATCACCCCGGCCAGCACGAAGGCGACCACCAGTACGCCTTGCGAGACGCTCGCCCAGTCCTCGCCACTCGTCAGCCGCCCTGGAAAAAGCCGGCTGAGGCCGTAGAGAACGGCGCAAAGGCCGGCGATCGCACCCAGCCACCAGCCGATATGCAGATTCCCTCGGACGGGACGCCCTTTCGGCGGCGCAGGCGGTAGTCTGCTCCAGGGTCCGTCCGGCTGGCTCATGGGAAATCCATAGGTCGCGCTGGGGGTTGTTGCCAATGGCCGCGAAATTACATACATTAATATATTATTGTATGTATCAATCAGTTGATTGTATGCGAGAGAGCGCCATGAGCACCCTGACCTACGGTCCGCCCTCCCCCATCTGGGCCGGCATGCATTGCCGCTGTCCGCGCTGCGGCGAAGGCAAGCTGTTCTCCGGCTTCCTGACCTTGGCCAAACAGTGCGGTGAGTGCGGGTTGGACTATGGCTTCGCCGATCCGGCGGACGGGCCTGCCTTCTTCGTCATGACCGCCGTCGGCATCGCCGTGATCACATGGTTCGCCTGGCTGGAAGTCGCTGTGCACCCGCCGGTCTGGGTGCATTTCGCCACCACATTCCCGATGCTGATCGTCGGCTGCCTGGGCGCGCTCAGGCCGGTGAAGGCCTGGCTGGTCGCCTCGCAGTATTTCAACAAGGCCGAGGAAGGCCGCTTCGAGAGCATCGGCAAACACGGCGAAGGCGGCTTCGCCTATGATCGGCGCAAGGCCAGCGAGGGCTAGCCCGCCAGTTCCTTGGACCGCTTGATGCAGGCCGCCACGGCCTGCTCCAGCAGAGGCCCGAGACCGCCCTCGCCCATCAGCACCTCTAGCGCCGCCTGGGTCGTGCCGCCGGGCGAGGTCACCTGCCTGCGCAGTTCGCCGGGCTCCTCGCCGCTGTCGGCCAGCAGGGCCGCCGCTCCAGCGATGGTGGCGCGGGCCAGCTGCTGCGCGGCGTTACGGGGCAGGCCGGCGGTGACCCCCGCCGCCTCCAGAGCCTCGACGAAGGCGTAGAGATAGGCCGGCGCAGAGCCGGACACGCCGGTGGCGGCGTGCATCAGCGCCTCATCCTTCAGGTCGACCACCGTAGCCACCGGCTCGAACAGCGCGTGGGCGCGGGCCCGGACGGCCGGATCGGCGGCGTAGATCGAGGCCGTGCCCTTGGCGATGGCGACCGCCGTGGTCGGCATGATCCGCGCGACCCGCCGCCCGCCGAAAGCCTCGGCGATGTCGGCGGCGCTGACCCCGGCGATGATCGACACGATCACCGCGTCATCGGCCAGCAGGTCTGCGTATTGAGCCGCCGCGGCCTTCCAGACCTGGGGTTTGACTGCCAGAAGCACGGTGCGCGCGCGGCTGTAATAGAGCTCCGGCGGATTGAGCAGCACGTCGGAGGCGGCCAGGACAAAGGACGGATGAGGCTCCACCGCCATCAGGTCGACCTGCGGGAAGGCGTCGGTGCGCTTCCAGCCTTCGATTAGGGCGCCGCCCATGCGGCCGGCCCCGAGCAGCAGGATCGGTGTGATCTCGTTCATGCGCCGAACTTAGGCCTTTGGCCTAGGCCTGGCCAACCGTCTCGAACATGCAGGCCGAGATGGCGTCCTCAGGCGACTTGCCGCCGTTGAGCAGGAAGTCGAAGGCCGGATAGAAGCGGTCAGCCGCCTCCACCGCCGCGTCGATCATCGAAGCGGCCTGAGCTAGGGTCGGGCGCTCGCCGGTGGGCAGGGCCATGGCATGGCGGAACACCACTTCGCCGTCCTCGGCCCAGACCTCGAAATGGCCGAGCCAGACGCGCTGGTTGATCAGCGACAGCATGGTGTGGGCTGCTGGGCGGCGGGGCTTCTTGGCGCGGATGTCCAGAGACAGGCACAGCTGCAGGCAGTCGGCCTCGGGCCGCCAGGCAAACCACAGCTCGTAGTCCTTCCAGTCGCCGGCCAGGGTGAAGGCCAAGTCGCCGTCCTCGGTCCGGTCGAACGTCAGGTTCTCCGCCGACAGGACATGCTCGATCACATCGAGCGGATCCATGGCGAAGTCGACGTCGTCTTCTTCCGGTTGAGGCGTATCCATGAATGGCCGTTCCTTGCAGAGCCGACCGCGCTCCTGGTCCAAAGCGGAGCGGGGAAGGGAATCAGAGACGCAACTAAGAGGGTAGTCCGCTTCGGGGCCGGCGTCTCAACCGTCGGTTTTGGCGGCTTTCTTAGGTTTTGCCGCCTTTTCGGACAGGGCGGCGACCGCCTCGCGCAGGGCCGTAACCTCGGCCTTCAAGGCCTCGTATTCGTCGCGGCGGACCAGATCGAACTCGGCGGCGAGCTTGTCGGCCTGGGCGCGCATGGCGGCCTTGGCTTCTTCCCCGGCGGCCTGGGCGATGCCCATGGCGGCGGTGGTAAGCTTGGCGAATTCGTCCAGGAAAGGGTTCTGCGTCTGCATCTCGGTGGGTCCGTCAAAGCGCGGTCTTGCCTCTGTATATGGGAAACGCCCGGCGAAAGCGAAGGGCTGCGTTGCAGCGCATCATTGTGGAGCTTCATCGCAAAGGGGGCGCCGCATCGGCCAAGGGCCTGCTAAACCTGCGGCCAGTCCCTTTGCTCCCGTAGCCAGAGCCGCCCGTGATCTTCCCAGAATTCGATCCCGTCCTGATCCATCTCGGCCCGATCGCGATCCGCTGGTACGCCCTGGCCTATGTGGCGGGCATCCTGCTGGGTTGGCGTTACGGGGTCGGCCTGCTGCGCAACGCCAAGCTCTGGCAGGGCTCGCGCCCGACCATGACCGCGCTGCAGATCGACGACCTGATCCTGTGGATCACGCTGGGCGTCATTCTCGGCGGGCGGGTCGGCTATGTCCTGTTCTACGACTTCAAGAGCATGATGGCGGACCCGATGGAGATCATCCGGGTCTGGCACGGCGGCATGTCCTTCCACGGCGGCCTGATCGGCGTGACCCTGGCCCTGGTGGGCTTCGCGATGGCCAACAAGCTTGTTCCGCTGCGGGTGGCCGACGTCGTGGCGCCCGCGGTGCCGATCGGCCTGTTCTTCGGCCGCATCGCCAACTTCATCAACGGCGAGCTCTGGGGACGGCCCACCAACCTCCCCTGGGGCATGGTGTTCTGCAACAAGCGCATCGCCCAGATGAACGGCGGTGATTGCCCTGCCGGCCTGTTCACCCGCCACCCGAGCCAGCTCTACGAAGCGACCCTGGAGGGTCTGGCTCTGTTCCTGGTGCTGCGCTGGGCGACCCACAAAGCCAAATGGCTGCCGCGCGAAGGCGCCATCACCGGCCTGTTCCTGATGGGCTATGCCCTGGTCCGCATCAGCCTGGAAAACGTGCGCCAGCCCGACGCCCAGATGCCCGACTTCCCGCTGGGCCTGACCATGGGGATGATGCTGTCGATCCCGATGTTCCTGATCGGCGCCTGGCTGGTCTGGCGGGGTCTGAAGAAGCCCCCCGCGCCGGTGGACGATGAAGCCGCCGCTGAGGCCTCCGCCGCCGAATGAGTCTGGAGCAGCGGCTCAAGGCGCAGATCGCCGCCGAGGGACCCCTGACCGTCGCTCAGTATATGCTGGCCTGCCTGCACGATCCGCGGGACGGCTACTACGCCACGCGCCCGGCCCTGGGCCGCGAAGGCGACTTCATCACCGCCCCCCTGGTCTCGCAGATGTTCGGCGAGCTGCTGGGGCTGTGGGCGGTGGAGACCTGGATGCGGCTGGGCAATCCCAGCCCCTTCCTGCTGGTGGAGGCGGGGCCGGGCGATGGGACCCTGATCGGCGACGTGCTGCGCGCCGCGCGGCTGGCGCCCGGCTTCCTGGCGGCGGCGCGGCTTTATCTGATCGAGACCAGCGGCCCCCTGATCGATGCGCAGCGCCAGCGCCTGACCGACGGCCCTCTTGAGCCGACCTGGATCGGCGCCCTCGCCGCCCTTCCCGCTGACGCGCCGCTGATCCTGCTGTCCAACGAACTGCTCGACTGTCTGCCCGCCCGCCAATTTGTGCGCACGGAACGCGGATGGGCCGAGCGCATGGTCGGGCTGGACGAGGCCGGCGCCCTGGCCTTCGGGCTGGCCACACGTCCCCTGGACCGGGTGCTGCCGGACGCCGAGCCCGGATCGGTGCTGGAGGTCTCCGCCGCCCAGGAGGCCTTCGGCGCGGAGCTTGGGGCCCTGCTGGCCCGCCAGGGCGGCGCGGCCCTGCTGATCGACTACGGCCGCGACACGCCGGGCTTCGGCGACACCCTCCAGGCGCTGAAGGGCCACCGCAAGCTCTCGCCGCTGGAGACGCCGGGCGAGGCCGACCTGACCATCCACGCCGACTTCCCCGCCGTGGCCGCCGCCGCGCGTGGGGCGGGCGCCGAGGCCGCGCCGATCCTGACCCAGACCGAACTGCTGCTGCGCCTGGGGATCACCGAACGGGCCCAAGCCCTGATGCGCGCCCACCCCGCCCGCGCGGATGTCATCGAACGCCAGTTGGAACGCCTGACCGGCGCCGATCAGATGGGCTCGCTGTTCAAGGCCCTGGCGCTGCATACTGCGCGCCTGATTCCGCCTGGTTTTGAGACGCCATGACGCCTCCCCCCACCCTGCAATCGCCGCTGCTGAGCCGGATCGCCGGGGTGCGCCACGCCTTCTTCACGCGCCAGGGCGGCGTGTCCCAGGGCGTCTACGACAGCCTCAACGTCGGCGTCGGCTCCAAGGACGATCCCGCCGCCGTGCAGGAGAACCGCGCCCGCGCCGCAGCGGCCCTCGGCGTAAAGCCTGACGCCCTGCTCACCTGCTACCAGATCCATTCCACCCTGGCGGTCGCTGTGGACGCCCCCTGGACCGAGCGGCCCCAGGCCGACGGCGTGGTCACCCGCACCCCTGGGCTCGCTTGCGGGGCCCTGTCGGCGGACTGCACGCCGATCCTGTTCGCCGACCCCGAGGCGCGCGTCGTCGGCGCGGCTCATGCCGGCTGGAAGGGCGCGCTCGGCGGCATGGTCGAATCGGCTGTGCAGGCCATGGAGGCCCAAGGCGCCCGGCGCGAGCGGATCGTCGCCGCCATCGGCCCCTGCATCGCCCAGGCGTCGTACGAGGTCGGCGAGGACTACCGTGATCATTTCGCGGCTGAAGCGCCGGGGTCTGAGCGATTCTTCGGTCCTGGCCGTCTGGGCAAATGCCAGTTCGATCTGCCCCGCTTCGTGCTCTGGCGCCTGGAGCAGGCGGGCGTGGCGGAGGCCGAGTGGATCGAGCGCGACACCTGCGCCGAAGAAGACCTGTTCTTTTCCAACCGCCGCGTGGTTCTGCGCGGCGAGGCCGACTACGGACGCCTGCTTTCAGCCATCGTGATCGACCGATGATCCGGCAAAGCTCTTGCCGCCCGCGCCTCCCCTGCTAGAAGCCGCCGTGAAACTGACGAGGTCCCGATGAAGCTTCTCGCCGGCAATTCCAACCGCAAGCTGGCCACGGCGATCGCGGACTTCCTCGATACGCCGCTGACGGTCGCCCAGGTGCGGCGGTTCGCCGACAACGAGGTGTTCGTCGTCATCGAGGAAAACGTGCGCGGCGAGGACGTGTTCGTCATCCAGTCGACCTCGTTCCCGGCCAACGACAACCTGATGGAACTGCTGATCTGCATCGACGCCCTGACCCGGGCCTCGGCCAAGCGGATCACGGCGGTGATGCCCTACTTCGGCTACGCCCGGCAGGACCGCAAGACCGGCGGCCGCACGCCCATCTCGGCCAAGCTGGTGGCCAACATCATCACCCGCGCCGGCGCCGACCGCGTCCTGACCATGGACCTGCATGCCGGCCAGATTCAGGGCTTCTTCGACATCCCTACCGACAACATGCTGGCCTCGCCGGTGCTGGCCGACGACATCCGCGCCCACTACCCGGACCACGAGAGCCTGATGATCGTCTCGCCGGACGTCGGCGGCGTGGTGCGCGCACGGTCCCTGGCCAAGCGGCTGAACGCCGACCTCGCCATCGTCGACAAGCGCCGCTCGGGTCCGGGCGAGAGCGAGGTGATGAACATCATCGGCGACATCCGCGGCCGCCACTGCATCCTGTTCGACGACATCGTCGACAGCGCCGGCACCCTCTGCAACGCCGCCAAAGCCTTGATCGACAAGGGGGCCTCGGAAGTCTCCGCCTACGTCACCCACGGGGTGCTGTCGGGCGCGGCCTGCGAGCGGGTGTCCAAGTCGGTGCTGAAGGAACTGGTGATCACCGACTCGATCGAAGCGGCGGATCTGGTCACCGGCTGCAACAAGGTGCGCCACGTCTCCATCGCCCCCCTGATGGGCGAAGCGATCCGCCGGATCGCCAACGAAGAGTCGGTGTCGAAGCTGTTCGACTAGGGTTGGCGGCCTACGGCCACTTCACCACCGGCGGCATCGAGCTGAGGATCGACTCCACGTTGCCGCCCGTCTTCAGGCCGAACGTCGTGCCCCGGTCGTAGAGCAGGTTGAACTCGACGTAGCGGCCCCGGCGCACCAGCTGCTCCTCGCGCTCTTCGGGCGTCCAGGGCTCGGGCGCGCGGCCGGCGATGATGCCGGGGTAGACGCCGAGGAAGGCCTCGCCGACATCGCGGGTGAAGGCGAAGTCCTTTTCGAAATCGCCGGAGTCATGCCGGTCGTAGAAGATGCCGCCGACGCCGCGCGGCTCGTTGCGGTGAGGCAGGAAGAAGTACTCGTCGCACCAAGCCTTGTACTTGGCGTGCCAGTCCGGGTCGTGGGCGTCGCAGGCGGCCTGCATGGCGGCGTGGAAGGCCTCGGCGTCGGGGAAGTCCTGATGGCGCTGGTAGTCCAGCAGAGGCGTCAGGTCGCCGCCGCCGCCGAACCAGCCCTGGGTCGTGCAGATGTAGCGGGTGTTCATGTGGACCGCCGGGACGCGCGGCGACTGCATGTGGGCGATCAGGCTGACGCCGGTGGCGAAGAAGCGCGGATCCTCCTCGGCGCCGGGCATGGTCTTGGCGAATTCCGGCGTGAAGGTGCCGTGGACGGTGGAGACATGCACCCCGACCTTCTCGAAGAAGCGGCCGTACATCATGCCCATCACCCCGCCGCCGCCCTCTTCGCGGCTCCAGGGCTTGAAGGTGAAGCGGCCGGCTTCGCCCGGGTAGAGCGTGGGGCTGACGCTATCCTCCAGCGCCTCGAAGGCGGTGCAGATGCGGCTGCGCAGCGATTCGAACCAGGCGCGGGCGCGGGCCTTGCGTTCGTCCAGCACGGTCTCGGAAGCGGTCGGGGCGGAAACGGTCATGGCGGTCTTATAAGGGCTGCGGGCGCGCCGACAAATTGGCCTGCATCAAATCCCCTCGCCCGGAAATGAACCGGTCTGGCGCAGCGCCTCGCCCAGCGCCATCGAGGCCGCGTTGATCACGTTCAGCGACCGCATCCCCGGCGCCAGCGGAATCAGCAGCCGCGCCTGGGCCGCCGCATGCACCTCTTCGGGCGCCCCCGCGCTCTCGCGGCCGAACAACAGGGTGTCGCCCGGCTGAAAATCGAAACGGTGATAGGGCTGGGCGCCCTTGGTCGTAAAAAGAATCAGCCGACCTTCTTGGCGCGCCCGCGCCTCCAGAAAAGCGGTCCAGCCGGAAAACAGCGTCACCTGCGACGTCTCGCCGTAGTCCAGGGCCGCGCGCTTGAGGGATTTGTCGGTCAAAGGGAAGGCGCAGGGCTCGATCACGTCCAGCGGAACCGCCATACAGGCAGTCAATCGCAGGGCGGCGCCCAGGTTTTGCGGAATGTCAGGTTGAAAAAGGGCCAAACGCATTCTAAGCGGTCCGTCACATAGGCGCTGGGGCGGCGTTCGCACCTGCGAGATTGCGGCGAGGCCGCGCTCGCGGCATACAACCCCCGGCGACTTCTCTCTAAGACCCCGCAAGGGGCGCTGTCGATCTCCAGCCCGCTCTCCCCGACGGGCTGCATCAAGTCAAAGGTGATCTAAGGTGGCGAACACCGTCCTGGACACGACCCCTCACGACGGCGACCACAGCCGCCGCGACTTCATCCACATCGCGGGCGTTGCCGCCGCGGCCGGCGCTGTCGGCTCAGCGGTGTGGCCCCTGGTCGATCAGATGAACCCCTCGGGCGACGTGCTCGCCCTGGCCTCCATCGAGTTCGACATCTCCAAGGTGGTCGAGGGCCAGCAGGTGGTCGTCAAATGGCAAGGCAAGCCGGTGTTCGTGCGCTACCGCACGGCCAAGGAGATCGCCGAGGCGGTCAAGGACGACACCGCCTCCATGAAGGACCCCGCCACTGACGCCAGCCGCCACAAGGACGGCAAGTCGCAATGGCTGATCCTGGTCGGCGTCTGCACCCATCTGGGCTGCGTGCCCAACTTCGGCGGCGGCGATTACGGGGGGTGGCTCTGCCCCTGCCACGGTTCGGTCTACGACACCTCCGGCCGCATCCGTAAGGGCCCCGCGCCGCTGAACCTGCCGGTCCCGACCTACGCCTTCCTTTCCGACACCAAGATCAAGATCGGCTGATCATGAGCGGACAACATTCGACCTACGAGCCGAAGACCGGCTTCACCCGCTGGCTGGACTCGCGCCTGCCGATCATCCGCCTCGGCTGGGACAGCTTCATCGACTTCCCGACCCCGCGGAACCTGAACTACTGGTGGACCTTCGGCGGCATCCTGGCCATGTGCCTGGGCATCCAGATCGTCACCGGCGTGGTCCTGGCGATGCACTATGTGCCCAGCGCCGATCTCGCCTTCAACAGCGTCGAAGGCATCATGCGCGACGTGAACCACGGCTGGATGCTTCGATATATCCACGCCACCGGCGCCTCGATGTTCTTCCTGGCCGTCTACATCCACATCCTGCGGGGCGTCTATTACGGCTCCTACAAGGCCCCGCGCGAGATCCTCTGGATCCTCGGCTGCATCATCTACCTGCTGATGATGGCGACCGGCTTCATGGGCTATGTCCTGCCCTGGGGTCAGATGTCGTATTACGGCGCGGTGGTGATCACCAACCTGTTCGGCGCCCTGCCCATCGTCGGCAAGGGCATCACCACCTGGCTGTGGGGCGGCTTCGCGGTCGACAACCCAACGCTCAACCGCTTC
>CAIYVC010000116.1 GCA_903929535.1 uncultured Caulobacteraceae bacterium | reverse complement strand
GGGCGCGGTCGTGGTGCCGCTGTCGCAGGCGATCCTGCTGGACATCTATCCGCCCAGCAAACACGGCCAGGCCATGGCCATGTGGGGCGCTGGCGCGCTCCTGGGTCCGATCATGGGCCCGGCGCTGGGCGGCTGGCTGACCGACAACTACAGCTGGCGCTGGGTCTTCTTCATCAACATCCCGATCGGCATCCTGGCCTACACGGGGGTGTGGATGTTCATTTCCAACAACAAGCACGACATCCCCAAGCCGTTCGACTTCTTCGGCTTCGGCTGCCTGGTGATCTTCATCGGCGCCTTCCAGCTGATGCTGGACCGGGGCCCGACCCAGGACTGGCTCGGCTCCAAGGAAATCTGGACCGAAGGCGTCGTCGCGGCCACCGCCCTCTACCTCTTCACCGTGCAGTCGCTGACCGCCAAGAACCCCTTCTTCGACCGGGCCCTGATGCGCGACCGCAGCTTCGTGGTGGCCACGGTGGTCGGCTTCTTCCTGGGTATATTGCTCTATTCCAGCATGGCCCTGCTGCCGGCGATGCTGGAGGTGCTGATGGGCTATCCGGTGGTCACCACCGGCCTGGTCATGATGCCTCGAGGGCTGGGCGCCTTCGCCGCAATGTTCATCGTCGGTCAGCTGGTGGGCCGGGTGGATTCCCGCCTACTGGTGGCGATCGGCCTGTTCCTGAGCGGCCTGTCGGCCTGGCAGATGAGCAAGTTCTCCCTGGACATGACCTCGACCCCGCTGGTGATCAGCGCGGTGATCCAGGGCCTGGGCACCGGCCTGATCTTCGTGCCCCTGACCTCCCTGGCCTTCGCCAGCCTCAATCCAATCTATAGGGCCGAGGGTTCGTCGGTCTTCACCCTGGTGCGCAATCTCGGCTCCAGCGCCGGCATCTCCATCGTCGAGGCGCTGCAGACCAACAATGTCGAGACCGTCCATGCGGGTCTGGTCGGCCATATCAACGCGGGCGATCCCAACCTCGCCCAGCTGCCCGCCGCCATGAACCCCTCGACCATCGCCGGCGCCGCCGCGCTCAACGGCGAGATCACCCGCCAGTCGGCCATGGTCGCCTATATCGACGACTTCAAACTGATGCTGATCATCACCATCGCCGTGGTGCCCCTGCTGTTCCTGATGAAGGCGCCGCGCGCCGCCGCCGCCAAACCGGACCCCGCCAATGTCGCCCATGAATAGAACGATCGCTCTTGCGGCCGTCTCCGCGCTCGCTCTGTCGGCCTGCGCCGCCGTCGGGCCCGAGTACCAGGTCCCCGCCGCGCCCAAGACCACCGGCTACGCCATGCAGGGCGACACCGCGTCCAAGGTCCCGCAGCTGTCGGACAGCGCCGAGGCCATAGGCGGCTGGTGGCGAGCTTTCGGCTCGCCGGACCTGGACCGCGTGATCGGTCAGGCGCTCAGCGACAGTCCGACCCTGGCCCAGGCCGACGCCGCCCTGACCCAGGCGCGTGAAGCCGCCAGCGCGGCCAAGGGCGGGTTGCAGCCGGAGGGCAATCTGGCCGCCTTCGTCCAGGAGACCAAGGTCAACGCCGCCGCCTTCGGCTTCCAGGGCTTCCCCAGCCCGACCATCGCCCAGTACTCGATCGGCGGGAACATCTCCTACGACTTGGACCTCTACGGCGGGCGTCATCGGCAGCTGGAAGACGCGCGGGCGATGGCTGCGGCGCAGGGCTATCGCGCCAAGGCCGCCTATCTGACCCTGACCGGCAACGTCGCCATGCAGGCGGTGCAGATCGCCACCCTGCGCGCCCAGATCGCAGCGGTCAGGAGCGTGATCGACGAGGACCAGAAGAACATCGACTTCATCAAGAAGCTGGAAGCCGGGGGCGCCGCCGCCCCCGCCGCCCAGGTCTCGGCCCGCGCCGAGATGGTGCAAGATCAGGCTCAACTGCCCGACCTCGAACGTCAGCTGGCCCAGGCCCGCCACGCCCTGGCCCTGCTGGTCGGCCACGCCCCCGCCGACTGGACCGCACCCGACTTCGATCTCGCCGCTCTGAAGCTGCCCGCCTCCATCCCGGTGGAGCTGCCCTCCGAACTGGTGCGCCGGCGCCCCGACATCCTGGCCGCCGAGGCGGACCTGCACGCCGCCACCGCCAACATCGGGGTGCAGGCGGCCAAGCTCTATCCTGACGTCAAGCTCAACGCCGGCCTGACCCAGACCAGCCTGACCCCCGAGAAGATCTTCAGCTACGACTTCTCCGGCTGGAATGTTGGCCCGTCCGTGAACGTCCCGATCTTCGGCCGCAACGCTCTGAAGGCCCAGCAGCACGCCGCCGAGGCCGCCGCCAAGGCGTCATTGGCCCAGTACCAGCAGACCGTGCTGACCGCCTTCACCCAGGTGGCGGACGTGATGCAGGCCCTGGCCAGCGACGACCAGGCCATCGCCGCCCAGGACCAGGCGCGCCAGGTGGCCGAGGCGGACCTGAAGAACACCCGCTTCGCCTATCAGAACGGGGGCGGCAATCTGTTGGACGTGACCCAGTCCGAGCGGCGGCTGTCGGAGACGCGGCAGGCCTACGCCCTGGCCCAGGGACGGCGCTATGCGGACTCGGTGAGGCTGTATGTGGCCACCGCCGCCGACTGGCGCCAGCAGCAGGCGTCGAACTAGCTCAGGACTTGAGCCGGTAGCCTGAGCCGAACAGGCGCCAGACCGCCAGGATCAGCACCACCGTGACTCCCAGCACGAACAGGCCACCGGCCATGAGCGGCCCTTCGGCGCGGTCGACGAAGCCGTAGCGGAAGCCGTCGATCAGATAGAAGAAGGGGTTGAACCGGCTCAGGCCGCGGAAAGGCTCCGGCAGGCGGTCGATCGAATAGAAGGTGCCGGACAGGAAGGTCAGGGGCAGGATCACGAAGTTGGTCACCGTCGCCATGTGATCGAACTTCACCGACCACAGGCCCGCCAGCACCCCCAGGCAGGCCATCACCACACAGGCCGCCAAGCCGTAATAGGCGATCGCCCACGGATGCGGCGCGCCCAGATGGGCGAAGGGCATCACCGCCGCCCAAGTCACCAGCCCGACCAGCACGCCCCGCGTCGAGGCGCCGAGGATGAAGCCGGTGGCCAGCTCGCCGGGCGACAGCGGGGGAGTCAGAATGTCCTGGGTCAGGCCCTGCATCTTCATCTGCAGCAACGAGGACGAGGAGTTGGCGAAGGCGTTGTTGAGCACGGTCATCATGATCAGGCCGGGCGCGATGAAGGCCACGAAGGGCACGCCGCCGATCTGCGGCCGCACGCCGCTCGTCGCCACCGCGAACACCAGCATATAGAGCAGGCTCGACAGCACCGGGGCGCCGACCGTCTGCAGCCCCACCTTCATGAAGCGGCGCACTTCCTTGGCGTAAAGCGCCTGCAGGCCGACCCAGTTGGGCCCGGCGAAATTCCGCGGCTGGGGCGGGCTGACGGAGGAATCTGCAACGTCGCGCATGACCGTGATGTGCGCCGCTCCGCCCGCTTGCGCAAGGGCGCCGCCAGCCGCGCCCGACCCCTAGATGTTGATCCTGTGGACAGACGCTGGGGCGCCTATTGTGGTCCCTCAGGTTTGGGTTACTGTATCTTGTGGGTGGCCAGCGAGGGGCGGCCCACGGGACGCAATATATGGTGTCGCGGGTGACACGGCGTCCTCAGGCGGGGTTTTGGAGGGGCTGAAATGGGCTGGACCGACGAGCGCGTTGAGACGCTGAAGAAGTTGTGGCTGGACGGCCTGAGCGCCAGCCAGATCGCCAAACAACTGGGCGGGGTGACCCGAAACGCCGTGATCGGCAAGGTGCACCGCCTGGGCCTGTCGGGCCGCGCGACGCCGAGCCAGCCGCAGCGCACCGTGTTCAAGGCCCCGCGCGCACCGCGCCCGGCGGTCTCGGCCTCATCCGCCGCCGCGCCGCGCCGCGCCATCGAGCCCTCGATGCCGAGCCAGCCGATCCAACCCTACATCGCCGAGGAGCCGGGCACGGCCACGGTGCTGACGCTCGGCGCCCACATGTGCAAGTGGCCGATCGGTGATCCGTCGTCGGACGGTTTCACCTTCTGCGGCCGCCGCTCGGACCGCGAAGGCCCCTACTGCCAGGACCACGCCCGCGTGGCCTACCAACCGCAACAGAAGAAGGGCGCCCGAAGTGGAGCGTCTGAGCTGGCGCGGTCGCTGCGGCGGTATATCTAGGCGGGGACTGGCGCCCGTCAGACTGGGTGCCAGACCGAATTCACCACCCCGACGAGGGTCGCATCGGTGATAGTATCGTTGGCCACGGCGCTAGGGTCGAACGCTGCGCCACCGTGGCTGGAGGCGTAGTTCGCTTCATAGGTGGACATGGCGGAAAGCAGGCTGGCGACGTCGGTGTTGGCGAGTGTGTGGGAGCCGACTTGGAACGTCGCTAGTTGAGCTGCTCCACCTCCGAACCAATTGGTGATCGTGACGGTCTCCGCCCTGCCCATCATGGTGATTTTCAGGTCTCCGCCAGACCGATCCAGCCACACGTGGTTCGGATCCGAGTTGCCCGACCAACCCGATATTGAAAGGCGGCCGCTGGGCCCACTCAATCCATAGGTGGTGACCGTATCGGCGCCATCGGCGCCGCTGAAGTCTATGCTCGCGACGCCGTTCGTCGTCATGTTCAAGGTATTGCTGGAGCCGCCGAGCCTGACGGTCTCCCCGGCTCGGGCGTTGATGGTCGCTCCGATCGCGGTCACGGAGATGTTGCCGCCGCCGTTGATGGTCGCGCCGGCGGGGCCGATGCCCCAGAAAGACAGGGTCGTGCTGGTGCCGTCTCCGGCCGTCCCGCCCAGGTTGAAGATGTTGTTCGCGCCGGTCTGGACGGTGATCGAACCGCCCGTCTCATTGAAGGTGTTGTTGCTGCCGTTGACCCACACGACATCGTTGAGCCCCAGGTTCAGGGTGCTGCCGTCCCCGGTGTAGGTGAACTGGGTATTGGCTCCGGCATTGATCGTGCTGATCGAGTCGCTGTGCTGCAGCGTCAAGGTCATGGCGCTGTAGCCCACGCCGACTCCCGCGGACCCAAGGTTGAAGATGTTGCCGCGCCCGCTGGAGACGGTGAACGCGCCCGGCGAGGCGCTGTTGATGCTGTTGGTGTCGCCCTGGACGTCGAGCGTGCTGTTCGCCGCCAAATTGATGGTCGTCCCAGCACCCTTGTAGACGACGTAGCCGTCATCACGTTTCACGCCCGCTAGCGGCATTGCGGGGGCAAAGTGATGTTGCGTGGTGAGATGCGGCGGCTGACGGCGACAGCCGGGCAACCGGGGATTAGCTGATGGCTGATACAACCCCACCGATTCTGACGTCTCTAACTCTGCCCACGACCATCAACCTGGCCAACGGACCGGCCGCGGGCGCCTTCTCGGTCGGCGCCACCGACGTGGGCTCGGGCGTCGGCGATGTCCTGATCCAGTTCGACCACGCCTTCACCACGGTGGCCGGGTCGCTGAACACCCTGGTGTTCCTGAACGGGGCCTCGACCCTGTCGCAGACCTTCTCCGCCGGCAGCACTTCGGGGGTCTACAACGTCACCCTGCTGAGCGTGCTCGACAATGCCGGCAACCTGGCCGTCTACACGGCCGCCCAGTTGCAGGCGATGCACCTGCCCACCAGCTTCACCCTGGCCGGCGGCACGGGGACCGGCGCGAGCGGGTTCGTTACACCGGGATCCCCGAATACAGAAACGACAGGCACGGGCTCTACAGGGACGGGGACAACCGGTTCATCGTCCGGCCTGTCCTCCACCCCCAACATCACCGGCACCACCGGCGCCGACATCCTGGCGGTCCATTCCGGCGACCTCGTCTATGGCGGGGCGGGCAACGACATCATCACCGGCGGCTCGGGCGTGACCACCAGCCTCTATTCAGGGACTATGGCCGGCTATGGCGTCAGCCAGTCGGGTACGGCCGTCACCATCGCCGACACCACCCCCAGCCGCGACGGGACTGACACGCTCAACAACGTCTCTCAGGCCAAGTTCTCGGACTATACCCTGGTGTTCGACCTGCAGAGCGCGCAGGACCTGCTGGTCTACAAAGTCTACCAGGCCGCCTATGGGCGCATCCCCGACAACGCCGGCTACCGTTATTGGTCCGGCATCGCCGACGCCAACCACACCTCAGCCACCAGCCTGGCCGACAGCTTCCTGGCCGCGCCGGAGTTCACCCAGCTCTACGGCGCCAGCCCCAGCAACACGACCTACGTCACCAGCCTCTACTCCCACGTCCTGGGACGCACGCCCGATCAGGCCGGTTTTGACTACTGGCTGGGACAGGCCAACGCCGGTCAGCCCAAAGACGCCCTGCTGGTGTCCTTCGCTACAAGCCCGGAAAACGCGACGCTGATCGGATCACACGTCGCTCTGGGTTACTGGACCACCTGAGGCATCCAAAGTCAGAGCCTGTTCGAGCGGCGAAACCGCATACACTTTCGCCTAACAGGCTCTAGGCCCGGCCCAGGCTCAGCTGGATCACATCCGTCCTCCGTGTACGGAATCCCGCCTCGCAATAGCCGAGGTAGAACAGCCACAGGCGGCGGAAGCGCTCGTCGAAGCCTTGCGGCGCGATGTCTTTCCAGGCCGCTTGGAAACGTTCGGCCCATTCGGACAGGGTGCGGCCGTAGTCCTGGCCGAAACGCGTGACCGCCTGCCAGTCGAGACCCGCGCGGAAGGTCTCCTGGCGCAGGCGCGCCTCCGACGGCAGCATGCCGCCGGGGAAGATGTACTTCTGGATGAAGTCGGCCTCGCGCCGGTAGTCCTCGAAGAGCTCGTCCTTGATGGTGATGATCTGCAGCCCGGCCCGGCCGCCGGGTTCCAGCAGTTCGCGCACCTTGCCGAAATAGGTCGGCCAGTAGGCCTCGCCCACCGCCTCGAACATTTCGATGGAGGCCACCCGGTCGAACCGGCCCTGGATGTCGCGGTAGTCCATCAGCTCGATGCGCGCCCGGTCGGCCAGGCCCTGCTCGAACAGGCGCCGGGAAGCGAAGTCGTACTGCGCCTTGGAGATGGTCACTCCGACCACTTGCGCGCCGAGCTTGCCGGCGGCGAATTCGGCGAACCCGCCCCAGCCGCAGCCGATCTCCAGCACCCGGTGCGAGGACTCCAGGCCGATGCTGCGGGCGAGGGCCGTGTACTTGGCGTCCTGTCCTTCGGACAGGGGCTGGCTGGGGCTTTCGAACAGGGCCGAGGAATAGGTCATGCCGGGGTCCAGCCACGCGCCGTAGAAGGCGTTGCCGATGTCGTAGTGGGCATGGATGTTGTGGCGCGAGCCCTCACGGGTATTGCGCCGCCGGGCGTGCATTAATCCGTGTACGAACCGCATCAGCGGATTGCCGCTGACCAGCCGCGTCATCCGGTCGAAATTGAGCGAAAAGACCTGCAGCAGCAGCGGCAGATCGGGCGTGTCCCACTGGCCGGCGATGTAGGACTCGGCGAAGCCGATGGCGCCGGAGGTCATCACCCGGCGCACGAAACCGTAGTCGTTGACGATCAGGCGGCAGGTCGGGCCCGGTTGCGCGCCGGCGATGGTCATCATGCGGCCGCCCGGCAGCACCACTTCCAGCGAGCCCTCGGCCCAGGTCTGCGACAGGGTGCGGAACACCGCGCGGAAGACGGACGGCGCGCCGCGCAGCTCGGCGCCGCCCAGGTCCATGGATGCTGCGAAGGTCATCGAACGCTACCTCTGGACTGGATCAATGGATTGCCCGGTTCGCCCAGGTCGTGACCGCGAAGCTGGCCGAGGCCGCGACCGCGCTGGCGAAGGCGCCCCAGCAGAGGTCCATCAAGGTGACTCTGGTGGACCAGATGCGCAAGGTCGCCTGGTTGGTCAGGTCGTAGGTGGCGTAGGCGACCAGACCCAGCAGGGCGCCGTTGATCGCCGCCCGGCTCCAGGACCCCGCCTGAAGCGCCGGCAAGACCGCGAAATAGACCAGGCCGCCGAGGTAGATCAGATAGAAGAGGACGGCGGGGACGATCTGCACCTTGTCCGACAGCAGCGGTCCCAGCGCGGGTTTGTAGAGGGTCGCGCTGGTGGCGCTGAGCCAGCAGAAGTCCATGGCGGCGAACACCACCAGGATCGAGATGTAGGCGATCGCGGTCCGGCTCATGACGCCTCTTGATCGTTGACGGCGCGGGGATCGGGCGCCGGAGACAGGCGGTAATGGCTGACACCCCATTCCGATCCGCTCGCGTGCCCGAACAGCCCCGCTACCGACAGGTAGAACAGCCGCCAGCGCCGCCGCCACAGCCGGGCGTCCTTGCCATAAACCTCGGTCAGGATCTGGCGGATGCGGGCGTCGTTGCGGTCGAAATTGGCCAGCCAGTCCATCGCCGTGCGGCGGTAGTGCTCGCCGCTCCAGCGCCAGTCCTGCTCCACGTCGAACAGCGAGCCGAACTGATGGATCAGGTGGTGGCTGGGCATGACCCCGCCGGTGAAGAAGTGCTGGGCGATCCAGTCGGCGTCGTCGTTGCGGTCGAAGCTGTAGGGCGTGGTCTTGTGCGTGAAGACGTGCAGGAACAGGCGCCCGTCCGGCTTGATCCAGCCGCGGATGCGCTGCAGCAGCCCCGGCCAGTTGGACATGTGCTCGAACATCTCCACCGACACCACCCGGTCGAACCGCTGCCCGCCAAGCTCCGCGTCGGCGTCGAAGCCGTTCATGTCGGCGGTGACGATCTTCAGATTGGTCAGGCCCCGGGCGAGCGCCTCGGACTGGATGAAGCGCCGCTGGGAATGGGAGTTGGACACCGAGACGATGCGCGAGCCGGGATAGCGCTCGGCCATCCACAAGGAGAGCGAGCCCCAGCCACAGCCCAGCTCCAGCACGTCCTGGCCGTCATGCAGGTCGGCGTGGGCGCAGGTCTCCGCCAAGGCGCGGTGTTCCGCTGCGCCCAGAGTGTCGCCGGCGCCGGAATAGAGGCAGCAGGAATATTTGCGGGCGGGACCGAGGCACAGATCGAAGAATTCGGCCGGCAGCTCATAGTGCTGCTCGTTGGCCTCGTCGGTGTTCTCCGCGATCGGATGGTCAAGCATGGCCTTGGCGAACAGCCGCTCGGTCTCCGGCGGCAGGCGCGACAGACGCTTGCCCGCGGCGCCGCACAGATAGTCGATGCCCATCAGGGTCAGCTTGTCGGGAACGGGGGTCTGCTCGAAGGCGCGGATGGCGGCGGCCAGGGCGGTCATGGGCGGCTCCTGTCAGGACCGCCGGGCGATTCAGCCTTGAGCGGTCGGTCTGCGGGGCGGCCACAGGAAGAAGCGGCTGGTGCGCGACTGGTATTCGCGGAAGGCGTCGCCGCGGCTCTTGAGCATCTGCGCTTCGAGCGGCGGAACGCCGGTGCCGCGATCCAGCACCAGATACATCAGGACGGGCGCGCCCCAAGCGGCCCAGCCTATGAGGTATACGGAGTGGCTGGGCCAAGAGATCACCGGATAAGCGAGCCAACCGAACCATTCGAAGAAATAGTTGGGATGGCGCGACCAGGCCCACAGACCCCGGTCGTTGATCGCCCCTTTCGGGGGCTTGGACGCCTTGAAACGGCGCATCTGTTCGTCGGCCAAGCCCTCTCCGGCGATGGCTGCGATGAGGATCAGAGCGCCAAGGCCATCGCGCCAACCAAGCTCCGATCGTGGGTTCCGCGCCGCCAGCATGATGGCCAAAGCCAGCAACAGCCCCACTGGCGCCTGCAGCAGCACGAAGGGCAGGAGCTTGGCCTGGAAGGCTGAGCCCCACTGTTCGCGCAGGTCGGTGTAGCGGCGGTCCTCCTCGGGCGTACGAGCCACGCGAAGAGCGACGTATAGACCAAGGCGCAGGGACCAGACGGCCGCAAGCACCGCCACCAGCAACTGGCGGGGACTAGGTTGACCGTCGATGGAAGCCAGAGACAGCAGGACGGCGGCGGCCCCCGTCCCCAAGGTCCAGAAGACGTCGACCCAGCCGACGTTGCTCACGGCCCGCTGGGTCAGCCAGGCGCAGGTCATGGTCGCCAGCAGGCCGAGGCCCACCAAGGCGACCAGCAGGATCACAGGCCGGGCCCCAGACTGTAGAGGCGCACGAACCGCTCCACCTCTTCCAGCGCCGTGGCGCGGTAACGCATCAGGCCGAACAGGCCGGGCAGGCCCAGCCGGTCGCCGAGGCGGGGATAGCGGATCTCGGCCACCTGTCCGCTGACCGTGCGCAGGGCGCGGGCCAGACGGCTGGAGTTGTCGGGGTCGATGTCGTCCTTCTGGCCGGCGATCAGCAGCATCGGTGGAGAGTCAGGCCCGGCGTGATCGGCCGGGCAGCCGCAAGGCAGGGCGTCGTACAGGCCCGAAACGCCGACCGCCCCACGCAGGTCGGCGGGGTGCATCTCGACGGCGGCCAGCCATCGCGGGTCCAGCGCCAGCATGGCCATGCAATGGGCTCCGCCGGCGTGTCCCATCAGGAACAGCCGTCCGGCGTCTCCGCCGAAGCGGGAGCAGTTGTCCTTGGCCCAGGCGACGGCCTCGGCCAGATCGCCAAGGGACTCCTCGGTGGGCCGGTCGCCCTCGCCGCGGATATCGGGAATGACGGCGATGAAGCCGCGCGAGGCCAGGGTCTGGCCGACGAAGCGGAATAGCCGGCGGCGGCCGCCGGGCGCTCCGGCCAGATTGGCGACCACGATGACCGGCGCCTCACCGTCGGCGCCGACGGGGGCATAGACATCAAGAGAAGCGCCGGGCGCGGCGGCGTAGGGAATGGCGCGCTTGGCGCGGGCGCGGACGGCCGTCCCCATGGCCATCAGGAAGGACAACAGCACCCCCACCCCTGGCTAGACCCCTATGAACGGCTGGACGAGGCGCAGCAGGCCGGTGGCCTTGACCCCGCCCAGCCCCGAGAGGAGGCAGACGCAGGCCTCATCGCCCTCCACCGCCGGATGGTGCTCAAGCCCCTCGCCGCTTTCGGAGAAGTCGCCGGGGCCATAGACGCTGCCCTCGTCATGGAAGGCGCCCTGAAGGACGGCGGTGAATTCAGGGCCGTTGTGACCGTGGTGCGGCATGGCCACGCCCTTGGGCACGCGCAGCAGATAGGTGCGCCAGCCGTCGGCGGCGTTGGAACGGACGGGCGCGACCCAGATGCCGGGGCCGACCCAGCGGCGCGCGCCGACGCCGCGCCGGGCCAGGGCGCTGGGCAGGACGACGCCGCTGATAGGCTGCGGCGCGGGGGAGGAGGCGCGCTGAGCCGGGGCCGGGGCCGGGCGTTCGATACTGGCCAGGGCCCGGGCCAGGGCGTCTTCGCCCATGGCCGCCTGATCGGTGTCGGCCAGCAGGGCGCCGCCGACCTGTTCGAACAGGCGCACGCGGCCGCGGCAGGCCGGGCAGCGGTCCAGGTGGCACGCCACGGTCAGGCTAGGGCCGTCGGCCAGGGCGCCGGAGGCGTAGCCCGCGAGGACCACTTCGGTGGGGTGATGCCGGATACTCACTGCAGGTCTTCCAACTGGGCGCGCAACCGGACCATGGCCAGGCGCAACCGGGATTTGACGGTGCCGAGCGGCACGCCGAGGTCGGTGGATATCTCCGCGTGGGCTTTGTCGTGGAAGAACGACAGTTGAACCACTTCGGCCTGATCCTTGGGCAAGGTCTTCAAGGCGCCGCGCAGCCGGTCTTCGCGTTCGGCGGCGGACATCAGGTCGTCGGCGCGGACGGTCTCGGCGGGCCGCAGCTCCGGCTCGTCGATCAGGTCCTCGGGGTGGCGTTCGCGGCGGATGGCATCGATGCGCAGGTTCCGGGCGATGGTGAAAATCCAGGTCGAGGCGCTGGCCCGCGAAGGATCGAAATAGGCGGCCTTGCGCCAGACGGTCAGCAGGGTTTCCTGCGCCAGCTCCTCGGCCAGTTCAGGCCGGGCGCCCAGCTTCAGCATGTAGCTCTTCACCCGGGGGGCGAAGCGGCCGAACAGCTGGGCGAAGCATTCGCGGCTCTGGCTGGAGGCGATGGTCGTGATCCAGACGGACGGATCGCCGGCGTCGTCCTGAAACTCCACCACCGTCTTCATCGGGTCCACCCAGATCGGCGGCGCCACAGACGCGCTTGGGCGCAGGGGCGTCGGCATTGCGCCGTCCCGTTCCACCCAATTGATCGCGATAAGCCCGACATCCATGGTCCCAATACGCAGCTTGGCTGCGGACGGATCACCTTTAGATCGCACCTATCCAAACCCGAAGTGAATCGCGGCGGCTATTCGGAGGCTGCTTTGTGATCCAGCCCATGGAGGCGCGCGTACACAGGTATGAGGAATTTCAAAGCAAACGCCCCCGGGACAAGCTGATGACCGCGACGACCGACCCATCGGCTCCCCTGAACATCGCCATCGTCGGCCAGGGCATCGCCGGTATGTCGGCGGCCTGGCTGCTGAGCCAGGGCCACCGAGTCACCATCTACGAGAGCGAAGACCGCCTGGGCGGCCACAGCCATACCGTCGAGGCGCCCGGCCCTGACGGCGCCCTGCCGGTGGACATGGGCTTCATCGTCTACAACGAGCTGGCCTATCCCAACCTGACCGCCCTGTTCAAACACCTGGACGTGCCGACCAAGGCCTCTGACATGTCCTTCTCGGTGTCGCTGGACAACGGCGGGCTGGAGTATGGCGGGGCCAATCTGAAGAGCTGGTTCGCCCAGCCCAAGAACCTGCTCAACGCCCGCTTCTGGTCGATGCTGCGCGATCTCTACCGCTTCTACCGCCGGGCGCCGGGGCACGCCTGCGCACTGGACGCGGGGGCCACCAGCCTGGGCGACTATCTGGACTCCGAGCACTACGGCGACGCCTTCCAGGACGACCACCTGCTGCCCCAGGCCGCCGCCATCTGGTCCGCCTCGGTGGAAGCAATCCGCGAGCTGCCCGCCGCCTCTTTCATCCGCTTCTGCCAGAACCACGGCCTGTTGAAGATCATCGGCCGGCCGATCTGGCGCACCGTCGATGGGGGCAGCCGCGCCTATGTGAAGCGCCTGACCGCCGCCTACGCCGACCGGGTGAGCCTGGGCCGCGCCGTGCGTCGGGTGCGCCGGGGGCCGGACGGGGTGCGCATCACCGACATCCACGGCCACACCGAGACCTTCGATCAGATCGTGATCGCCGCCCATGCCGATCAGGCCCTGGCCATGCTGGAAGACCCCAGCGCCGAGGAGAGCCGGCTGCTGGGCGCCTTCCGCTACACCCGCAACCACGCGGTGCTGCATTCCGACGCCGGCCTGATGCCGCGCAGGAAAAGCGTCTGGTCCAGTTGGAACTACCTGGGCAAGGCCGCCCAGACCGGCGCGGGCCGCCAGCTCTGCGTCACCTACTGGATGAACCGGCTGCAGGGCCTGCCGGACTCCACCCCCCTGTTCATGACCCTCAACCCGATCCGCCCGCCCAAGAGCGGCAGCCTGATCCGTAGCGAGGTCTACGAGCATCCGCTGTTTGACGCCGCCGCCATGGCCGCGCAGAAGCAGCTGTGGTCGCTGCAGGGCGCCAATCGCACCTGGTATTGCGGGGCCTATTTCGGTTCCGGCTTCCATGAGGACGGCTGCCAGGCCGGTCTGGCGGTGGCCGAGCAGCTGGGCGGCGGACGCCGGCCCTGGTCGGTGGACAACGAATCCGGCCGCATCCACCTGGCCCCGCAACAACCGGTCGCGGCCTAGTCATGACCGCGTCGGGCCTCTACGCCGGAGTGACCCGTCACGCCCGCTTCCGGCCCCGCGTGCATCGCCTGCGCTATCGGTTGTTCATGATGCTACTGGACCTGGACGAGGCGCCGGCCCTGTCGCGCAACCTCAAGCGGTTCGGCCACAACCGCCCCGCCCTGATGGCCTTCTACGATCGCGACCACCTGGCGGGCGGAGATCAGCCTCTACGCCTGCAGGTTGAATCTGAACTGACCCGCGCGGGTCTGGATCTTCAGGGCGGCCCGATCCGCCTGCTGTGCATGCCCCGCGTGCTGGGCTTCGTGTTCAACCCGATCAGCGTCTACTTCTGCCACCACCCCGATGGCCGGCTGGGCGCGGTGCTCTATGAGGTCAACAATACCTTCGGCCAGCGCCACAGCTACCTGATCCCGGTCTCCAAGGCCGACTCGGGCAAGAACGAGATCGCCCAGAGCTGCGACAAACGGCTGCATGTATCGCCCTTCATGGACATGGCGATGCGCTACCACTTCCGGGTTTCGCCCCCCGGCGAGACGGTGCGGGTGATCGTCGACGCCCACGACGCGGAGGGGCCCAAGTTGGCCGCCTGTTTCCGTGGCGAGCGCGCCGAACTGACCGACGGCGCCATTCTTAAGTGCTTCTTCGCGCACCCCTTTTTGGCTCTGGCGGTGGTGGCCGGCATCCATTGGGAGGCGATCAAGCTGCTGCGCAAGGGCCTGCGCCTCAAGCCCAGCCCGCCTGCCCCTGCCACGCCGATCACCGTCGTGCGCTAAGGCGCCGCACCACGGGCAAGGTTGATTCAACCTCCGAGGGCTCGACGGCGATTAGAAATACTGAGTAACAATGATCCATTAGGTTGTGCCCGTTAGTGATGGGCTCGATGATGCAAAGCACCGTCTTGCGCCAGGAAAGCATGCCAGTTCCTGCGATGCCCGAAGTAAGGGCCACGGCGCCTGCCCCCCGCGCCGAGCCCCCACCCCTGTCCGCTATCGGCGAAAACGATCCCGACATGACGATCTTCCAGCAGCCGTGGTGGCTGGAAGCGGTGTCGGACAACCGCTACCGCGCGGTGACGGCGGGCGACGGCATAAAGACCTTCCTGTGGTGGCCCTACACAGAGGAGCGCTGGTGGGGCTTCAACCTGCTGTGCGCCCCGGCCATGACCCATACCCTGGGACCGGTGATCCGTTTGCCCGAAGGCAAGGCCGTATCGCGCGCCTCGCTGCGCCGCCGGCTGATCGAAACCGCCCTCGACAAACTGCCCCGCGCCGACGGCATCACCCAGGTGCTGGACCCCGGCTCGCCCCACGCCCAGGACTTCGGCTTGGCGGGTTTCGAGATCAGCGTGCGCTACACCTACCGGCTGGACACCTCCGCCCCGATCCCCGTCCTGTGGGACTCGCTGAAGGACAAGGTGCGCAACAATATCCGCCTGGGCCGCGCCAGCTTCGCCACCCATACCGACATGTCGGTGATGGACTTCTGCGCCCTCTACGAAGCCAACCTCGGCCGCGCCGGCCGCATCAACCACCATGACGAAGGCGTCTACCGGCGGCTGAACGAAGCGCTGGCCCATCGTGACCGTCCTCGGATCATCGTCGCGACCGACCGCACCACCGGCCAGACGGTAGCCGCCACCATGGTCGTGTGGGACGCCAACACCCTCTACTATCTGCGCGCCACCCAGGACGGCACGCCCAATGCCCGCGGCGCCGCCAGCCTGCTGGCCTGGGAAGCGATCGAACTGGCCTCGACCATGGGCCTGGCTTTTGATTCCGACACCTATTTCGGCCGTACCGGCGCGATGTTCATCGAGGCCTTCGGCGCCGAGCCGGTGGAGCGTCTGGTCATCAACCGCAAGACCACCGCTCTGAAGGTCGCCCAGGCTCTGGGCCGCCGCCTGCCGGGCGCGCTCAAGGCCAGCGTCTAAGACACATTATTCAGCCGCCGTTCAGATAGGATGGCGCGCGATCACCCGCGTCGTTCGTGGTCTGGAGATTTCGCGATGCGCCTATGGACCTGGCCGCTCAAGGCCGCCGCCGCCTTCGCCCTGCTGGCTGCCGCCGGCGCCGATGTCGCCGCCCACGCCCAGCCTCAGACTCCGGCCAAGCCTGAGCAAACCCGACGATCCTGCTTCCGCTCGGCGGACGTGACCAACTGGGTCGATGTGGACCGCACCACCCTCAACCTGCAGGTCAACAACCGCGAGATTTATCAGCTCAAGCTGTTCGCCCCCTGCGGCGACATCGATTTCAGCCAGCGCATCGGTCTGAAGTCGCGCGGCAGTGACTTCATCTGCGACGGCCTGGACGTGGAGGTGATCGCTCCCACCCCGACGGGCCCCGAGACCTGCCCGGCGACCTCGCTCAGACGCCTGACCCCCGAAGAGGTCGCCGCCCTACCGCGTCGCCAGAAACCCTAGCGCTTCGCCTGCGGCCCTAGCTTCTCGTGCGGGCCGATGAAGGCCGTGGTGCCGTCCGGCAGGATCGGATTGCGCTGGTTTTCCTCGCAGACGTACTCGGTCAGGTCCCAATCTGGACGCGACACGAAACCGCGCGTCACCAGCCACGGCTTGGTGAAGGCCACCGGGTCCTCGATCACCAGCTTGTCCTCGATGACGGTCGGCGAGATGCGGCGGATGTGCTCAGTCACGTGCAGCTTGTCCGAATGCGGCGCGCCTGAGACGTCGAAGATGGTGTCGCCGCGCAGGCCCACCGTATCCACCACCAGGGTGTCGCCCTCCCAGTGACCGATCGAATGACCGTTGAAGGTCGGCTCCAGATCGTCAGGGTGCTTGCGCCCGTCGGTGTAGATGTGGCGCATCTGGCTGTTGGCCTCGAACAGCATGGCCACCAGCTTGGGCTGGACCAGGAATTCCATGGGATAGGGGGTGCCCAGCATGCGCGGGAAACCGCCGGGCAGGCAGGCGGCCGTGGGGTCCGAACCGATGCCGTTCTGGGTGTCCGTCAGGGTCTTGACGTAGCGCGCTTCCCACTCGGGCTTGTAGGGCGGGTATTCGCGCAGGTAGCTGGCTTCGAAGAACTTCAGGGGGTCGACCGGCTGGGCCTTCTGGTTCTCGGGCAAGGCCGAGGAATCGAACAGGTTGCGCTCGCGCGGGTTCCAGACGCCGCTCCAGTCGGGCAGCGGGGCGGAGGCGGCGGGCTTGGCAGGCGCCTGAGCCGCTGACGGCATGGCGGCGAGGGCCAGGCAGGCGCCGGCGGCGAGGCAGGCCATCAGCTTGATGCCTTGGGTGTTCATGTCGATTCCTCCCGTGAGGGCGTGTGGATCGGGTCTTCCGTTACGCTGGATTAGGGGCCAACGGCTATCGGAGACAATACTTCACGCGGAATAGTCTTCATGCCTTTTGGGCATCAGCTAATCCTCGCGCCAGGCGCGGCCTTCCCGCTCGATCAGGGCGAAGGCGCCCGCCGGGCCCCAGGAACCGGCGGCATAGGGCTTGGGCGGCAGGCCGGCGCGGCGCCAGGCGTCGTTGACCCCATCGACCCATTCCCAGGCCTTCTCCACCTCGTCGCGGCGCACGAACAGGGTCGAGTTGCCGTTCAGCGCGTCCAGGATTAGCCGCTCGTAGGCGATCCGCCGCCGCGAGGGGGTCTTGTGCACTGTCTTCAAGCTCAGGCTGAGCGGCAGGCTTTCCAGCCGCATCCCGTCCAGGCTCAGGCCCGGCCTCTGGTTCATCAGTCGAAGGACGATATCTTCCTCGGGCTGCAGCCGGATCAGCAGACTGTTGGGCTGCAGGTCCTGGCGGCTCTCTCCGGCGAAGATCGAGTGGGGCACGCCCTTGAACTGGATGTAGATCTCGGTGTCGCGGTCGGGCAGCCGCTTGCCGGTGCGCAGGTAGAAGGGCACTCCGGCCCAGCGCCAGTTGTCGATATGGGCCTGGATGGCGACAAAGGTCTCCGTCTGGCTTTCCGACCCCTTCTCCTCGGCATAGCCGGTCACCTGCTGACCGCCCACCACCCCCTTGGCGTACTGGCCGCGCACCACGTTCTGCGCCACCTCGGCCCGGCCTATGGGGCGCAGCGAGCGCAGCACCTTGACCTTCTCGTTGCGCACCGAGTCCGGTTGAAGGTCCGAGGGCGGCTCCATCGCCACCAGGCACAGCAGCTGCATCATGTGGTTCTGCACCATGTCGCCCATGGCGCCGTACTCGTCGTAGTAGGGCCAGCGGTCGCCGACCCCCTGGGTTTCGGCGATGGTGATCTGGACGTGATCGATGGTCAGGTTGTTCCACAGCGGCTCGAACAGGGTGTTGGCGAACCGCAGGGCGATCAGGTTCTGCACCGTCTCCTTGCCCAGGTAGTGGTCGATGCGGAAAATCCGCTCCTCGCTGAAGGCCGCCTGGACCTGATCGTTGATGACGCGCGAGGAGGCCAGGTCCTTGCCGATCGGCTTTTCCATCACCACCCGCGCCTCGCCCGAGGTCAGGCCGGCGGCCAGCAGACCCTGGCAGATGCTGGTGTAGAGGCTGGGCGAGACGGACAGGTAGAAGAGCGGGTTGCTCATCTTCAGCGCCTGGAGCCTGACTCCGATCCGCTTGAACTCTTCCAAGTGGGTGACGTCGGCGGCGATGTAGTGGGTACGTGCCAGCAGGCGGTCCGCCGCCCCTGTCGCCACGGCCTCGGGCGCCCGCCGCTCCAGCGCCTCGCGCACCAGGGCGCGGAAGACGTCGTCGTCCATCGCCGAGCGTCCGGTGGCCAGCACCGGCAGGCCCTCCGGCAGCAGGCCCTCGGCCTCCAGAAAGCAGAGGGACGGGAACAGCATGCGCAAAGCCAGGTCGCCGTTGCCGCCGAACAGCACCAGCCCGTCGTTGACCGCCGCCTGTTCCTGCACCCGTTCCGTCATGCTGTCCTCGACCGTTCCGCTCATCGATACCTGAAACCGGCGACGGTTCTAAAGCGGAACATCCTCGGGGCGGTCCACATCCAGTAGGATTCCGCCGTCCGGGGCTTCGATCAGAGCCAGGGCCTCGCCGAGGCCGTCCAGCACCGAGCGGGCGCCGCGGTCGCCGTCCAGCGCCATGATCTGCGGGAACAGGGCCGCCGAAATCGCGGCGGGATGGCCCTGCCGACCGCGCCAGACCGGGACCGCCGCCGGGGCGCCGTTCATCACCGCCTGGACCAGGGGCCTCAGCACCGCCTGCGGAACAAGCGGCATGTCGCCCAGCAGGATCAGGACGCCGGCGGCCTCGGGCGGCAGGTCGGCGATGCCCGCCTTCAGCGAGGCGGAGAGGCCCAGCGCATGATCCTTGGCCAGCACCAGCCGCACTTCGCAGCGCGAGACGGCGTGGGCGGCCACGGCGGCGTCGGCCCCGACCACCACCCGGATGTCCGCCACCGGCGAGGCCATGGCGGCGTCCAGCGCGCCATCGAGCAATGCCCCGCCGCGCCAGGGGGCCAGCAGCTTGCCGCCCCCAAACCGGGAGCCGAAACCCGCCGCCAGGACGATGGCGTGAAAGCTCAAGACGCGGTCCAGGCCCGCGCGGCCTCCTGCGCCTTCAGCGCCTGGATGACCTCGGCGATCACCGAGACGGCCACCTCCCAGGGCGAGCGGGCGCCGATGTTGAGGCCGATGGGGGCGTGCAGCTTGGCGATGTCGGCCTCGGCCAGCCCGGCCAACTGCAGGCGGGCGATCCGCTCGGGCAGGCGGCGGCGGCTGCCCAACGCCCCGATGTAGCCGGCCGCGCTGGGCAGGACGGCGCAGAGGGCGGCGTGATCGATGTCGATGTCATGGGTGGCGATGGCCACGGCCGTCCAGGGGTCGAGGTCCAGGGCGGCGAAGGCTTCTGCGGGCTCGCCCCGGAAATAGCGCACGCCCGGCAGGGGCGGCGGGGCGGAGGGGCCCTTAGGCCGCACCAGGGCCGTCTCGAACCCGGCCTCCGACGCCAGCTTGGCCACCGCCAGGGTAATCGGGTCGCCGCCGACCACCACCAGACGCAGACGCGGGGCGTGGCGGCGGAAGATGGCGCCCTCGGCGAAACCGGTGGCGGCGGGCTTTTCCAGCGCCTTGGCCAGGGCCGCGCGCAGAGGCTCGGACAGGCCCTCGCCCGCTTCTCCCTGCGCCAGGCAGACATGAGCGCGGCCGTCGCTGAGCCACAGGGCGGGACGGCGCTCGGCCGCTAGAGCCTGCAGACGATGGGCGGCCTCGTCATCCGGCCCGATCCGCTCCACCAGCACCTCGATGCGCGAGCCGCACAGAAGCTGGATATCCGCCGGTCCGCCTCGGCCATAGACCAGCCAGCGCGGCGCGTCGTCGGCCAGGACGTCCTGAGCGTGCAGGGCCACATCGCCCTCGACGCAGCCGCCCGACAGGAAACCAGCCACCGCGCCCTGATCGAACAGAATCTGCGCGCCCTCGCCCAGCGGCGCTGCGCCCTCGTGGGTGTGCAGAGTGGCAAGGACCGCGGCGCGTCCGGCGTCCAGCGCCGAGGCCAGCGCGGAGCGCACGTCCGACTGCACGCCGAACACCGGCCAAGCCGGCAGCGACCAGTCGGGAGCGGCATCCGCCATTTGAACGGCTGTCTCTTGCACGGGGAGACGATACGCGCTCATGCAGCGAAGCGGTAGCGCACAAGATTGCCGCCGATGCCGGACCCCCGTAGCCTCCGCCTCATGCTGGAGAAGTTCGAGTTCCTGATCGCCCTGGCCCGCGAGCGGCATTTCCGCCGCGCCGCGGAGGCCTGCGGGGTGACCCAGCCGACCCTTTCGGCGGGCATCCGGGCGCTGGAGGAGACGCTCGGCGCCGCCCTGGTCAACCGGGGGTCACGCTATGTCGGTCTGACGCCGGAGGGCGAGCGGGTGCTGGACTGGGCGCGGCGCATGACCGGCGACGCCCACGCCATGCGCCAGGAGATCGATGTCCTGAAGCGGGGCGTGGCGGGGGTCATCCGCCTGGCCTGCATCCCCACCGCCCTGCCCATCGCGGCGCGCCTTTGCACCACCCTGGCTGAGCGGCACGCGGGGGTCAGCTTCTCGATCCAGTCCGCCTCCTCCAAGGCTATCGCCAGCATGATCGCCGACTTCCAGGTCGACGGCGGCCTCACCTATCTGGAGTCCGAGCCTGCGCCCGGCATGGCCGCCACCCCCATCTATGCGGAGGCCTATCGCCTGGTGACCGCCACCGACGGCCTGTTCTTCGGGCGCAGCGAGGTGCGCTGGGCCGAGCTGTCGGAGCTGCCGCTGTGCCTGTTCACTTCCGACATGCAGAACCGCCGCATCGTCGACCAGATGCTGCTGGATCATGCCGGCGGCCCGGCGGTGGTCTCCACCGAAACCAATTCCAGCCTGGTGATGGCCGCCCTGGTGTCGTCCGGGCGCTGGGCCAGCATCATGCCGCCGGTGCTGATCGACGCCATCGCTCTGGGCTCCAACGTCCGCCGCCTGCCGATCGTCGATCCGGTGATGACCCATAGCGTCGGTCTGCTGGTCTCCGACCGCGAGCCCATGACCCCCTTGGTGCGCGCCCTAGGGGTTGCGGCGCGGGAATTAGGTCAGCAATTACAAGGCTGATAGTCTCTACCTATCAAGACATATAGATTCGGCGTTGATTAATGCCGTCATCGGCGCTTTGTGGTCCCAACGACCGGAGTGGCCATGCCCGACTATATCGCCTGGAGTCCCGAAAAAGCCGTCGAGGTGATCGGCGCGGAAGCGGACAAGGAAGGCGCGCTGATGCCCATCCTGCACGCTCTGGTGCGCACCTTCGGCTGGGTGCCTGACGAGGCCGTGCCCCTGATCGCCGGGATTCTCAACCTGTCGCGCGCCGACGTGCACGGGACCCTGACCTTCTACCACGACTTCCGCCGCCACCCGGCTCCGCGCCACGTGGTCAAGCTGTGCCAGGCCGAGGCCTGCCAGGCCCGCGGCAGCGTCGCCCTGACCGCCCACGCCGAACAGAAGCTGGGGACCAAGATCGACGCGCATGGCCATACCCACGGCGCCGTGTCGCTCGAACCCATCTACTGCCTGGGCCTATGCGCCTCTGGCCCCAACGCCCTGGTGGACGGACGCCCACACGCGCGCCTGACGCCCGACCGGTTCGACGCCCTGATGGCGGAGACGGTGCGATGATCCGCGTCTTCGTTCCCGGCGACATGTGTTCGGTGGCGCTCGGCGCCGACGAGGTCTGCGGCGCTCTGGCGCTGGAAGCGGCCAAGCGGTCGATGGCCATCGAGATCGTCCGCAACGGCTCGCGCGGCCTGTTCCCAATCGAACCTCTGGTGGAGATCGAGACGGCGGACGGCCGCATCGGCTACGGCCCGGTGTTTCCGGAAGACGTGAAGGCGCTGGTCGAGGCGGGCCTGTTCGAAGGCAAACCCCACGCCAAATGCGTCGGCAAGCCCGAGGAGCTGCCCTTCTTCAAGAGCCAGACCCGGCTGACCTTCGCCCGCAACGGGATCAGCGATCCCCTGTCGTTCGACGACTATGTCGCCCACGGCGGCATGAAGGGGCTGAAGCGGGCGCTGGAGCTGGGCCCCGTGGCCATCGTCGACGAGGTGTTCCAGTCGGGCCTGCGCGGGCGCGGCGGGGCGGGTTTCCCCACCGGCATCAAGTGGAAGACCGTGGCCGAAGCTGCGGGTTCGAAGAAGTACATCGTCTGCAACGCCGATGAGGGCGACAGCGGCACCTTCGCCGACCGCATGGTCATGGAAGGCGACCCCTTCCAGCTGATCGAGGGCATGGCCATCGCCGGCATCGCGGTGGGCGCGACCATGGGCTACGTCTACATCCGCTCCGAATACCCCTTCGCCGTCACGGCGATGGAGCAGACCATCCTCACCGCCAGGAAGCGCGGGCTGCTGGGTAAGGGGATCGGCGGCGGCGCTTACGACTTCGACATGGAAGTGCGCATGGGCGCGGGCGCCTATGTCTGCGGCGAAGAGACCTCACTGCTGGAGAGCCTGGAGGGCAAGCGGGGCCTGGTCCGCGCCAAGCCGCCGCTGCCGGCGCACAAGGGCCTGTTCGGCAAGCCCACCGTGATCAACAACGTCCTGTCCCTGGCCGCCGTCCCCTACATCCTGGCCGAGGGCTTCGCCGCCTACCGCGACTATGGGATGGGCCGTTCGCGCGGGACCATGCCGATCCAGCTGGCCGGCAACATCAAGAACGGCGGCCTCTACGAGACCCCCTTCGGCGTGACCCTGGGCGAGATCGTCAACGTCATCGGCGGCGGCACGGACTCCGGACGCCCGGTGCGGGCTGTCCAGGTGGGCGGGCCGCTGGGCGCCTATTTCCCGCCGTCCCTGTTCGACACCCCCTTCGACTACGAGGCCTTCGCGGCCAAGGACGGGCTGATCGGCCACGCCGGGGTCACAGTGTTCGACGACACTGCCGACATGCTGAAACAGGCCCGTTTCGCCATGGAGTTCTGCGCCGTGGAAAGCTGCGGCAAGTGCACGCCCTGCCGCATCGGCTCGACTCGCGGGGTCGAGGTGCTGGACAAGATCGCGGCGGGCGAAGACGCGGAGGCCAACCTCGTGCTGATCGAGGACCTCTGCCACACCATGAAGCTGGGATCGCTCTGCGCCTTGGGGGGCTTCACCCCCTATCCGGTGATGAGCGCCCTGACCCATTTCCCCGAAGATTTCGGCAGGCCCAAGCCCCAGCTCGAGGCGGCGGAGTAGAACCATGGCGCTCATCAAAGAGATCGATTACGGCACCCCGGCTCCGCGCGTCCCGGACGGCTTGGCGGTCGCCTCCGTCACCCTGACCATCGACGGCCAGTCAGTGACCGTGCCCGAGGGCACCTCGATCATGCGCGCGGCGCAGCTGGCCGGCACCACCATCCCCAAGCTCTGCGCCACCGACAACATGGAGGCCTTCGGCTCCTGCCGGATGTGCCTGATCGAGATCGATGGACGCAACGGCACGCCCGCCTCCTGCACCACTCCGGTGGCCAACGGCATCGTCGTTCATACCCAGACCGACAAGCTGAAGCGCCTGCGCAACGGGGTCATGGAGCTCTACATCTCCGACCACCCGCTGGACTGCCTGACCTGCGCCGCCAATGGCGACTGCGAACTGCAGGATGTGGCTGGGCAGGTCGGTCTGCGCGAGGTCCGTTACGGCTACGAGGGGCGCAATCACGTCTTCGCCAAGAAGGACGGTCAGGCCAATCCGGACTTCCTCAAGAAGGACGAGACCAACCCCTATTTCACCTACGATCCGTCCAAGTGCATCGTCTGCAATCGCTGCGTGCGGGCCTGCGACGAGGTGCAGGGCACCTTCGCCCTGACCATCTCCGGGCGCGGCCTCGACAGCCGGGTGTCGCCCGGCCAGAACGATCCCTTCCTGTCGTCCGAGTGCGTGTCCTGCGGCGCCTGCGTGCAGGCCTGCCCCACCGCCACCCTGACCGAGAAGGCCGTGATCGACATCGGCCAGCCGGAACATTCGGCGGTCACCACCTGCGCCTACTGCGGCGTCGGCTGCACCTTCAAGGCGGAGATGCGCGGCGAGACCCTGGTGCGCATGGTCCCCTGGAAGGACGGCAAGGCCAACCGCGGCCACTCCTGCGTCAAGGGCCGCTTCGCCTGGGGCTACGCCACTCACCGCGAGCGCATCACCAAGCCGATGATCCGCGCCTCGATCCATGAGCCTTGGAACGAAGTCAGCTGGGAAGAGGCGATCCGCCATACCGCCAGCGAGTTCAAGCGCATCCAGGACAAGTACGGCAAGCGCTCGGTGGGCGGCATCACCTCCAGCCGCTGCACCAACGAGGAAAGCTTCCTCGTGCAGAAGCTGATCCGCCAGGGCTTCGGCAACAACAACGTCGATACCTGCGCCCGCGTCTGCCACTCGCCCACCGGTTATGGCCTGTCGCAGACCTACGGCACCTCCGCCGGCACCCAGGACTTCGACAGCGTCGAGGACACCGATGTGATCCTGGTGATCGGCGCCAATCCGCCCGACGCCCACCCGGTGTTCGCTTCACGCATGAAGCAGCGCATCCGCCCAATTTCTGAAGGAGGAGGGGGCGCGAAGCTGATCGTGATCGACCCGCGCAAGACCGACCTGGTCCGCTCGGCCCATATCGAGGCCGACTTCCACCTGCCGCTGCGCCCCTCCACCAACGTCGCCATGCTCAACGCCCTGGCCCATGTCATCGTCACCGAGGGCTTGGTGCAGGAAGACTTCGTGCGCGAGCGCTGCGACTGGGAGGAATTCCAGGAGTGGGCGGAGTTCGTTGCCCGCCCCGAGCACAGCCCCGAGGCCGCCGAGCCCCATACCGGCGTCAATCCCGCCGACGTGCGCGGCGCCGCGCGCCTCTACGCCACCGGCGGCCGAGCGGCCATCTACTACGGCCTGGGCGTCACCGAGCACAGCCAGGGCTCGACCTGCGTCATCGCCATCGCCAACCTGGCCATGGCCACCGGCAATATCGGCCGCAAGGGCGTGGGCGTGAACCCGCTGCGCGGCCAGAACAACGTCCAGGGCGCCTGCGATATGGGCTCCTTCCCGCACGAGCTGGCCGGCTACCGCCACATCTCCAACGACGTGGTGCGCAAGCAGTTCGGCGATATGTGGGGCGTGGAGCTGGACGCCGAGCCGGGCCTGCGCATCCCCAACATGTTCGACGCCGCCGTCGATGGCGTGTTCAAGGGCATGTACGTCCAGGGCGAGGACATTCTCCAGTCCGACCCCGACACGGTGCACGTCTCCGCCGGCCTCGCCGCGCTGGAATGCCTGGTGGTGCAGGACCTGTTCCTCAACGAGACCGCCACCTTCGCCCACGTCTTCCTGCCAGGCTGCTCCTTCTTGGAAAAGGACGGCACCTTCACCAACGCCGAGCGGCGCATCCAGCTGATCCGCAAGGTGATGACGCCCAAGAACGGCTACGCCGACTGGGAAGTGACCCAGCTGCTGGCCCGCGAGATGGGCCTGGACTGGACCTACGAGCACCCGTCCCAGATCATGGACGAGATCGCCGCCCTGACCCCGACCTTCGCCAACGTCTCGTTCAAGATGCTGGAGGAAAAGGGCTCGGTGCAGTGGCCGTGCAACGACGCGGCGCCGGAAGGCACCCCGACCATGCACATCGACAAGTTCGTGCGCGGCAAGGGCCGCTTCATGCTCACCGAATATGTGCCCACCGACGAGAAGGTCGGGCCGCGCTTCCCGCTGCTGCTGACCACCGGCCGCATCCTCAGCCAGTACAATGTCGGCGCCCAGACCCGCCGCACTGCCAACTCCACCTGGCATGAGAAGGACGTGCTGGAGGTGCACCCGCAGGACGCCGAGGATCGGGGCGTGCGCGAGGGCGATCTGGTCACGCTACGCAGCCGCGCCGGCACCATCGCTCTGCACGCCACGATCACCGAGAAGGTCGCGCCGGGGGTGGTCTATACGACCTTCCACCACCCCGAGACCCAGGCCAACGTCATCACCACCGACTACTCCGACTGGGCGACCAACTGCCCCGAGTACAAGGTTACGGCGGTGCAGGTGACCCTGGCCAACGGCCCGACCGAATGGCAGCAGCGCTACGACATCTTCGCCCGCGAGAGCCGCCGGGTGAACGCGGAACCGGCGGAGTAGTCCCATGGCCCATTCCCTGTTCGACGACGCCGAGCACATCACCACCACCAGCGGCGAGCGGCTGATCTACATGGCCAACCAGATCAGCAAGTTCTTCGTCTCCCAGCCGCACGACAAGGCGGTCAAAGGCATGACCAAGCACATCGCCGACTTCTGGGACCCGCGCATGCGCCAGCGCATCCGCGACCATGCCGCCGCCGGCGGCGCGGGCCTGGAACCCCTGGCGCTGGAAGCCATCTCGGCCCTGCAGAAATAGCAGCGCATTTGACCCCCGGCGCCGATGGGGTGAAGCATGGCGCGAACGCCTCGGCAGAAGGCGTGACGGGAGGCTGCATATGATCGGATTCCTCGACCGCGAGACCATCGTCGCCAAGCCGGGCTTCAACCGCTGGCTGATCCCGCCCTGCGCGCTCGCCATCCACCTCTGCATCGGCATGGCCTACGGTTTCAGCGTCTTCTGGCTGCCCCTGTCCCGCTCGCTCGGCATCACCAAGTCGGTCGCCTGCGCCGGCATGACCCTGGGCCAGGCCCTCACCACCTCCACCTGCGACTGGCGGGTCAGCGACCTGACCTGGACCTATAGCCTGTTCTTCGTGGTGCTGGGCTCGGCTGCGGCGTTGTGGGGCGGCTGGCTGGAGAAGGCCGGGCCGCGCAAGGCGGGGGTGGTCGCGGCGGTCTGCTGGTGCGGCGGCATCGCCATCGGCGCGGTAGGCGTCATGATCCACCAGCTGTGGCTGCTGTGGCTGGGCGCGGGCCTCCTGGGCGGCATCGGCCTGGGGCTCGGCTACATCACCCCGGTCTCGACCCTGATCAAATGGTTTCCCGACCGGCGCGGCATGGCCACCGGCATGGCCATCATGGGCTTCGGCGGCGGCGCCCTGATCGGTTCGCCCCTGGCCGACATCCTGATGAAGCATTTCGGCAGCGCGACCCAGGTCGGCGTCTGGCAGACCCTGCTGGTGCTGGCCGCCGGTTATCTCGTCTTCATGCTGGGCGGAGCCCTCAGCTTCCGTGTACCCCCGGCCGACTGGAACCCCGAGGGCTGGACCGCGCCCGCCGCCTCCAAGCGCCTGGTCTCAGGCTTCAATGTGCACCTGAGGGACGCGCACAAGACGCCCCAGTTCTGGCTGATCTGGACCGTGCTGCTGCTCAACGTCTCCGCCTCGATCGGCATCATCGGGGTGGCCTCGCCCATGATCCAGGAGATCTTCGGCGGGCGGCTGGCCGGCGCTCCCGCCATCTCCTTCGCCAATCTCGACGACGGCCAGAAGAAGGCCGCCGCGGCGGTCGCCGCCGGCTTCGTCGGCCTGCTCAGCCTGTTCAACATCGGCGGCCGTTTCTTCTGGGCCTCGATCTCCGACCGCCTGGGCCGCAAGACCACCTACGCCATCATGCTGGCGCTGGGAGCGGTGATGTTCGGCGCCGTCGCCAACGGGGCCGCCACGGCGGCCATCCTGGGCGTATTCGTCCTGTCCTTCGCCGTCACCACCTCGATGTACGGCGGCGGCTTCGCCACCGTGCCAGCCTATCTGGCCGACGTGTTCGGGACCCAGTTCGTCGGCGCCATCCACGGGCGGCTGCTGACCGCCTGGTCCACGGCGGGGGTGCTGGGCCCCTTCATCGTCACGGTTCTGCGCGACAAGGCCATCGCCGCCAACGCGCCGCGCGCCGGCATCTATCCGCCGATCTTCCTGATCCTGGCCGGGCTGCTGGTGGTGGGTTTCCTGGCCAACCTGATGGTGCGCCCGGTGTCGGAGCGCTGGCATATGGGCCACGACGAAGCCTCGGCGACCGCCTCCGGCTCAACCAGCCAGGGCGGCGGCATCGGCCGGGGCCGGTTCGACGGCATGACCGCCATCGCCTGGGCCCTGGTTGTGCTGCCGCTGGCCTGGGGTGTGTGGATCACGCTCACCAAGGCGGCGGTGCTGTTCCATTAGGACCCGAAGTCGTCCCGCAAGTTGAAAAATGCTATCCTGCAACCCATTCAAGAGACTGACCCTGAACCGCCTCTGACATGACCGAACCCGTCCACATCCAGCCGGCGCTGCAATGGCGCCTCGGGGCCGCAGGCTCCGAGGCGATCAGCCGCGCCGTGCCGGAAGAGACGGCGATCGGCATCAGCTACGACTCCGAGCCCTATGCCGTGCTGATGGCGACGCCCCAGGACGTGGCCGATCTGGCCCTCGGCTTTACCGTCAGCGAGCGGATCGCGGCGGGGGCCGATGTGCTCGACATCCGCGTCTCCGAGCACGACGAGGGGCTGGTGGCCGACGTGCTGCTGTCGCGAGCGGGCGCCAAGTCCGCCCTGGAGCGCCGCCGGCGCAATATGGAGGGCCGCTCCTCCTGCGGCCTCTGCGGCGTGCAGAGCCCGGAAGACGCCCTGCGCGCCCTGCCAGTCCTGCCGTCCGGCCTGACCGTCACGCGCCAGACCATCCAGGCGGCTCTTACCGCCCTTGAAACCCGTCAGACCCTCGGCGCCCAGACCCGCGCCACCCACGCCGCCGCCTGGGCCGACGCCGACGGGCGCCTGCTGCTGGTGCGTGAGGACGTCGGGCGGCACAACGCGCTCGACAAGCTGATCGGTGCGGCGCTCAAGGCGGGGCTCGACCCTTCCCGCGCCTTCGTCATCGTCACCAGCCGCTGCTCCTACGAGATGGTCGAGAAGACGGTTCTGGCCGGCATATCGCTGCTGGTGGCCATTTCCGCCCCCACCGCCCTGGCCATCCGCAAGGCCGAGGGCGCCAACCTGACCCTGATCGCCCTGGCCCGGGCCGACGGCCACGCCGTCTTCACCGGCGCCCAGCGGGTGCTGGACCCCGTCGCGGAAGGGGCCGCCGCATGAGCCCCTACGATCTCGGTTTGCCTGCCGCGCCCGCTCAAGCGAACCAGCCCCTGGTCGACCCCTTTGGCCGGACCATCGACTATCTGCGCGTCTCGGTGACCGACCGCTGCGACCTGCGCTGCGTCTACTGCATGTCCGAGCACCCGGCCTTCCTGCCCAAGTCCGAGATCCTGACCATCGAGGAGCTGGACCGTCTGTGCACGGCCTTCATCGGCCTGGGGACCCGCCGCCTGCGCCTGACCGGCGGCGAGCCGCTCGGGCGGCGCGGTTTCATGCAGCTGGTGGAGAGCCTGTCGCGCCACCTGCGCACGGGCGTCTTGGACGAGCTGACCCTGACCACCAACGGCACCCGGCTGGCCCGCTTCGCCGACGAACTGGCCGCCCACGGCGTACGCCGCCTGAACGTATCGCTCGATAGTCTCGACCCCGACCGCTTCAAGCACATCACCCGGGGCGGCGACCTGAACCAGGTGCTGGCCGGCATCGACGCCGCCCAGGCGGCGGGCATCGCCGTCAAGATCAACACCGTGGCCCTGAAGAACGACAACGCGGACGAGCTGCCCGCCATGATCCAGTGGGCGCATGGGCGCGGGCTCGGCATCACCCTGATCGAGACCATGCCTCTGGGCGAGGTCGAGGAAGACCGCACCGACCAGTACCTCTCCCTGGCCGCGGTCCGCGCCAATCTTGAGTCCTTCTGGACCCTGACCCCGCTGGACGAACGCACCGCCGGTCCCGCGCGCTATGTCCGGGTCGAGGAGACGGGCGGCAAGCTCGGCTTCATCACCCCGCTCAGCCACACCTTCTGCGAAAGCTGCAACCGGGTGCGGGTCACCTGCACCGGCGAGCTCTACATGTGCCTGGGCCAGGACGACCGGGCCGACCTGCGCGCCCCGCTGCGCGAGAACGCCGAGGACGCGTCCCTGATCGCCGCCATCCGCGAGGCCATCACCCGCAAGCCCAAGGGCCACGACTTCAAGATCGAGCGCCGGGGCGCCGCGCCGGCGGTGGCCCGCTCGATGTCCACCACGGGCGGCTGATGACGAAAGTCCTGCTCCTGGGCCGCCTGCGCGATGTGGCCGGCTGGCGCGAACGATCCATCGACCCGGCGCCCGCCACCCTCTCGGCCCTGCGCGACCTTCTGACCCGTGAGGACGCCGCCCTGGGAGAGGCCCTGGCGGGGCGCGGGGTGCAGGCCGCCGTCAACAAGGCAGTGACGCGGGGCGACATCGCGCTCAACCCCGGCGACGAGATCGCCTTCCTGCCGCCGATGAGCGGGGGCTGAGATGACGGTGCGGGTGCAGACCGAGGCGTTCGACGCGGGGGCCCTGCTCTCGCGCTTTTCCGCCGGACGCACGGGCTCGGGCGCCGTGGTCAGCTTCACCGGCATCGCACGCGACGTCACCGGCGGGGCCGCCGTGGCGACGCTGGAACTGGACGCCTATCCCGGCTTCACCGAACCGGCCATCGAGGCGATGGAGACCGAGGCCCGCGCCCGCTTCGAGATGCAGGATGTGCTGATCGTCCACCGCCATGGCCCGATCCAACCCGGCGAGGCCATCGTCTTCGTGGCGACCGCCGCCGAACACCGCCGGGCCGCCTTCGAGGCCGCCGACTATCTGATGGACCGGCTCAAGACCGAGGCGCCCTTCTGGAAGAAGGAGACCGGGCCGGACGGAGAACGCTGGATCGAACCGCGTGAGCCGGACTATCAAGACGCGAAACGCTGGAACCGCACCTCATGACTACAGAACTGCCCACCCTGCCCGCGCCCGGCGGCAAGCTCGTCGATGGGCCCATCATTCCGGTGCGCGTGGCGGTCGTGGTCATCTCCGACACCCGCGACGAGGAGACCGACACCACCGGACCGCTGCTGACCGCGCGTATCGCCGAAGCCGGGTTCGAACCCGCCGGCCAGGTGATCGTACCCGACAATGTCGAGGCGATCCGCGCCAAGGTGCTGGAGTTCTGCGCATCAGGAACCGTCGACGCCATCGTCACCACCGGCGGCACCGGCATTACCGGACGCGACGTCACGCCCGAGGCCATGGCCCCCCTGTTCGACAAGGTGCTCGACGGCTTCTCGGTGGTCTTCCACATGGTCAGCTATCAGAGCGTGGGCCTATCGACCCTGCAGAGCCGGGCGGTGGCGGGGATCGTCAAGGGCGTGTTCGTCTTCTGCCTGCCGGGCTCGCCGGGCGCCTGCCGCGACGGCTGGGACAAGGTGATCCGCTGGCAGCTGGATAGCCGGCACAAGCCCTGCAACATGGTCGAGCTGATGCCGAGGCTGCTGGAAACGTGAGCAAGCTGACCCATCTGGACTCCGACGGCCGCGCGCGGATGGTCGACGTCTCCGACAAGCCGTCCACGGCGCGTGAGGCGGTCGCCGCAGGGCGCATCCTGATGCAGCCTGAAACCCTGGCGCTGGCCATTTCCGGGCAGGGCAAGAAGGGCGAGGTCATGGCGGTGGCCCAACTGGCCGGCGTGATGGCCGCCAAGCGCACCTCCGACCTGATCCCGATGTGCCACCCCCTGGCGATTTCCTCGGTCAAGGTGCAGGTCGATCCGTCTACGGATGGTTCTGGGCTGGCGGTCACCGCGCGGGTCAAGACGACCGGCCCGACCGGGGTCGAGATGGAGGCCATGACCGCCGTCTCGGTGGCGCTGCTGACCCTCTACGACATGCTCAAGGCCGCCGACAAAGCCATGGTCATCGAGGCGGTGCGCCTGATCTCCAAGAGCGGCGGCGCCTCCGGCGACTTCCAACGTCCGGAAGCTTGATGAAAAACCTGACCATCGAGGACGCCCGCGGGCGGATGCTGGCCCAGGCCGCACCCCTCGGCGCCGAGACGGTGGATATCCAGCAGGCCCACGCCCGCTTCCTCGCCGAGCCCGTGGTGGCGGTGCGCGACCAGCCGCCGTTCGACAGCTCGGCCATGGACGGCTGGGCCATTTGCGGAGCCGATGCTGAAGCCGGCAGCGTGCTGCTCGATATCGCCGGCGAAAGCGCGGCGGGCCACGGCTTCGACGGAACCCTGCAGCCCGGCCAGGCGGTGCGCATCTTCACCGGCGCGGCGATCCCATCCGGCGCCGACCGGGTGGTGATCCAGGAGAACGCAGAGCGGCTGGGCGACAAGGTTCGGCTCGGCCCGCTGGACGGCGACGGCGACAACATCCGCCCGCGCGGCGGCGACTTCATGGCCGGGGCGCGACTTCTGGAAGCCGGTCAGAGGCTGGACGCCTGGCGGCTGTCCCTGGCCGCCGCCGCCGGACGCGGGACTCTCAGCGTCGCCCGCCGCCCGCGCATCGCGGTGCTCTGCACCGGCGAAGAACTGGTGCGCCCGCCCGCCGAGCCCGGCCCCTGGCAGATCTACGAATCCGGCAGCCTGGCCCTGTGCGCTCTGATCGAAACCTGGGGCGGGACAGCCCAGCGCCTTGCCGCCGCCTGCGACGAGCAGGATGCGGTGATCGAGGCCGTGCAGGGCGTCGAGGCGGACCTGATCGTCACCGTCGGCGGCGCCTCGGTTGGCGAATACGACATCGTCAAGCCGGCGCTGGGACGGCTCGGCCTCGAACTGAGCGTGCAGACGGTCAACATCCGCCCCGGCAAGCCGACCTGGTTCGGACGCCTGGGCGACGGGCGCAATGTGCTGGGCCTGCCAGGCAATCCCGCCGCCGCCATGGTCTGCGCCGAACTGTTCCTGAAGCCGATGCTGCGCGCCATGATGGGGGCCGACCCCGAGCCCCGCTTCCTGCCCGCCAGGATGCTGGTTCCGCTCGAAGCCAACGGGGCGCGGATGCATCTGATGCGGTTGCTGATCACCTACGCGGACGACGGGGTGATGACCGTGCGGCCCATGGCCGATCAGGACTCCTCGCTGGTCACCGTCTACGCTCAGGCCGACGGGCTGATGCGCCGCGCCGCGAGCGCTCCCGCCGCGCCTGCCGGGACCATGGTCGAGGTGCTGCGACTGGACCGGCTCTAGTCCTCCAGCGCCTTCAGCAGCCCGCCGTTGAGCCCGTCGATAGCCACGGACTTGACCACCGCCCAGACCTTCAGGCCGGAGCGCAAGCCGAGGTCCTCCACCGCGTCCGGGGTCAGGGTGGCGATCAGTTCGCGGCCCGCATGGGCGACACGCACCAGCACCCGCCGGTCTTCCGACTCGATACCGGTGATCTCGCCCTCCAGCACATTGCGGGCGGAAATCCTCCGTGGCGGCTCCAGCGCCAACATCACGTCTCGGGCCAGCACATAGAGACGCACAGCCGCTCCCGGCCGCCTGTCCAGGCGAGGTACGCGGAAGTCCCAACCGCCGACCCGGATCGTGGACAGCAGCCCCTCATGGCCCGCGACCTCACCGTCCAGCGCCGCTCCGATCTGGCCCCCTGCGCCGGCCGGCATCAGGTCTGGGCGCAGGACGATCTCAGACACCGGCCCCTCGGCCGCCACCTTGCCATCGCGCATCACCACCATGCGGTCGCCCAGGCGCACGGCCTCGGCCAGGCTATGGGTTACGTACAGAACCGGCACGCCGAACCGGGTCTTCAGCGCCTCGAAGAAGGGCAGGATTTCGTGGCGGCGCGGGGCGTCCAGCGCAGCCAGCGGCTCGTCCATCAGCAACAGCCGGGGCTGGCTCAAAAGGGCGCGGCCCAGTCCGACCCGCTGGCGCTCGCCGCCGGACAGATCGCGCGGGCGGCGCTCCAGCAGCCGCCCGATCCCCAGCACCGCGATCACCTCGTCGAACCCGATCGGGCGCTCCCCAGCCGGCGCCCGCTTCAGCCCGAAGCGCAGATTGCCCTCCACCGACAGGTGCGGAAACAGGCGCGCGTCCTGGAACACCCAGCCGATCCGGCGCCGCTCCATGGGGATGTCGATGCGGGCCTGGCTGTCGAACAGGGGGTCGCCGTTCAGGGCGATGCGCCCCGCGTCCGGCTTCAGGGCCCCGGCCACAGCCGCCAGCACACTGGACTTGCCCGCGCCGGACGGACCGAACAGGACCGTGATCCCCTGCTCCGCGCCTTCGAAGGCGGCGTCCAGGGTGAAGGCGCCCAGGCGCTTCTTGACCTCGACCTTCAGCATCAGCGGCCGGCCAGGGTCTGCGCCCGCCGGGCCAGAACTTCGGACAGGGCCAGGGCGACGAGCGCGATGGCGAAGGACAGCAGGGACAACTTCAGCGCGGCGGCGTCGCCCCCCGGCGTCTGCAGGGCGGCATAGATGGCCAGCGGCAGGGTCTGGGTCTCGCCCGGCACATTGGCTGCGAAGGTGATGACCGCGCCGAATTCGCCCAGGCAGGCCGCGAAGCCGACGATGGCCGCTGCCGCCACGCCCGGCGCCGCCAGGGGCAGGGAGACGTGCAGGAAGCGGTCCAACGGCCCGGCGCCTAGGGAGCGCGCAGCCACATCGAGCCCCGGATCGATGGCCTCGAACGCCAGGCGCAGAGCCCGAACCATCAGCGGAAAGGCCATCACCCCCGCCGCCAGGGCCGCGCCCGCGCCGGTGAAGGCCAGGCGAATGTGCAGTGTCTGGAACAGCCAATGGCCGATCGGCCCCTTGATCCCGAACAACAGCAGCAGGGCGTAACCCACCACCACCGGCGGCAGCACCAGCGGAACGTGAGCCAGGGCGTTCAGCGCGAAACGGCCCGGCAGTCTCGGCCGCGCCAGCAGCCACGCGGTCAGCACCGCCAGCGGCAGGGCGAACAGCAGCGCCCGCCCGGCCACCGCCAGGCTGGTCGCCAGCGCCTGCCATTCCTCAGGCGTCAAACTCATGGAAGGTCCCGCCCCATGCGGGGACCTTACTGCGAGGCTTTATCCGCCGCCACCAGGGCCAGCGCGCGGCGGTGGACTTCCTCAGCTGCCATGCCGGGCTTGTAGATGTCCGAGCCGATGCCGAAACAGCCGGCCCCGCCCTTGCGCCATTCCGCCAGATCGTCCGGCCCGATGCCCCCGACCGGCGCCACCACCACCTCCGGCGGCAGCACCGCCTTCAGCGCCTTCAGATGGCCCACGCCATAGGTGGAGGCGGGGAAGAGCTTCAGGAACCGTGCGCCGGACTCGATGGCCAGGAAGGCCTCCGTCGCGGTGGCGAAACCGGGGAACGGCGTCATGCCCAGCGACACCGCCCGCCGGATCACCGCCCCGTCGACGTTGGGCGACACCGCCAGCCGCCCGCCCGCCGCGCAGACCTTCTCGACATGGCCGGTGGTCAGCATGGTGCCGCCGCCGCACAGAATGCGCCCCCGGTATTCGGCGGCCAGCCTGCCGATGCTGTCAAAGGGGTCGGGGGAGTTAAGTGGGACCTCGATGGCCCGCACGCCCGCCGAATAGAGGGCGTCGGCGACGGCCAGTATCTCGTCGGGTTTGACGCCGCGCAGGATGGCGACGATGCCGCTCTCGGCCAGGGCTTCTTCCAGCGTCATGCTTTGGCTCCTTGCTTGCGAAGCGAGGTCAGGCCGGCGATCACCGCCGCCTCGCCGTCCGCCATCTCCACCGTCAGACCCTGCGCCTTGAGGGCGGGCGCATAGAGATCGCACAGGGCCGGCTCGCCCATCAGGCCGATGACCGATCCAGCCCTGAGGCCCAGCAGCGGCGGCAGATGCGCCGTCTCGTCGCCGATCAGCAGGCCCGAGAGGTAGGACGCCGCCTTGCCGCCCTCCAGCCCCTGCCCGACCATCCGCGCCCGCACGGTGAACAGGCGCGAGGCCAGCGGCCCGTCCGCCGCCCCGAACTCCAGCCCCTCGGCGAAGCTGGCCTCGTCGGAGGGCGCCGCGCCCGTCTTCAGTACGCTGTGCTCGTTCAGAAGCGCGAACAGCTCGCCGCTCATGCAGGTCATGAAGTGGTGGATGCGGCCATCGCGGACCAAGACCCATTTGCCATGGGTGCCGGGCAGGCACAGCACATGGTCCCCACTGGCCCGCTTGGCGTCCAGCGCCAGCCAGCCCAGCACCTTGGTCTCCTCGCCCCGGATCACGTCGAGATAGCCGTCCGGGCGCGTGCAGCGCAGGCCGGGGACGATGGCGGTCAGGTCGTCGACCTTGAACAGGTTCTTCGCTAGCTCCGCCCCGCCCGCCGGGCAGTCGGCATAGGGCGCCGCGGCGATGCCCATGGCCGAACCGACCATGCCGCAGAGGATGGCGGGCAGCTCCTGCGCCTGGAGCGCCGGGCGAACCTCGTCCTTCAGCTTGCGCGCCGCTTCGCCCGGCTGCAGGTGCGCCACGCCCCAGGGGAAGCGGCGCACATCCAGTACCTTGCCCTCGGCGCTCAGCCGCCAGGCCCGCAGGTTGCTGGTGCCCCAATCGGCGGCGAGAAAGTCGGAAGAAGGATCGCTCATGGGGTCAGAACACCTCAGGGCGCGGGTGTTTCCCGAAGGTCAGGTCGCCTTGCCGGCCTTGCGGCGGAAGCGGGTCGGGGCATGGGCCATGCGCAGCAGGTTGGCCGCGCCCGGCGCCCCGAACGGCGTGCCGGCCACGATCAGCAGACGTCCGCCAGGCGGAACCAGACCCAGGTTGGTAGCGATCTCCACCGCCTCGTCGGTCATGGAGTCCATGCTGTCGGGCTGGGCCGCGACCCGCGCCTCCAGCCCCCAGAACAGGGCCAGACGGCCCGCGACAGCGGGGTCGGGGGTCAGGGCCAGAACCGGCTGCAGCGGCCGCTCGCGCGCCATGCGGCGGGCGGTGCCGCCGGTGGTGGTGAAGGCCACCAGGCAGTTGATCGAACGGGTGTCGGCGGCGCGGCGCGCGGCGGCCACCAGGATGTCGGCGTCGACGTCCTCCAGCGGCCCATGCTCGGCCAGCATCAGGGTCGGCCAGTGGGGGTCCTGCTCCACCCGCTCGATGATGCGGTTCATCATCGACACCGCTTCCAGCGGATAGGCGCCCGAGGCGGACTCCGCCGACAGCATCAAGGCGTCGGCGCCCTCGTAGACGCCGTTGGCCACGTCGCTGGCCTCGGCCCGGGTCGGGGTCGGCGAGGAGATCATCGACTCCATCATCTGGGTGGCCACGATCACCGGCACCCCGCGCCGCCGGGCGGCCCGCAGGATGGTCTTCTGCGCCACCGGCACGTCTTCAGGGTCCATCTCCACCCCGAGGTCTCCGCGCGCCACCATCAGCCCGTCGCAGAAGTCGAGGATCTCCTCCAGATAGTCGATGGCCGAAGGCTTCTCGATCTTGGCCAGAACCGCCGCGCGGCCCTCCACCAGCTTGCGCAGCTGGGCCACGTCCTCGGGGCGCTGGACGAAGGACAGGGCGATCCAGTCCACGCCCAGACGCAGGGCGAAGGCCAGGTCCTTGTGGTCCTTGTCGGTCATGGCCGGCATCTGCAGCACGGCGCCCTTCAGCGTCACGCCCTTGCGGTCCATCAGCTTGGTCCCGTCCACCACCTCGACCACCGCCGAGGTCTTGTCGCAGCTCTTGACCACCAGCCGCACCTTGCCGTCGTCGACCAGCAGGTGGGCGCCGGGGATCATGGCGGCGAAGATTTCCGGATGCGGCATGCCCACGCGCTTGGCGTTGCCGGGGGTCTTGTCCATGTCCAGCGTCAGGGTGTCGCCCGGCTTGACCTCGATGAAGCCGTTTTCGAAGGCCCCCAGGCGCAGCTTGGGGCCCTGCAGGTCGGCCAGGATGCCCAGATGCCGGTCGACGATCTTGGACGCCTCGCGCACCAGGGCGAAGTTGGCGGCGTGGTCGTCATGGGTGCCGTGGCTGAAGTTCAGGCGGAAGACGTCCGCGCCGGCCCGCGCCAGGGCCACGACCTTGTCCAGGGTCCGGCTGGCCGGCCCCAGGGTCGCGACAATGCGCGTTCGCCGCTTGCGGATCATGGTTTGCTCCCGTCGCTCAGCCAAGGCTTAGCAGGCCTTCACGACTAAGACGTTTCGGAACGCAGCAAAACCCGCTTTGGCGAGATGATCCGGCTATTCCGCCGCCTTGGCCGCCGCCGAAGGCTCCTCGGGCGTCTCGCCTGAGGGCGTGACGAAGCGTCCGAACAGGGGCTTCAGCCAAGTCTCGAAGTCGTCGATGATCTCATAGACCACCGGCACCAGCACCAGCGACAGACCCGTGGAGGAGATCAGCCCGCCGATCACCGCGGTGGCCATGGGCGCGCGCCACTCGGCGCCCTGGCCGATGCCGAAGGCGGTAGGCAGCATGCCCATGATCATGGCCACGGTGGTCATGACGATCGGCCGCGACCGTTCGGTGCAGGCCATCACCAGGGCTTCGTGGCGGGGCATGCCTTCGCGCTCGCGCTCGATGGCGAACTCCACCAGCAGGATCGAGTTCTTCGCCGCCAGGCCCAGCAGCATCAGCATGCCGATCATCGACGGCAGGTCGAAGGCCTTGTGGGTGATGAACATGGCGAAGAAGGCGCCGCCCAAGGACAACGGCAGGGCAGACAGGATGGTGATCGGCTTGAAGAAGCTTTTGAACAGCAGGACCATCACCGCATAGATCAGCGCCACCCCGGCCAGCATGGCCATGACGATGCCGCCGAACAGGTCGGCCATGTTCTCCACGTCATTGGTCTGGGCCTCGCGAATGCCCGCCGGCAGGTTCTTCATGACCGGCAGCTGGTGCACCGCCTTCAGCGCCGTGCCGATGATGACGTCAGGCTTCAGGTCGGCCTGGACCGAGGCGCGCCGCTCGCGGTCGTAGCGCACGATGCGGGCAGGCCCGGCCTCGAAGTCGATGTCGGCGACGCTGCGCAGATCGGACGGCTTGCCGCTGAGGGTCGGCACCTGCAGACGGCCGATCACGTTGAGGTCGGCCACCGCCGCCTGGGGCAGACGCACGCGGATCGGGATGCGCCGCTCGCCGTCGGGGAACTTGGCGACGTTGGCGTCGATGTCGCCGATGGTGGCGACGCGTGCGATCTGGCCCAGGGTGTCGGCGGTGACGCCTACCTTGGCCGCCTCGGCTGCCTTGGGCCGGATGATCAGTTCGGCGGAGGCGGGCGGCGGCGCCGGGCGCGGGTCGCCGATCATGTCCAGCCCCCGCATCTGGCGCAGCAGCACCTCCTGGGTGCGGGCCAGCAGTGCGCCGTCCTGGCTGGCCAGGATGATCTCCACGTCCGATCCGCCGCCGTTGCCCTGGAAGGTGACGCGGGCGTCGGGAATGGCGCGCAGCTTGTCGCGCATCAGCTGCTTCATCTGGTCGGTGGTGTGCGAGCGCTGCGCCTTCAGCAGGGCGATGATCCGCCCCGAGGTCAGGTCGCCGCCGGCGCCGGTGGAGCCGATCTGGCCGAACACCATGTTGACGTCGGGCTGGGCGCGGAACAGGCGGGTGGTTTCCAGCACCGCGCGCTGCATGTCGTCCTTGGTGGCGCCGGGCGGACCCTGCACCTGCATGTAGATGTAGCCGGGATCGCCCGAGGGCTGGAAGCCGGTGGGCAGTTGCGACGCCAGGATCACCGACAGCACCAGGAAGGCGCCGCCGATGGCGCTCGACATCCACTTGTGGTCCAGCGCCCAGTCCAGCGCCTGCTTGTACCGGCGAGGCAGGGGCTTGGGCGGCTTGGGGTGGGCGTGGGGCTTGATGAAATAGGCGGCCAGCAGCGGCGTAAGCAGCCGCGCCACCAGCAGCGAGAACAGCACCGCCATCGACACGGTGACGCCGAACTCGCGGAAGAACTGGCCCACCGAGCTGTTCATCATCGACACGGGGGTGAACACGGCCACGATGGTGAAGGTGGTGGCGATCACCGCCAGGCCGATGGCGTCGGCGCCTTCCATGGCGGCCTGATAGGGTTTCTGGCCCCGCTCGATCCGCTTCTGGATGTTCTCGATCTCGACGATCGCGTCGTCCACCAGGATGCCGACCACCAGGGTCAGGGCCAGCAGGGTGACGATGTTGATGCTAAAGCCGAACACCGCCATCGCCCCGAAGGTGGGGATCAGCGACAGGGGCATGGCGATGGCCGAGATCACCGTCGCGCGCCATTCGCGCAGGAACAGGAACACCACCATCACCGCCAGGATCATCCCCTCCTGCAGCACGTGCACGGTGGAGGAGAAGGCTTCGCGGGTATTGGCCACGGTGGACAGGATCGGGGTGAAGGTCACCTCCGGGTGGTCCTTCTGCAGCTTGCCGATGGCCTTCAGCACCTGCTTCTCGACCGCAACGTCCGAGGCGCCCTTTGACTTGGACACCTGGAAGGAGGCTACCGGCCGCCCGTCGAGCATGGCGAAGCCGCGCTTCTCGCCGGCGCCGTCGCCGACCGTGGCCAGCTCGTCCAGCCGCGCGTAGCGGCCGCCCGGCAGGGGAATCTGGATGGCGCGCAGCGCGTCCAGGCTGCGGGTCGAGCCCAGCACCCGCACGGTCATCTCGCGCCCGCCGATCCGCGCCCGGCCGCCGCCGAGGTCGTTGGTGAAGGCCAGCAGGGCCTGGTTGATCTGGGGCGCCGTGACGCCCAGGTCCGCCATCCGGTCGGGATCGAGGATGACGTTGATCTCGCGGTCCAGCCCGCCGGTGCGCACCACCTGACCCACGCCCTTGCCCGCCTGGATGGCGCGCGAGGCGGTGTTGTCGATGAACCACGACAGCTCGGTCGCGGACATGTTGGGCGAGGACACCGCGTAGAACATCAGCGGCTGATCGTCGATGTCGAGACGGGTGACGTTGGGCGGATCGATGCCCGGCGGCAGGATCACCCGCGTGCGGTCGATGGCCGAGCGCATGTCGTCCAGCGCCCGCTGGGAATCCGAGCCGAACTGGAACTCCACCGTGGTCACCGAGGAGCCCAGGGTGACGGTCGAGGAGATGTGCTTGACCCCGGAGATGGCCGCGGCGGCGTCCTCCACCGGCCGGGTGATCTGGGTCTCCATTTCAGAGGGCGCGGCGCCGCTCTGGGTGACCGTGACCATGATCACCGGGAAGGACACTTCGGGGAAGGCCTTGATCGGCATGGTCATGTAGCCGGCCAGACCCGCGATGGTCAGGGCCAGGAACAGCAGGGCCACCGGAACCGGATTCCGGATGCCCCAGGTGGAGACGCGGAAGCCGGCCATCAGTTGCCCTCGACCGGCGCGACCTTGTCGCCGTCCAGCACAAAGCTGGCGCCCGTCACCAGCACGCGCGAGCCCGGCGGCGGGCCCTGCAGCAGCGAGACGAAGCCGTTGGCCCGCTCGCCGGTGCGCACGATCACCTTGTGCACCCGGTTATTCGCATCGACCACGAACACCGAGGCGCCCTCGGCGTCATAGGTCACCGCCTTGTCGGGCGCGACCAGGCCGATCGTCTTGACGCTGGGCAGGCGGGCGTAGGCGTAGCCGCCAGGGCGCAGATCGGGACGCACGGGCAGCAGGACGCGGGCGTGGCCGAGCTTGGACTGCTGGTCGATTTCCGGCGACAGCAGGCGGATCTGGCCTGTGGTCTTGGCGCCGTCCGGCAGGGTCACCTCGGCGCTCTGGCCGGGCCGCAGCTTGCCGAGGTCGGACTCGGGGACCTCCGCGTCGATCTCGATCAGGCCGTCGCGGGAGATGCGGAACAGGGGCTGGCCGGCGGTCTGGCCGGTGGGCAGGTCGCCGGGGCGCAGATAGCGGGCGAGCACACGGCCGGACACCGGGGCGCGCAGGGTCAGACGGGACTGGCGGGTCTTCAGATCGTTGAGCTGGGCCTGGGCGGCCACCGCGGCGGCGCGGGCGCTCTTGCCCTGGAAGCGGCGGGTGTCGAGGTCCTCTTGCGAGAGGACCCCCTGGTTGTCGAGACCTTCGACGTTCCTGGCCTGGCTCTCGGCGCGCTCGGCGGCGAGGGTCTGCTGGGTCAGGAGGGCAGTCTGTTCGGCGATCTGCGAGCGCAGCAGGGTGTCGTCCAGTTGGGCCAGGGGCTGACCCTCCTTCACCCAATCTCCCTGGTCGACGAACACCTTCAGCACCCGGTAGCCGCCCAGCTCCGACGTCACTGCCGCCTCTTCGCGGGACGTCAGGACGCCCGAAATCGTCAGGGCGCTGGATAAGGGCATGTTCTGGATACGGGCGACACGGACGGCGCGCGGCGGCGCTTCGGGCGAGGCCTTGGGCGCGGGGTGGCAGGCGGCGGCGGCGAGGGCCACGACGGTGACGAGGGACAGGCGCGCGCTGCTGGAAAAGCTCATCGAATTCCTCATCCGGCGGCTCCGCCGCGGGTGTCTGCGGTCTGGAGGCCGGCCGACCAGCCGCCCCCCAGGGCTTTGAAGATCTGCACCGAACGCTGCATCATCGTGACCTGAGCCTGGGCCAGGGCCAGGCGCGCCTGGCGCCAGGAGGCCTCGGCGGTCAAAGCCGTCTGCAGGTCGTTGAGGCCGCGGCTGTAGCCGGTCTGCTTGGCGTTGTAGGCGAAGTTGGCGTTCTTCTCGGCGGCCACCAGCAGCGCCACCCGGCGCTTGTCGGAATCGAACGAGGTCAGGGCGTTCTCGGTGTCGCCATAGGCGGTCTGCACCGACTTCTCGTAAGCGATCACCGCCTGCTCGGCGACGTCGCGCTGCTGGCGCACCTGGGAGAGCAGGCGCGGACGGTCCAGCACCGGCAGAGCGGCGTTGGCGGCGATGGTCCAGACGCTGAGGCGGTCGGCGACGGAAGAGCCGTCCTGTAGCAGGGCCCCTCCGGGCTGGAAGGTGAAGGTCGGCAGAAGGGCGCGCTTGGACAGGGTCAGCTTGCCGGCGGCGGCCTCGACCCGCTCCTGGGCCTCGCGCACGTCGGGGCGGCGGACCAGCAGTTCGCCCGGCAGGGTGGCGGGCACGGGCGGCGGAGCGCCGATCTCACCGGGCACCGGCAGGCTGGCCAGGGGATCGGTTCCACGCCCGACCAGCAACAGCAGCTGGCGGCGGGCGGCGGCGAGTTGGGCGGTCAGGGCCTCGGCTTGGGCCTGGGCGCTCTGCACATTGGACTGGGTCTGGGCGGCGTCGGACGAGGGCGCCAGGCCATGATCGACCCGCGCCTTGGACACGTCATAGAGCTGCTGCTCGATGCGCACCGTCTCCCTGGCCTGATCCAGCTGGATGGCCAGGCCGCGCGCCTGGAACAGGCTGTCGGCGACATTGGCCGTCAGGCTCCAGCGGGTGGCGTCGTAGGTGAACTCGGCGTTGCGCAGCTCCGCGTCGGCGGACCGCTTGGCCGCGCGGCGGCGGCCGAACAGGTCCACTTCCCAGGAGACGTTGAAGCCGAGGCTGTAGCTCTCGCTGACCAGCAGCGACTGCGCGCCGGCCCCGCCGGCTCCGCCAAGCCCGGCTTCCACCGAGGCCAGCGAGGCGTGGTCCGCCAGGGGGGCGTAGTGGGCCTTGCTGCCCGAGGCCACGATCTGGCCCTGGGGATTGTAGGCGTAGAGCGCCGCCTGGCGCACGGCCATGGCCTGATCCAGCTTGGAAGCGGCGTCCTTGGCGTCGGGGCTGTTGGCCAGGGCCTGCTGCACCAGGCTGGTCAGCTGGGCGTCGTTATAGAGGGTCCACCACTGATCGAGCGCCTGGGCGGGGGCGGCGTCCTTGGACTGCGGCGCCTCGAAGGCGGTGGGCAGGCGCGCGTCGGCCGAGCGCACGTCTCCGGTCGCGCAGGCGGCCAGCAGGGGAGCGGCCGCTGCGGCGATCAGGAGCCCGCGCACAAGGCGGGAGTCGAAACTGCGTTCACCCCGGACGGGCATGGAAGGGACACCAGATGATGCATTTGCCGGCCGGCGGGCGGTGCGGTTGGGTCCGCGCTTGCGTTCACCGGTCAGTCGAGAGAATATGAGTAATTACTCACATTTCCACTCGCATTGGTCAGAATGACGGCGTCTCCTTCACAAATCGTTGTTACGCCTCGGAAAAAACCTATCCAGGGGCGCTCGAAGGCGACCGTCGAAGCGGTGCTGGCGGCGGCGGCTCACATTCTGGAGGATCGGGGGCTGGCGGGGTTCAACACCAACGCCGTGGCGGTGCGCGCCGGGGTCTCGATCGGCTCGCTCTACCAGTACTTCCCCAGCAAGGACGCCATCCTGGTGGCCCTGATGGAGCAGAGCCTGGTGCTCTTCTCCCAGACCCTGGCCGAAGCCATCGACGGCGCGCCGGGCGATACCCTGGGCGAGGACCTGAAATTCATGCTGCAGATGGGGCTGGTCAGCCACCTGCGCCGGCCGAACCTGGTGCGCCTCTTGGAAGACGAGTTCCAGCGGCTGGAGGGCCATATCAACAAGGCCTCCTCCCACGTCGCCGTGCGCGCGGCGATGATCCGGCTGCTGCAGCGTTACGGCAACCAGATCCTCGTCGACAATCTGGAGATCGCCTCGCAGGACATCGGCGTCATAGCCAAGTCCCTGATGTCCGCCGCGGGGGAGCGCGGGGACACCGATTGGGACAGGGTCATCGACCGGATCGTGCGGGCGATGCTCGGCTATCTGGACGCCAAAGCCTGAGCTTGGGGTTTAGGCCGTGACCGCCACGCCGACGTACTGGTGGAACCAGTCGACGGTGCGGGTCCAGGCTTCCGTGGCGGCGGCCTTGTTGTAGCGCTCGGGTGTGGCGTCGTTGAAGAAGCCGTGCACCGAGTTGGGGTAGATGTGCCCCTCGTAGCGGATGTTGCTCTTCTTCAGCTCAGCTTCCTGGGCCGGGTAGCCGCCCGCCAGCGCCTTATCCAGGGCGCCGTGGTTGATCAGGATCGCGGCCTTGATCTTCGGCACGTCGGCCGGAGGCGTCGGAGCGCCGTAGAAGGGCGCGGCCGCGGCCAGGTCGTCGCCCAGCAGGCCCGCCAGGCTGTTGGAGGCGCCACCGCCGAAGCAGAAGCCGGTCACGCCGATCTTGCCGGTCGAGTCCGGGCGCGACTTCAGATAGTGGGCACAGGCGATGAAGTCCTGGGTCAGCTTGGGCTTGTCGATCTTGGCGAACATCTGGCCGCCCTTGAAGTCGTCGCCGGGATAGCCGCCGAGCGTGGAGACGGCGTCCGGAGCGAAGGCCATGAAGCCTTCCAGCGCGAAGCGGCGGGCCACGTCCTCGGTGTGCGGGTTAAGGCCGCGGTTCTCGTGGATCACCAGCACGCCCGGCAGCTTGAAGGACTTGGCTTCGCGGGAGTCGGCGCCGTAGGGACGCACCAGATAGCCCTTGATCGAACCGTTGCCGTTGGGCGAGGGGACGGTCACATATTCGGCGCGGATGCGCTCGTCGTCCTTACGCACCTGCTGGGCTTCGGCGTACTTGGGCATCAGGGCGTCGACGAGGGCGCCGGCGGTCAGGCCGACAACGGCGAACTTCTTGATGCCTGCGTTGAAGGCGCGGCGGCTGATCTCGCCGTGGATGAATTGCGTGTAGAGCTCCACCGCTTCCGCGGGGATTTTGATGCGTTCGTGCTTCATGGATGGCTCCTCCCAAAACCGAGGCGCGCACCATCGCTCGGGGTTTTGCGGCTGACAAGCGCGCAACGATTACCGCCCGCAAAACACCTTTGGGGTCCGCATCCCGCCGATTGCCGCTTTTCCTGACGCGCGTGCGTTCTACGATGACACCGGCGGCGAGCCCGCTCGTCTACAACCCGGAGCGCGCATGAGCGGCGGCATCTACATCGGCATCGGCGGCTGGACCTTCGAGCCCTGGCGCGGGGTCTTCTATCCAGAAGGGCTCGTGCAGGCCAAAGAGCTGGAATACGCCAGCCGCCAGCTGACCTCGATCGAGATCAACGGCACCTACTACGGCAGCCAGTCGCCCGAGACCTTCCGCAAATGGCGCGACAGCACGCCCGAAGGTTTCGTCTTCTCGGTCAAGGGTTCGCGCTTCACCACCAACAGGAAGGTGCTCTCCGAAGCCGGGGAGTCGATCACCCGGTTCATCGAGTCCGGCGTGCTGGAACTGGAGGACCGGCTGGGGCCGCTGCTCTGGCAGTTCGCCCCGACCAAGAAGTTCGACCCCAGCGACTTCGCCGGCTTCCTCGACGCCTTGCCGCAGAAGGCCGGGGGCCGGGGCCTGCGTCACGTGGTGGAGGTGCGCCACGACAGCTTCCGTGATCCGGAGTTCATGGCCCTGCTTCGTGAACGGAACATCGGCCTCGTCTACGCCGAGCACTTCCAGTACCCGGAGATGGCAGACGTCACCGCCGACTTCGTCTACGCCCGGCTGCAGAAGGGCTCGGACGACATTGTCACCGCCTATCCCGAGGGCGAACTGGACGCTTGGGCCGGGCGGCTGAAGGCCTGGGCGGGCGGCGGTCAGCCGAACGACCTGCCCCGCGTCGAGCGCGACCTTGTTCCGCAGCCCAAGCCCCGCGACGTGTTCGCCTACGTCATCCACGAGGGCAAGGTCCGCGCCCCGGCGGCCGCCAAGGCCCTGATCGAGCGGGTGAAGTGATGCTGAGGCGGGCCGGGATGCTGGGGATGCTGGCGGCGCTCGCCCTGCCCCTGGCCGCCCACGCCCAGGGCCCCACCGCCGAGCCCTTCCTGTTCACCCCGCCTGACGTCGATACCGTCCACGGCGCGACCGGGGTCTGCGTGCGCTGGGGCGGGGCCGATCAGAGCCATGTTTCCGACGTAGTGATCGCGGAATCTTCCGGCGACGCCAAGATCGACGCCGAGGCCCCCGCCATGATCCGATCCATCCCCTGGCGCGTGCCGGACGGCTATGAGGGCGAATGGGTCGGCCTGGGCCTGTCCTTCACCGGCGCCCCGCCGCGCCCCGAGCCGGACTGCGACGCCTACATGAAGGCGCATCCCTTTGGGGACGCCCCCGTTACCGGTCCATGATCCGCACCCGCCTCAGTCTCATCGCCGCCGCCTGCGCCTGCATGGCGCTGCCCGCCTCGGCCCAGGCTCCCGCGCCGGACGCGGCGCCCGACGACGCCCTGTCGGAGCTGGTGGTCATCGCCCATCCGCCCGGCCCGGCCATGTGGCGGGTCACCCGCGGCGACTCCACCGTCATCATCCTAGGCGCCGTGACCCCGGTGCCGCACCGGCTGGAATGGGACGAGCGCCAGCTGACCGCCGCTCTGACCGGGGCCAATGCGTTGCTGTCGCCACCCAGGGCCGACCTTGGACCCGTGCAGGTGGTGGGCCTGGTCGCCACTCAGCTCTGGAAAGTGCGCCAGATGTCGGCGCTGGAGCCGTCCCTGCCGCCCGAGTTGCGCGCCCGGTTCGAGCACGGCCGCGCCCTGGCCAAGACCAAGGCCGACCGCTACGCCCATTGGAAGCCGGCGGCGGCAGGCTTCATGCTGCTGTCGGACCTGCGCCACGAAGTCGGTCTCTCCGACGCCAAGCCCGGCTCCACCGTGCAGCACCGCGCCGCGGACCTGCATGTGCCGCAGCAGCCGTTGGGCGCCTACCGCATGGGCCTGCTCATCAAGACCGCCACCCAGCTCAGCCCGGAGCAGCAGCTCGGGTGCCTCTCGGACGCCCTGGAAGAGCTGGAATACGAAGCCGCCCATCCGCACGATATCGACGACGACTGGGCCAGGGGCGACATCCGCGCGGTCAACGCCCGCTATCGCGGGTCGGCGGCCCAGCACTGTCTGATGCGCGCCCCCGGCGCCAAGCAGATCGTCGAGGACGAGATGAGCAAGGCGGTCGACCGCTTGTGGGCGGCGCTGCAGAAGCCCGGCAAGACGGTGGCGGTGATCGACCTGGCCTGGATGCTGCCCCAGGGCGGGGTGCTGGACCGGCTGCAGGCCAAGGGCGCGGTCATCGGCGCTCCGGCGGCCCTGGCTTCCAACGACTAGCTAAGCCTCAAGCCCCGTCCTATGTGTCTGGCCTCGTTTCAGGGGTAACCAGCATGTCCGCTCTCGACGCCTTCCCGATCGCCACCCGCTGGCCCGCCCAGCATCCGGACCGGCTGCAGCTCTATTCGGTGCCGACGCCCAACGGGGTGAAGGTGTCGATCCTGCTGGAAGAGCTGGGCATCCCCTACGAGCCCCACTTCATCAACATCATGGCCAACGAGACCTGGATCCCGGAGTTCCTGGCCCTCAATCCCAACGGCAAGATCCCGGCGATCATCGATCCGGACGGTCCGGGCGGCAAACCCCTGGCCCTGTTCGAGTCCGGCGCCATCCTGATGTATCTGGCCGAGAAGACCGGCAAGTTCATCCCGGCGGACCCGGCGGGCCGCTACGAGACCCTGCAGTGGATCATGTTCCAGATGGGCGGCATCGGCCCCATGTTCGGCCAGGTCGGCTTTTTCCATAAGTTCGCCGGCAAGGACTACGAGGACAAGCGCCCGCGCGACCGCTACGTGACCGAGTCCAAGCGCCTGCTGGGCGTGCTGGAGACGCGCCTGGACGGCCGCGACTGGATCATGGGCAAGGACTACACCATCGCCGACATCTCCATGCTCGGCTGGGTGCGCAACCTGATCGGCTTCTATGATGCAGGCGAGCTGGTCGGCTTCAAGGACTTCCCCCGCGTCGGCGCCTGGCTGGAGCGCGGCCTGGCCCGCCCGGCGGTGCAGCGGGCGGTGGATATCCCGAAACGGCCGGGGTAGGCGCGCTCCCCCTGCCTCCGTTTTAGTTGACTCACCCCCAGCCTTTGTCTATGCACCGCCGCTCACCGCCGCCCGCTCTCGCTGGCGCGGACCGACGCCTTTCTTGATGCGGAGTTCTATACCGTGAAGCGCACCTTCCAGCCGAGCCGCCTCGTGCGCAGCCGCCGCCACGGTTTCCGCCTGCGTATGTCGACCAAGAATGGCCGCAAGATCCTGAACCGCCGCCGCGCTCAGGGCCGCAAGAAGCTGTCGGCTTAAGCCGAGCTTTCGAGGGTCCGACCCTGACGGACCTCAGCCAGCCATCGTCATCGCCCGCCCCATCCATCGCCCGCCTCAAGCGGCGCGAGGAGTTCCTGGCCTGCGCCAAGGGCGGATCGTGCGCCCGCGGCGCCGTGGTCGTGCAGCTGCTGGCCCAGCCCCTTCGCCGTCCCCCCAACAAGCCCAGCATGGGCCTAGGCTTCACCGCCACCCGCAAGGTCGGCGGGGCGGTGGTGCGCAACCGCTGCAAGCGCCGCCTGCGCGAAGCCGCCCGCCTGCTGCTGCCCGATCTGGGCCGTCCCGGCTTCGACTATGTGTTCGTCGCCCGCCAGGGAACCGCCGAGCGGCCCTGGCCGCGTCTGCTTGACGATGTAAAAAGCGCGCTGATAAGGCTCGCCGCCGAAGACGGCGCCCCCGGACCGGGTTACAAGTCCGCCGCCGGCCGATCCGCCCCTTCCTCCCCTACGCTCTCGTCGCCCTCGTCCGACTGAGCCGCAGCAGCGTCCCATGGAAAAAGAGTCCAACCGCAACACCATCATCTTCTTCGTCTGCGCGCTCGCCATCCTGTTCGCCTACGAGACCTTCGTCATGGGTCCGGCGGAGAAGCGCAAGGAAGCCGAGGCCAAGCGGGCCGCCGCCGTGCAGCAGCAGCTGCACCCGGGCATTCCCCTGGCGCCGGGCGCCACGCCCCAGGCGGTCTACCTGCCGCTGAACAAGGCCCTGGCCGCCTCGCCGCGGATCAAGATCGACACCCCGACCCTGACCGGCTCTGTGGCGCTGAAGGGCGGCCGCATCGACGATCTGGATCTGAAGGGTTACCGCGAGACCACCGATCCCTCCTCGCCCCTGGTGCAACTGCTGCGCCCCGAAGGCGCCGACCACGCCTATTTCGTCCAGACCGGCTGGACCGGCGCCAACCTGGCCGGCCTGCCCAATGAGGACACCGTCTGGTCCGCCGCCGCCGGCGAGGCCCTGACCCCCACTCATCCAGTGGTGATGACCTATACGGCCCCCTCCGGCCTGATGTTCACCCGCACCCTTTCGGTCGACGACAAGGCCATGTTCACGGTCACGGATGCTGTGGCCAACAAGAGCGCGGCCCCGGTCGCCCTGGCCCCCTACGGCTCTGTGCAGCGCCTTTGCCCGGCTGCGGACAAGGACCCCTGTCTGCCGCCCGGAACCCTGCGCAGCGGCGTTGTGCACGAAGGCGCCATCGGCTGGCTCGGCGCGCGCCTGCGGCTCGACAAATACAGCGGCTGGAAGAAGAAGACCGAAGCCGAGGTCACTCCCTCCACCGGCGGCTGGCTCGGGATCACCGACAAATACTGGATGGCCGCCCTGGTCCCCGATCAGACCCAGGCGATCCAGGGGACCTTCCGCGTCACCCCCACCGAGACGGCCAATGTGTTCGAGGCCAACTATGTCGGCGGCTTGAAGACCGCCGCGCCCGGAGCCGCCGTCAGCCAGACCATCCACCTCTATGCCGGGGCCAAGACCGTGCCGCTGCTGAGCGCCTATCAGAAGGCCTTGGGCGTGCCGGAATTCGACCAGGCGGTGGACTGGGGCAACTTCTGGTTCCTGACCCGCCCGCTGTTCACCGTGGTGGAGTTCTTCTACCAGCACGTCGGCAACTTCGGCATCGCCATCCTGCTGCTGACCGTCACCGTGCGGATCGTCTTCTTCCCCCTGGCCAACAAGAGCTACGAGTCTCTGACCAAGATGAAGAAGGTCCAGCCGCAGCTGGAGGCCATCAAGAAGCGCGCGGGCGGCGACGCGGCCAAGCAGCAGCAGGAGATGATGGCGCTGTACGCCAAGGAGAAGATCAATCCCTTCATGGGCTGCATCCCCATGCTGCTGCAGATCCCGGTCTTCTTCGCCCTCTACAAGGTGCTGTCCGTCACCATCGAGATGCGCCACGCCCCCTTCTTCGGCTGGGTGCATGACCTGTCGGCGCGCGACCCGACCACCTTCACCAACCTGTTCGGCCTGGCGCCCTACGACCCCGCCATGGTCCCGGCCATCGGCGCGGTGCTGAACGGCCCGCTGCACATCGGCCTGTGGCCGCTGGTCTATCTGGCGACCATGTGGCTGACGATGCAGATGAGCCCGCAGACCGGCGTCGATCCGACCCAGCAGAAGATCATGCAGTTCATGCCGCTGATCTTCATGTTCTCGATCTCGGGCGTGGCCGTGGGCTTGGTGATCTACTGGGCCTGGAGCAATGTGCTGTCGATCGTGCAGCAGTACATCATCATGCGCCGCTTCCAGGTGGATAACCCGATCGATCAGATCATCCGCCGCTTCACCGGCGCGCCAGCGCCCGCACCATGAGCATCGACAGAGGCGGTCAGGCCTACGAATCCGGGGTGTTCGACGCCGACGCCCTGGAGACCGCCCGCGTCTTCTTCGCTCATCCGGTCAGCTTCATGATGGGGGCCGTGGCCATCTCCGGCCTGCCCGCGCCGGACCTGCCCGAGGTGGCCTTCGCCGGCCGCTCCAACGTCGGCAAGTCGTCGCTGATCAACGGGCTGGTGGGCCGCCACGGCTTGGCGCGCGCCTCCAACGAGCCCGGCCGCACGCGCGAGGTGAACTTCTTCGTCGCCGACGAACGGCTGCGCCTGGTCGACCTGCCCGGCTACGGCTTCGCCCGGGTGTCGCGCTCCACCGCCGCGGACTTCCAGAATCTCGGCCGCGCCTATCTGCGCGGGCGCCCCAACCTGAAGCGGGTCTATCTGCTGATCGATGCCCGTCACGGTCTGAAGGACGTGGACAAGGAGGCCCTGGATGCGCTGGACGTCGCCGCCGTCTCCTATCAGATCGTCCTGACCAAGGCCGACAAGATCAAGCCCGCCGAGGTCGCCGAAACTGTCGAGGCCACCCTCAAGGCCATCGTCCGCCGCCCCGCCGCCTTCCCCCGCGTGGTCGCCACTTCGGCCGAAAAGGGCGCGGGCCTGCCCGAACTGCGCGCCGAAATCCTGGCCGCCTGCGAGATCATCCCCGCGCCTTTGGGGTGACAAACCGGGCCCCGCCCGCTAATCCCCGTTCCCGCATCCCGCTCCCAGCTAGAGACCTCGATCATGACTGACACCCCCCGCGCGCAGAGCGGCTGGGCGACGGCCAAGACCCTGGCCGAGGCCCTGCCCTTCATTCAGCTCTACGACCGCGAGGTCGTGGTCATCAAATACGGCGGCCACGCCATGGGCGAGGACGAGGTCGCGCGCCTGTTCGCCGCCGACGCCGTGCTGCTCAAGCTTCTGGGTGTGCACCCGGTGATCGTGCACGGCGGCGGCCCGCAGATCAGCCGCATGCTCAAGAAGGCCGGGGTCGAGAGCACCTTCATCGACGGCCTGCGGGTGACCGACAAGCCGACCATGGAGGTCGCCGAAATGGTGCTGTCGGGGGCGATCAACAAGGAAATCGTCAACTTCATCAACCAGGCCGGCGCCGAGGCCGACGTGCGCGGCGTGGGCCTGTCGGGCAAGGACGCCCGGCTGATCACCGTGGACAAGGCGCAGAAGGTCAAACGCGACCCGGATACTGGTCTGGAAGAGATCATCGACCTGGGTTTCGTTGGCGAGCCCCGCCACATCGACCCGCAGATCATCCACGCCCTGATCCACGCCGCCGAGGACTATGTGCCGGTGATCGCGCCCATCGGCGTGTCGGACGCGGGCGAGACCTACAACATCAACGCCGACACCGTGGCCGGCGCCCTGGCCGGGGCGCTGAAGGCCAAGCGTATGCTGCTGCTCACCGACGTCTCCGGCGTGCTCGATAAGGACGGCAAGCTGATCGAGAAGATGAGCGTGGCCGAGGCCATCGAGGCCATCGCCACGGGCGTGGCCACCGGCGGCATGATCCCCAAACTGGAGACCGCCATCGCCGCGGTCAATGCCGGGGTCGAGGCCGTGGTCATCCTGGACGGGCGCCAGTCCCACGCCATGCTGGCCGAGCTGTTCACCGATACGGGCGCCGGCACCCTGATCCACGCATGAGCCAGCCGGCCGCCGACCTTCGCCATATCGACACCTGGCTGTTCGATCTGGACAACACCCTCTACCCGCCCGAGGCGGAGTTCATGAGCCTGATCGAAGGGCGCATGACCCATTTCGTGGCGCGCCAGACCGGCATGTCCAAGGCCGACGCCTACGCCCTGCAGAAGCGTTATCTCAACGAGCACGGCACCACCCTGGCCGGGTTGATCGCCAACCACGGCGTCGACCCGGAAGCCTTTCTGGACGAGGTGCACGACGTCTCCATGGCCAGCCTGGTCCCGGACCCGGCCTTGCGCGCCGCCATCGCCGCCCTGCCCGGCCGCCGACTGGTGTTCACCAACGGCGACAAGCGCCACGCCGAGCGGGTGCTGGCCAAGCTGCAGCTGGACGACCTGTTCGAGGCCACCTTCCACATCGCCCTGGCCGACTACATCCCTAAGCCCCATCCGCAGACCTTCGCCCGGATGATTCAGGCGCACGACGTCGACCCCGCGACCACCGCCTTCTTCGAGGACTCCGCCCGCAACCTGCCGCCCGCCGCCGACCTCGGCATGACCACCGTGCTAGTCGGGCCGCACGCCCTGGAATCCGACCACGCCTTCGTCAATCACCGCACCGCCGATCTCGCGAGCTTCCTCAGAGAAGCGCGCGTCAAGGAACCCGCCGCATGAGCCTGCAAGCCACCATCGAAGCCGCCTGGGACGCCCGCGACGGCGTCAACGCCTCCACCACCGGCGCCGTGCGCGACGCGGTCGATGCGGCCCTGGCCTCGCTGGACTCCGGCGCCGCCCGCGTGGCCGAGAAGGTCGGCGACGACTGGGTGGTCAATCAGTGGCTGAAGAAGGCGGTGCTGCTGTCCTTCCGTCTCAACCCCAACACCGTCATGGGCGACGATAGCGGCGGCGCCGGCCCCTGGTTCGACAAGGTCGCCACCAAGTTCACCGGCTGGGGCCAGGCCGAGTTCGAAGCCGCCGGCTTCCGCGCCGTGCCCGGCGCCATGGTCCGCCGCGGCGCCTACATCGCCAGGAACGCGATCCTGATGCCGTCCTTCGTCAACATCGGCGGCTATGTCGGCGAGGGGACCATGGTCGACACCTGGGCCACCGTCGGCTCCTGCGCCCAGATCGGCAAGAACGTGCACCTGTCGGGCGGCGTCGGCATCGGCGGGGTGCTGGAGCCCCTGCAGGCCAACCCCACCATCATCGAGGACGACTGCTTCATCGGCGCCCGCTCCGAAGTGGTGGAAGGCGTCATCGTCGGCCAGGGCAGCGTGCTGTCGATGGGCGTCTTCATCAGCGCCTCGACCAAGATCGTCGAGCGCGCCACCGGCGAGGTGTTCGTCGGCAAGGTGCCGCCCTATTCGGTGGTGGTGCCCGGCGCCCTGCCCGACCCCAAGGGCGGCCCCAGCCTCTACTGCGCCGTGATCGTCAAGCGCGTGGACGCCCAGACCCGCTCCAAGACCTCGCCGAATGAGCTGCTGCGGGACTAACCCGCGAGCCCGTCGCGGAACGCATCCGCCTCGAACACGCCCAGGATCTGGAAGCGCTCGCAGAAGAAGCTCAGCTCCTCGAACGCCAGGGCCAGGGCGTGGTCCTCCGGGCGGCCGTCGACCTCGGCGTAGAACAGGGTCGCGGTGAAGCCGCCGTCTTCCATGTAGCTTTCCAGCTTGGTCATGTTGACGCCGTTGGTGGCGAACCCGCCCATGGCCTTGTAGAGGGCCGCCGGGATGTTCCTTACCTTGAATACGAAGCTGGTGACGCAGGCGGAGCCCTCGGGCGGATGGGCCCGCTCGCGCGCCATGACGATGAAGCGGGTGGTGTTGTTGTGCTCGTCCTCGATGTCCTCCAGCAGGATATCGAGACCGTAGATTTCAGCCGCCAGGCGCGGGGAGACCGCCGCCCGGGTCGGGTCCGGATGCTCTGACAGCTCCTTGGCCGCCCCCGCCGTGTCGCTGGCGCCCACCAGCTTCACCCCCAGCTTGCGCAGGGTCTTGCGGCATTGGGCGAGCGCGATGGGCATTGAGGCCACCGCCTTGATGTCCGCCAGCTTGGCGCCCCTGTTGGCCATCAGCTGGAAGCGGATCGCCTTGAACCGTTCGCCGATGATGTAGAGGCCGGAATCCGGCAGCAGGTGGTGCACGTCGGCCACGCGCCCGGCGATGGAATTCTCCACCGGAATCATGCCCAGCGCCGCCACACCGGACTTCACCGCCTCGAAGGCGTCCTCGAAGGTGGCGCAGGCCAGGGGCTCATGGTCGGGGAAGTGAGTCCGGCAGGCCTCGTCGCTGTTGGCCCCAAGCTCTCCCTGGAAGGCGATTTTCGGCCGCGTGGTCATGGCTGCTCCGTGCGCGCGGCTTCCCGCGCCCGTTCCAAGTCCGCCGGGGTATCCACCGAGATGGGCGGCTTGTCGATAACCGAGGCCCAGATCGACAGGCCCAGCTCCAGCGCCCGCAGCTGCTCCAGCTTCTCCCGGCGCTCAAGCGGCGAGGGCTCGGCGGCGTTGAACCGCTCCAGGGCTGCGCGGCGATAGCCGTAGATGCCGATGTGCCGCCAGATCGGCGCGTCGCCATAGAGGGTTGAGCGGGTGAAATAGAGGGCCCGGCCGCGCGCCTGGCCGCTCTTCAGCGCCAGGATCGCCTTGACCACGTCCGCATTGGTCCGATCCGCCGCCGAGTCTTCCGCCGCCACCACCGTGGCGATGTCACAGCCCGGCTCCCCGGCAAGCAAATCAGCGCAGGCGGTCAGCACCTCGGCGCCCACGAACGGCATGTCGCCCTGCAGGTTGATGACCGCGTCGTGCCTGCCGTCCGGATCGAGCACCTTCAGCGCCGCCAGGATGCGGTCCGAGCCCGAGGGCAGGGCCGGATCGGTCAGCACCGCGCGGCCTCCCGCCGCCTCCACCGCGCGCACGATCGCCTCGTCGCCCGCCGCTACCGCCACCGGCCCGACGCCCGCCCGCTCGGCGCAGCGCAGCACCCGCACGATCATGGGCGTGCCGCCGATGTCGGCCAGGGGCTTATCGGGCAGTCGGGTGGCGGCCATGCGGGCCGGAATGACGACGATCGGGTTCATGCGGCTGGCGTGTTCATCAGAGGGCGGTGCGAAGCGAACAAGATTGCGGCGAATCCGCCCTTGTATGCGCCTGGACGAGTGCAGGTGCGAACGGCATGTTGCGCCAGGGCCGGTAGCGTGTCAGAGAGCGCCACGCAAGCGCGAGACTGAGAATCCTCCCCGGTGATTCCGTCCCGCCAGGGGGTCTTAGCGACCAAGTTCTTAGAGGGCCGACGGGCACACATGAGCAGCGACCTCGGATTCAATAAAATCGCCGGCGCCCTTTTGGCGACGGGCCTCGCCGTGATCGGGCTGAATCAGCTCTCCGGCATCATCTACAAGTTCGAGCCGGCCAAGAAGCCCGGCTACGCCATCGCCATTGTCGAAGACACCGGCGGGCCCGCCGAAGCGGCGGATGTGATTCCCGACTGGGGCACGGTCCTGCCCGCCGCCAACGTCACGGCCGGCGCCGACGTCGCCAAGAAGTGCCAGTCCTGCCACAACCTCGCCAGCGGCGGCCCCAACCTGACCGGGCCCAACCTGTTCGGCGTCGAGGGCCGCAAGCCCGGCACCCACGCCGGCTTCGCCTATTCGTCGGCCATGACCGATTTCGGGGCCAAGCACCCGACCTGGACCTATGACGAGCTTTACGTCTTCCTGCGTGGACCGCAGCAGGACATCTCCGGCACCAAGATGACCTTCGTCGGGCTGAAGAAGCCGGAAGACCGCATCAACATGATCGCTTATCTGCGGACCCTGGGCGACGCCCCCCCGCCGATCCCCGCGCCCAATCCCAAGGCCGCGGCTCCCGCCGCTGGCGCTGCCCCGGCTGCGGCTGGCGCTGCTGCTCCGGCTCCGGGCGCGGCTCCCGCCGGCGCTCCTGTCGCGGCCGCCACGGGCGCCCCTGCCGCCGCTACGCCTGCCCCGGCCAAGGCCCCGGCTGCGGTCGCCGCCAACCCCGGCAACGGCGGCGGCAAGTAGACGCCTCTAGCGCGGCGTCAGCGTCGCGCGGAAGTGCTCCCAGGCGACTGTTCCGCCGTCGATATCCTGATTGACCGCCCCGCGCTCGCCGGGCGGGCCCGAGCGGCTGTTGGGCCAGCTGTGGCCCGCGCCGTGCAGCACATAGAAGGTCGAGGTCTGCTTGCCCCCGGCGCAGCCGGAACGCACCCGCTTCTCCGCCGTCGACCCATCGTTGGCCACAACGTCCGGCAGCTTGTCGCGCTTGATGGCGGCGGTGCAGCCTGCCTTGTCGGCGAAATAGGCGAAGGTCTGTTCGGCCGACAGCAGGCCCTCGCCCGCCGTGAACGGCACGATCTGGTCGGCGTCGCCGTGCATCTCGATCCACGGCAGGGGCTTCCTTGGCACGCAGTCGGCGATCTCGTCCTCGCCCAGGGTCGCCGACACCACGCCCGCCGCGCGCAGCTCTCCGCCGCCGCCCGCGCAGACGAAGTGGATGGTCATGAAGCCGCCGTTGGACATGCCGATCAGGAACACGGCCTTGGGGTCGGCGTGATCCTTGGCCTCCACGTCGCGCATCACCGCGCGCAGGAACTCCACGTCGTTGTCCGGCCCGGACCCGAAGCTCTCGTCCCACCGGTTGTCCACGCCCTGAGGCGCCACGACGATGAACTTCTCCTTGGCCCCCAGCGTCGGCAGGCTGGTCTGGGTCCAGGTCCGCTCCGCCGAGATGGTGGCGCCATGCAACATTACCACCAGGGGCCAGGGTCCCGGCCCAGCCACCGGCCGCACCAGATAGGTCCGTGACGCGCCCCGGAACTTCAGCACCCGCTTGGTGGCGGACGACAGATCGCCCTTGGCCGGGAAGGCGGCGTGTTCGGCAGCCGCGCGGACGGTCGGCGGCATGGCGAGGATCAGGAGACCCGTGAGGGCGGCGGCGAGACGGCTCAGACGCATCGGTATCTCCCTTGGTGACTACAGCCGGCGTAGCGCCGCCGGTTCTCCGATCCTGGCGATGGCCTCGGCCACCGGTTCTATCTGGACCTGCATGTGGAAGGCGTTGGCGTGCAGCATCCGCTGAGCATCCAGCATGATGCCGACGTGGCCCTTCCAGAAGACCAGATCGTTTCGCGCCAGGGCTTTGAGCGCCACCGGCTCGCCGAGCAGCGCCTGCATGTCGGAATCGCGCGGGCAGGCCCGGCCGCAGGCATACAGCGCCTGCTGGATCAGCCCCGAGCAGTCCAGGCCCAGGCTCTCGCGCCCGCCCCACTGATAGGGCGCGCCCAGATAGGTCAGCGCCACCGCCGCGGGGTCGCTCTCGAACTGGCCGATCGGCTCAAGCTGCTCGCGGGCGAACCAGCCGCTGCCCTCGGCCTTCAGGAACCGCCCCTCCTCGCCCTCGACCGAAACCAGGGCATTCAGGCTGTAGAGCCCCACCGGGGCGGACTTGATGTGGGCGCTGGTGAAGGCGTAGGCGCGCAGAGCGCTGACCCGGTGCGTGGGCGGCAGGGCGCCCGCCGCCAGATCGGCCATCCGCACATAGCCGACATAGCCGTCGCGCGTTGCCTGGCCCCAGCCCCAGCCGCGCCCGGTTTCCAGCACCGCGAAGTCCTCGCCGAACAGCAGCTGGTCCCATTGCTCGGCGGCGGCGTCAGGCGCGCTCCTTATCGCGGCGGCGGGGATGGCGCAGCGGTAGGGCAGGGTCCGCGCGAACCGCTCGGCCCGCACCTGTCCTTCCAGCGCCGCGTCCGCCAAGTCGGCCCGCGCCAGGGTCACGCGCGGATCGCTCATCCGAACCGCGTCCTCAGCAGGTGGAACAGCGCCCGCACCGCCTGGGCCTCGCCGCCGGTGGCGAAACCGGGCCGGGCCTTCGAATTCCAGGCGAAGATGTCCAGGTGAACCCAGCCTACCTTGGGCGCGAAATGCTGCAGGAACAGGGCGGCGGTCATCGCCCCGGCCTGAGCCCAGGCGTCCGGATCGTTCTTGAGGTCGGCGATGTCGCTTTCGACGGACTCCGCGTACCCCGCCCAGAGCGGCAGACGCCACAGCGGATCGGCAACCGCCAGGGAGGCGGCGGCGATTTCGGCGGCCAGGATTTCGTCGGCGGTGAAGAAGGGGATCACCTGCGGCCCCAGCGCCACCCGCGCCGCTCCGGTCAGCGTCGCCATGTCGATGGTCAGCACCGGGTCCAGCTCCGCCGCGCGGGCCAGGGCGTCGGCCAGGATCAGCCGGCCCTCCGCGTCGGTGTTGCCAATCTCGATGGTCAGGCCCTCGCGCGAACCGATCACATCGCCCGGCCGCATGGCGTCGCCGGAGATAGCGTTCTCCACCGCCGGGACCAGCACCACCAGCCGCACCGGCAGCCTGGCCGCCATCACCATCCGCCCGAGCGCCAGGGCGTGGGCGGCGCCGCCCATGTCCTTCTTCATCAGCCGCATGCCGGACGACGGCTTGATGTCGAGCCCGCCGGTGTCGAACACCACGCCCTTGCCGACGATGGCCACCACAGGAGCAGCAGGGTCGCCCCAGCCGATCTCGATCATGCGCGGCGCCCGGTGCGGGGCGGCGGCGCGGCCGACGGCGTGGACCGCCGGGTAGTTCTCGTCCAGTAGGGCGTCGCCGGTCACCACCGCGATCTCGGCCCCGAACTGCTCGGCGATCTCGCGGGCGATGGTCTCGATCTGCAGCGGCCCCATGTCGTTGGCCGGGGTGTTGACCATGTCCCGCGCCAGGGCGCAGGCGTGGACGATGGCGCGGCTCAGCTGGAGATCAGCGCCCTCAGGCGCCACCAGCCGTGCGGGGCCTTCCTTGGCGGGCTTGTAGCGATCGAAGCGATAGGTCCCCAGACCCCAGGAAATGGCTGCCTGGGTCGGATCGATCCCCTCGGGCAGGGTTTCCAGCCGGTACTCGCCCGCCGGCAGGCGCGCCGCGACCGCGCGGAAAAGCTCCGCCTTCGGCTGATCGCCGAGGCCCACGAACACGCGCTCCAGCTTGCCGTCCCCGGCGGCGGAGGCCTTCAGCACCTGCCCGGCCTTGGCCTTGAACCCCTCCTGCCCGGCCAGCCCCTTAAGGAACGGCGGCAGCGCGTCCAGCCCCGCCTCGGTCAGCGGGACCAGGGGGATGGCGGCGTCGGAGGCTTGGATCAGAACGTCGGACATGGGGCGCACGGTTAAGGAGTGGAGCCTGGGCGTTAACCGCCAGGTTAACTTTTGATTCGGGCCGATAGGCGATGATGCCGCCAATCGATCCGGAGCCTATCCATGTCGCGCAAGCTCGTCCTGACCGCAACTACCGTGATGTTGCCGCTGCTGCTGGCCGCCGCCCCCGCCCTGGCCTGGGGGCCCGCCAAACCGCCGGCCCCGGCGCCCGCGCCCGCCTCGGCCAAGCCGGACTTCGGCAAGGCCAACGCCCAGGACCGCGCCGCCGCCGAGCGGCTGGATCCCCTGTCCCGCGCAGCCTTCTGGGCTTCGCAGGTCGACGCCGATCCCAAGGACGCCGAGGCCGGGGTCCGGCTGGCCGCCGCCCTGCGCACCATCGGCCGCTACCAGGAGGCGTCCGACGCCGCCGAGGCGGTGCTCCTGACCCAGCCTAATAATGTCGAGGCCCTGCTGGAGGCTGCCCGCGCGGCGATCAGCGACAACCAGGGCTTCTTCGCCGTCGATCCCGCCCGCAAGGCCATGGTCATCGCGCCCCGCGACTGGCGCGGCGCCTCCCTGCTGGCCGTCGGCCTGGCTCAGGCCGGCCGCTCCGCCGAGGCCAAGGCGGCCCATACTCAAGCCCTGATGCTCGCCCCCGACAACCCCACGGTCCTCTCCAACGCCGCCATGTTCTACGCCGCCGAGGGTGACGTGGCCCGCGCCGAGACCCTGCTGCGCAAAGCGGCGGGCCTGCCCGGCGCAGGGCTTCAGGTGCGCCAGAACCTGGCCCTCGTGCTGGGCCTGCAAGGCAAGCTGGCGGAAGCCGAACAGCTCCAGCGCCAGGACCTGCCCCCGCAGATGGCGGCCAACAACCTCGCGTACTTGAAGGCCGCCTCCGGCAAGTAGGCCGCCGGGGCCTAGTGCCCCTTCAGCGCGCCTGAGTGGTTCAGGGTGTCCTGCACGTGGATGCCGGCAGGGCCCAGGATGACGATGAACAGCACCGGCAGGAAGAACAGGATCATCGGCACGGTCAGCTGCGCCGGCAGGGCCGCGGCCTTCTTCTCGGCGGCGGACATGCGCAGATCGCGGTTCTCCTTGGCCATGACGCGCAGCGCGTTGCCCAGCGGCGTGCCGTAGCGCTCGGCCTGGGTCATCGCCGTCATCACCGACTTGACCCCCGGATAGTTGACCCGCCGCGACATGCCCTCATAGGCCAGCCGCCGTTCGGGCAGGTAGCTCAGCTCGGCCACCAGCAAAGAGAGCTCCTCGGCCAGCTCCACGGAGTTGGCGCCGATCTCCTGGGCCACCTTCTGCAGCGCCGCCTCGATCGACATGCCCGCCTCCACGCAGATCAACAGCAGGTCGAGCGCGTCGGGAAACACCTGCACGATGCTGGTGCGCCGCTTGGAGGCCTGGTTGGAGAGGAAGATGTTGGGCGCGTAGAAGCCCAGGCCGAAGCCCATGAACACCGCGATCGCCCGGGTATTGGCCGACCAGCCGAAGCTCTTGATGCCGAACAGATAGATGGCGAACAGGGCCGCCATCGCGAACGGGCTGACAAAGCGGAAGAAGTAGAAGGTCGAGATCGGCCCCGGACCGCGATAACCGGCCTCCGCCAGCCGGTCGACCACCTTGGGGTCTTCCAGCAGGCGCGACAGCTGCAGCCGCTCCACCACCTTCTTGTAGAGGCCCTCGTCCCGCTGGCGCAGACCACCGCCGCCCTTGATCGCCTGACGCGAGCGCCGCTTCAGCTCCTCGCGCCGGTTGGCCACCGCCTTCAGCCGGATGTCGAGCGTGTCGCGCCGGGCGAAGGGCGCGGTCAGGGTCACCACCGTGGCGAAGGTCAGCACCCCAACCCCGGCGGTCAGGAAGTTCATCGGATCGGCCGAAAACGCGACGAGATCGAACATAAGCCAGCCTCTAGATCACGGTGGATTTGGATTGGATCAATCCAAATCCATGAAACGTGATCGATTCTAATATGTTAGAGCGGGGTTTCCGCGAAAAACCGGTGCCCACTTTTTCGCTCCCGCTCTAAAACTTGAAGTTGATCATCTTGCGCATGACCAGGGTGCCGAAGGTCATGATGATCGCGGCGATGCCCAGCAGCATGTGACCGCGCGGGTCGGTGAACATCACCTGCAGATAGTGCGGATTGGTCATGGTGATCAGGCAGCCGACGCCCGGCGGCATGCAGCCGATCACGCCGGCGGAAGACACCGCCTCGCTGGACAGGGCCTTGATCTTCTCGCGCATCAGCCGCCGCCCGCGCAGCACGGTGGACAGGTTGCCCAGCGCCTCGCCGAGGTTGCCGCCGGTCTTCTGCTGGATGTTGAGCACGATGGCGAAGAACTTCAGCTCCGGCGTCGGCATCCGCTCGTTCATGCGGTCCAGACCCTGCTCCAGGGTCACGCCCATGGACTGGCCCTCCACCAGCCGGCGGAACTCGCCGGCGAGCGGCTCGGGGCATTCCTTGCCGATCACCCGCAGGCAGTCGTGCAGCGGCAGGCCCGAGCGCAGCCCCCGTACGATGATGTCCACCGCGTCAGGGAAAGCGGAGGCGAACTTCTTGCGCCGCCCCTTGGCCAGCACACCGACGAACCACAAAGGCAGGCCCGCCCCGGCGACAAAGCCGATCATCAGGGCCAGGATCAGCTTGACGTGCACCACGAGCGCCAGGGTCGCGGCCACCAGACCGAGCCCGCCAGATCCCAGCCAGAAGACGGTCACGCTCATGGCGATGCCGGCCTCGCGCAGCTTCAGGGCGGCGTCGAAGGCGGCGGCGCGGCGCTTCTTCTCCTGCTCCTGCAGGGTGCGCTGAAGCTGCTTGCGGCGCAGGCTGGCGTCGCCGCCCGGAGCGCCCTTGCGCTGGGCCCGCTCGCCGCCCCTGCCGCGCCCGGCGATGGCCTGGGCCCGCTTGGCCGCCTTGGCCCCGCCGTTGGACGCCCCGGCCAGCACCAGCCCCACCCCCGCCATCGAGACGAAGGCCAGCAGGCCCACGACGATCAGCATCAGGTCGCTCATGCCGGTCGGCCAGAGCGTGATCGTGGCCGAGGCCCACTTCACCTTCCAATCCCCGGCGGCCAAATACCTGCCGGCGACCAGTGACCTGCACGACACCGCCTATCTGATGCCCCGTTCGATCACGGTCGCCTGCGCGACCTGCTAGGCGACGTCTGCCAGGGCTCCGACGAGGTCAGCAATCAGGGGGTGGTCGCCGCAAGGCTGGCCGTCGAGGCTGGCGACGCGGCGCAGGCCGATCAGGCTGTTGGTCAGGAACAGGGCCTCCGCGCCATGGAGCGCTGATGCCGGCGCCTCGACTTCCTGGACGTCCACAGCCGCCAGCACCTGGGACCGCATGATCCCTTCCAGCACCCCGCAGGAAAGAGCGGGGGTGTAGAGCCGCCCCTCCGCGATCCAGAACAGGTTGGCGGCGGCGGCTGAGGCCAGCAGGCCCCGGTTGTTCAGCATCAGGGCTTCGTCGGCGCCGGCGGTTGCGGCTTCGCGGCGGGCCAGGACGTTGTCGAGGTAGGACAAAGTCTTCAGGCGAGAGGCGGGCGAGCCCTCGTTGCGGCGGATGGCGCTAGTGATCAGCCGCGCCGGACCCTGCGGCGGAGCGCTGGGGGATGCTGAGGCGATCAGACGGGGCTGCGGCTGAGACGGGCGGTCCAGGCCGCGTCCGCCCACCCCCGCCGTCCAGGTCAGCCTCACGGCTGCTCGCGCCGAGCCAAGCCCCGCCGCTGCGACGGCGACGGCCGCTTCATCCGCCAGCGTTTGGGCGTCGGGCGCCGACAGGCCGAGCGCCGCGCAGCCGCGCGTCAGGCGGGCGAGGTGGGCGTCCCAGAGGATCGGGCGGGCGGCCTTGAACAGGATGGTCTCGAACAGGCCGTCGCCCAGCAGCAGGCCGCGGTCGTCAGTCATTCGGCGGCCTCCGCTCTGGCGGGAGGCGGCTCGGTGAGGGCGCGGCGGATGGCGTCGATCTTGGCTTCGGTTTCCAGGCGCTCCAGGCGTGGGTCGCTGTCGGCGACGAGGCCGGCCCCGGCGCCGGCTTCGTAGCGCCAGCCTTGGGCGTCCTGGACGCAGGCGGCGGTGCGGATCAGGACGCTGGCGTCCATGGCGCCGTCGAGGCCGGCCCAGAACAGACTGCCGCAGTAGGGGCCGCGGGGGGCCTCAAGGGCGGCGATCACCTTCATCGCCTGGACCTTGGGCGCGCCGGTGATCGAGCCCGGCGGGAAGGCCGCCCTGAGCACCTCGGCGGGACCGACGCCGGGCCGCAGGCGGCCGGTGACGGTGGAGACCAGGTGGTGGACGTTGGCGAAGCTCTCCAGGCGGAAGAGGTCGGGCGCCTTGACCGAGCCGGGGCGGCAGACGCGGGAGAGGTCGTTGCGCATCAGGTCGACGATCATGAGGTTCTCGGCGCGGTCCTTGGGATCGGCGGCGAGGTCGGCGGCGAGGGCGGCGTCTATGCGGGGGTCGGGCGAGCGGGGCCGGGTGCCCTTGATCGGGCGGGCCTCAACGGCGCCGTCGGCATCGACGCGGAGGAAGCGCTCGGGGGAGTTGGAGACGACGGCGCGGCCCGGCAGGCGGTAGTAGGCGGCCAGCGGGGCGGGGCTGGCGGCGGCGAGGCGGCGCAGGAGGTCATGAGGCGCGGCGCCGGGGGTGAGGCGGCCGGTCCAGCGGCGGGCGACGTTGGCCTGAAAGATCTCGCCGGCCTCGATGCGGGCGACGACCTGCGCGACCGCGGCTTCGTAGGCGGGACCGCTAGAGGCGGTGATGTCGGCGGCGAGGACGGCGCGGCTGGCGGGCGGCGCGGAGGCCTGGAGCCAGGCGGCGGCCTCGGCGGCGCGGGTCCGGGCTTCGGCGGAGGTGTCGCCGCGGCCGACGGCGAGGACGCGGCGCTGGCGGCGGTCGAAGGCGAGGAGCTGCAGGTAGAGGCCGGCGTGCAGGTCCGGCCAGTCGGGGTGGCGCGGCAGGGCGACGGGCTCGGCCTGGGCGCCGAGCTCGTAGCAGGCGAGGCCGGCCCAGCCGCCCTGGAAGGGCGGGCCGTCGGGGTCGGCGGGGACGTGGGGCACGGCCAGGGCGGCGAAGGCGTTGTCGCGGGGCCCCAGGTCCAAGACGCGGGCGGGATGGCGCAGGAGGTAGGTCCAGGGCTCGCCGGGCCCGCCGAACAACAGGGCGTGTGGCTCCTCGGCGAAGGGCGCCAGGGCGTCGCCGGGGTCGCGCCAGGGCAGGGTCTGGATCGCGGCGTGGATCATGGCTGGCCCATACCCCGTGCATCACGAAGACGCTATCGGCCATCGTAAGGTGCGGCCTCACGCCATGGTGATTGGCGGGCCGGCGCGTGACGCGTCAATCTGTAGATCGGGATGGAGGTCCAAGGTCCCGTGCGCGTCCGGCGCCCCTTCTAGTCCAGGCTTGCCTGGGTCGGGAGGTGGAGCCGGACGCGCTCCCTTTTGGGGCCTACCCTCTGGCCCAGCTCCCCGGTAGGTTGAGCGCATGGACCTTCTGAAGCTCAGCGCCGTGGCGCACTCCAGCCATCACTTCTCGAGCCCCGTGTCGGTGGAGACGCTGGACCGCGTGCTGGCGGTGTCGGGGCTGGCGCACGGGTGGCGGGTGATCGACATCGGCTGCGGGCCGGCGACGATGGCGCTGCACCTGGCCGAGCGGTACGGGGCGGAGGTCGAGGCGGTGGACCGCTCGGCGATCATGCTGGACCTGGCCAAGGCGCGGCTGAAGGGCCATCCGGCGGCGGGGCGGGTCAGCTTCCATGTGTCGGAGTCGATGGACTATCTGGCGACGGCCTATCCCTGCGACCTGCTGGTCAGCGTGGGGGCGGGGGTGCTGGTCCCGGGGGCTGAGGACAACGCGGCGCAGCTGCGGGCGCTGGCCCAGGCGGTGAAGCCGGGCGGGCGGCTGCTGTGGGGCGAGAGCTTCTGGAAGAAGGACCCGAGCCCGACGATGCGCGGGGCGGTCGGGCCGGTGGCGGCGCTGTACGCCAGCCATGCCGACTATGTGCAGGCGGGCGAGGCGGCGGGGCTGACGCCGCTCTATGCCGCGGTCTCATCCGACCAGGAGTGGGACGAGTACGCTTGGCGCTACTCCACCGCGGTCGAGGCCCACGCCGAGGCCAACCCCGGCCCGGAGGCCGCCGAGATGCGGGCGCGCATCGCCGGCTGGCGCAGGCTGTACCTGGCCGAGGGGCGCGAGACCCTCGGGTTCGGTCTCTACCTCTTCTCGAAGCCTACCTGAACGGCGGTTCGTCGAAGGCGCGGAGCTTGCGGCTGTGGAGGCGGTTGCCCTCTTGGCGGAGCAGGTCGACGGTGGCGATGCCGATCTTGATGTGCTCGCCGATGGCGCGGTCGTAGAACTTGTTGGCCTGGCCCGGCAGCTTGATCTCGCCGTGCAGCGGCTTGTCGGACACGCACAGCAGGGTGCCGTAGGGCACGCGGAAGCGGTAGCCCTGGGCGGCAATGGTGGCTGACTCCATGTCGATGCCCACCGCGCGCGACTGGCTGAAGCGCAGGGCCGAGGAGGTGTAGCGCAGCTCCCAGTTGCGGTCGTCGGTGGTGACGATGGTGCCGGTGCGCAGGCGCTTCTTGAGAGTCTCGCCGTCCTCGCCGGTGACCAGCTCGGCCGCGCGGTAGAGGGCCAGCTGGACCTCGGCCAGGGCGGGCACGGGGATTTCGGGGGGCAGCACCTCGTCCAGCACATGGTCGTCGCGCAGATAGGCGTGGGCCAGCACGTAGTCGCCGATGGTCTGGTTGGCGCGCAGGCCGCCGCAGTGGCCGATCATCAGCCAGGCCTGGGGCCGCAGCACGGCCAGATGGTCGGTGATGGTCTTGGCGTTGGAGGGGCCGACGCCGATGTTGACCAGGGAGACGCCCGTGCCGTCCGGCCGCATCAGGTGGTAGGCGGGCATCTGGTGACGCCGCCAGGCGCCGTCGGCCACCGCCCGCTCGGGCTCGGCGGTCTCGGGGCCCACGACCACGCCGCCGGCGCAGGAGAGCTGGGTGTAGCCGGAGTTGGGGTCGCGCAGCTGCTCGCAGGCCCAGTTGACGAAGTAGTCGACGTAGCGGTGGTAGTTGGTGAAGAGGATGTAGCCCTGCACGTGCTCGGCGGGGGCGCCGGTGTAGTGGGTCAGGCGCGCCAGGGAGAAGTCGGTGCGCAGGGCGTCGAACAGGCCCAGCGGGCGGGTGGCGTCCAGCGCCGCGTTCCACATGCCGTCGGCGGTCTCGTCGCCGATGCCCTGCAGGTCGGTGGTGGGGAACCAGCGGGCGACCTCACGCGAGGCCATGGCGTCCAGGCCCAGGTCCTGCGAGGAGTCGAGGACGTAAGGGTAAGGGATCTCCTGCTCGGAGGGCCCCACGCTGATGTGGACATTGTAGTCGCGCACCAGCAGGCCGAGCTGCTCGATCAGATAGGGACCGAAGAAGGACGGGCGGGTGACGGTGAGGGCGTAGACGCCGGGATCGGTCAGCCGGCCGAAGGCGCGCGCGCCGCGCGACTGCGACAGGGGCGAGCCGGGCTCGGGCTCATAGGTGACCTGAATCTGGGGGTAGGCGAACAGGCCCTTGGCGCGATCCGCCGCGGACGGACGAACGCCCTTTTCCAGATAGGCCTTCAGCGCGGCGCGCAGGTCGCGGACCGAGGCGGTGTAGAGTTCCTGAAGCCGGTCAACGATCGCCGGCAGATCTTGCTGCTGTGTCATGACGGCGAAGATAGCGCCTGCCCGCGACAGTTTCGAGAGCTTTGCCTTAGGAAATCCGGTGTGCGCGCGGGCAGATTCTTTTTTGCGCTAACGCCTGCCGGCTGCTTGAGCGCGCGGCGAAGGTTTCGAGTCGCTAGGGCCCTCCACGGCGCCGCTTGCAGCTGCCTGCCAATCCTGCAGCCAGGGGGTGCGTCAAAATGTCCATAGGGCGCCCGGCGGCCCCATGACGTCTCTCCCTCAATGAACATTAGGGAAGGATTAACCATGACCGGCTCTTTCGGCGCCCCCGGCGGCGTGCGCTTCACCTTCACCATCACCAGCGGCAAGGTCACCGGCATGGCGGCCGTCAACGGCACGACCAGCCACGCCCTCACCCTGCCGAGCACGGCGACCTTCGCGGTGGGCACCGGCACGGTGACCGAGACCCTGACCGGAACCAGCGCGACCGAGGTCATCAAATATTCGGTCGTGGCGGGCACCAGCCAGTACCTGGTCTCGCAGGAGACGACGACGATCGCCGCGCCGACCACCTCCAACGGCCACGGCGGGACCAACGGCTACAGCTTCACCCTGACGGGCGGGGCGGTGACCGGCATGAGCCAGACCATGACCATGGGGACGCACACCTCGACCCACGCCACGCCGATCGTGCCGGCGATGACCTTCTCCACGAGCGGCGGCGCGATCACCGAGACGGTGGTGCAGGGCAACGCGGTGGAGACGATCAAGTACGTGCAGCCCACGGCGGGCGGCCTGTATGCCGTCGCCGCTCATAGCTCGACCTTCATCCCGGTGGGCAGCGCGACCACGGCCCTGTCGGTCAATGAATACGACCGCGCCAAGTTCACGGTGGCGGGCGGCGCGGTGACCGCGGCCCAGCACATCGGCCCCACGGGGACGGCGACGACGTACACGGCGGACAGCCACACCAGCTTCAAGGCGCTGGCCGCCGGGTTCGTGGAGGCGATCCATACCTTCGGCACGCATACGTCCTATGAGGTGTTCTACGCCGGGGCCTCGGCCAACGGTGTCTATACCGAGGTCGCCCACGGATCGGGGACCACGGTGGACCTGGTGGGTCTGCAGGCGCAGCTGGCGCAGATTCCGTCGGCGATCGGGGCGCTGCTTTAAGGCGCAACGCAAGCTGATGAAGAGCCGTCGGCGCAGATCATAGTGCTGGCTCCCTCCCCCTCGAGGGGGGAGGGTCGGGGGTGGGGGTGTTTACCCCGACGGCGACGCAAAGGCTGAGTGAGGCGGCGCCTCCAATGATCCAATCCATGACGGCGGTGCGTTCACCCCCATCCCGTCCCTTCCCCCCTCGAGGGGGAAGGAGAGTTCTTGTTTTGGCGCGGCCCGCAGAAACGGCGACCTTTCCGCCCCGATCCTGATCTCCTCCTGAGCCCAGGCCTCCTCGGCCAGACGCGTCCAGTCCGGATCGAGGCCGAGGTCGCGGCAGATCAGGGCGACCAGCTCGCCCACGGGGCGCTCCAGCACATCGCCGTAGATGTCCTCGTCGTCGAGCCGCTCGCCGGCCTCGCGGATCAGGCGGTCGACCTTTTCCTCATCGTTCTTGGCTTTGCCTTTGGCGATGCGCTCGACGATGGCCTCCACGCGGGCCTTGTGGACGTAGAGGGGATCGGTGCGGCGGGCCTCCTCCGCGTCGTCATCGGCGACGGGCGGCATGGCGGCCTCGCGGATGCGGTCGAAGGCGGCGCGGGCGCGGGCCTCGTCCATGTCCTTGAGCAGGCGGGTTTGCAGCAGGGCCGTCAACTTCCTGCTGCAGACGGATTCGACCGGGTTCGGGCACCACATGAGTTGCGAGGCGCCCAAGAAGGGCCTGGGCTGCATTCAGGTGAACATCGACCCGGTCGATGGGGACAAGTTCTTCGCGCACATGCTGAGCAATGGGCCGAAGAAGTAGCGGGAAGCGGCGCTAGTTGGCGGCCTGTTCGGCGGCGATCGCTCTGTTCAAAAGCCGGCGCCCCTGGGTCAGTCCCAAATCGACTGAGATGAACGCCATTTTGTCGTCCCCGCTGACGTCCACCACCTTTTGCTGCGCCTCGATCATTTCCCGGTCTTCGACGAACCCGATCTCGATGCGGCCAGCCAAGGCCTTGGTGAACGCGGGGTCGTTCAAATTGAAATTGTGGGCGTAGGTCCAGAAGAAGTGAGAGCAATGCTCATCCTCTGGTGTGGTGCACTGCGTGGCGTGAAACTGGAGACTCTGCGGCGCGCGATGCCCCTGGGGCGCGCCGGTCCCCGCCGGCGCACTGCCGGAATCCATATTCAGCACGTTTCCGCCGGTGAACCAGTCGTAGATATGCCAGCGATCAATGGCGCCCTTCAGGTCTACGACCCCTCGAAGGTAGGGAGCGATTTCCGGCTCGTTGAGGTACCATCGCGTAAGCCGGATACCGCCTTCGATCGCTTCAAGCGTCGGCACGGTCTCGGCGATCTTGCGCGACCCGCCGAGCGTGTTTTCATGCACGAAACTCAGGTGTGAAAAATCCAGCTGGTTGTCCATGATGAGGCGGTAGTCGGCCTCGTAATGGATATAGGCCGGGATGGAGCGCCAGGCCGGGTCGTCCTGCCAGTGACAATCGGGGATAAGGCTCGGGTCCGCCCTTTGAGCGTCTCCCATCCAAATCCAGAGCATTTTGTATTTTTCGACGAGGGGGTAGGACCGGATCGACGTGTTGTCGCTCGGCTGATCCCTGCCGGGCTCCTCCACACAGAGCCCGTCCGCATTGAACACCAGGCCATGGTACATGCAGCGTACGTAATCGCCTTCGCGCCGGCCTTTAGACAACGGCGCGAACCGGTGGCTGCAGCGGTCGATCAGAGCGGCCGCCTCTCCATTGCGCTGGCGATAGAGCAGCACCTGCTCGCCGAGAATCTTCCGCGACAGCAGGCCGTCGCCGGCAACTTCATGCCCCCACGCAGCGACGTACCAGCAATTTTTAAGAAACATGCCGCCCGTCCTCCCCGACAAAGACTGCCTCACTGCGCCCAGGTCGGCAGCCCTTGGCGGACCGAGGAAACCGTCAATTATCACCCTCAGTGCGGCCGTAGAACCCCGTAGACTGCCCTGGGGCCCCGCAGGCCTGATTGCGCTCGCTTCCGTCCGGCGATTATGTCGCATTGGTGGGAAGCGGGCGCTTCGGCGTCTGCAGGTCATGAGGGAGCGGTCCGTGGCTGGACCTAGTGGCTCCCAGTGGAGGGGACGCGTGAGTACGATTTCTCATCATAAAAAGCAGGCCTGGCGCTGGGCGCGGGTCTTGCGGGCGGCGCTGGCCGGTTGCGTGGCGCTGGCGTTTGTCGGCGCGCGGGCGCGGGCGGCGGAGCCGGTTACGGTGCTGGGCTATGCGGTGAGCATCACGGTGCAGGGGGCGACGGCGTCGGCCTATCAGGGCAGCAAGCACTATGCGCCCTTCCCCAGCGTGGCTGTGGCCTTCGTGCGGCCCGAGGACTACGACCTGTTCGGGGCGCCGGACGACTCGCCGAGCGCGACCATCGTGAAGTTCGGCAATGTTTCGATGGGGCCGGCGGCCAACTTCATCCCCGACCGGGGGGACAGTCACGCCCTGGCCGGGATGCGCAAGATCGGCTGGGCCGGCGAGGGCGGCGGGTTCGTCAACTGGTGGGTGACGCCCTCGTTCCGGGTGCGGGCCGAGGCGCTGAAGGGGCTGTTCTCCGAGGACGGGCTGCTGGTCAATACGGCGGCGGATTTCGTGACGCAGAAGGGGCGGTTCACCCTGTCGGCGGGGCCGCGCCTGGCGCTGGCGGACGGCAACTATAACTCGACCTATTTCGGGGTGACGGCGGCGGAGGCGCTGACCAGCAAGCACTATCACGCGGCCTATCGCCCGAACGCGGGGCCACTGTCGGCGGGGCTGGCGACGTCGCTGGAGTACCGGTGGCGGGACCGGTGGCGGCTGGACCTGTCGGCCAACTACGACCGGCTGCTGGCCGACGCGGCGAACAGCCCGATCGTGCGGGTGACCGGCTCGGCCAACCAGTATTCGGTGGCCGGGGGTGTGCGGTTCATGCTGGGGCGGTGATCGCTACCCCCAGCGGCGGAGGGATAATCACCCCGCCCGCGTAGTCCCTCTGAGGCTAGGTCTCGGGGGAGAGCGCCATGAATTCTGGGTTCATGAAGGTACTGATCGTGCTGCACCGCTATGTCGGGGTGGTGGTCGGGCTGCTGATGGCGCTGTGGTGCGTGTCCGGCTTCGTGATGATGTACCAGAGCTATCCCAAGCTGGAGACCGGGGCGCGGCTGAAGGCGCTGGCGCCGCTGCGGCTGACGCAGCTGCAGGGGGACGCGCCGATCAAGCTGGCGGACGATGCCAAGGTGGCGGGGTTCTCGCTGGAGATGATGGGCGGGCGGCCGGTGCTGCAGGTGCAGCGGGGCGGCGGGCGGACGGACATTCTGGACCTGAACACCGGCGGGACGCTGGGCGTCGTGGACGCCGGGGAAGTGACGCGGACGGCGGAGGCCTTCGCCAAGGCTAACGGCGTGGGCGGAACCGCCAACGACCTGGGCGTGGTGGACGTGGACCAGTGGACGCTGGACGGGATCAACCGCTCGGGGCCGATGCATCACATCGTGTTCGGCGACAAGGCGGGGACGGAGATCTATGTGGCCGAGAAGACCGGCCAGGTAGTGCAGGAAACCACCACGCGGCTGAGGCTGATCTCGTGGTTCGGGGCGATTCCGCACTGGCTCTATCCGACCGCGCTGCGCAAGGACCCGCAGACCTGGAACACGGTGGTGGTGACGACCTCGATCATCGGCACCTTCCTGACGCTGATCGGGATGTACATCGGGATCGCCAAGTTCAAGCGGTACAAGACGGGGAACTGGTCGCCGTACCGCGGTTGGTTCTACTGGCACCACATCATCGGGCTGGTGTTCGGGGTGCTGACGCTGACCTGGGTGTTCAGCGGGCTTCTGACCATGGGGCCGTTCGGCTTCCTAAGGAGCGACGCGGGGCGGGCCGAGCGGACGCGGATGGCGGGGCAGATTTCGGGCGCCGACGTGAAGGCGATGCTGGGCAGGCTGCCGGGCGCGGCGGGCGGGGACCTGGTGTCGCTGGAAGCGGCGCCGTTCGGCGGCAAGCTCTATCTGATGGCCACGGACCGCGACGGGCGGACGGTGCGCTGGGACGATCAGGCCAAGCCGAGCCCCCTGACGGCGGAGCAGGTGCAGGGCCAGCTGAAGAAGGTCGCCAAGGCGCCGATCGCTGCCTTCGAGCGGATGGATACGGGGGACGACTACTACTACAGCGGCCTGGAGCGGCGGGCGTCGTTTCCGGCCTACCGGGCGCGGCTGAGCGATGCGGACGGCACCGTCTTCTACCTGGACGGTCAGACCGGGCGGATGGTCAAGGCGGTGGACAAGACCGGGCGCCAGAGCCGGTTCTGGCGGGTGGGGCTGCACGACTTCGACTTCAGCTTCATGCGGGCGCGACCGCTGTGGGACATCATCATCTGGATCCTGCTGGGCGGGACCACGGCGGTGTGCATCACCGGGGCGTGGATGTCGTGGCTGCGGATCCAGCGGGATTTCGAGCCGGTCGGGCGGTGGCTGAAGGCGCTGTTCAGCGTGCGGCAGGCCCGGACGGACGGCTAGGCGATATTCGCCCCGTTTGAGGGGAAGCTCCGTCGCCTGCGTATACCGCCGCGGGGGGCGAAAGCCCAAAACACCGAAGACGCGGGGTGACCGCGCCGTTCAGGGAATTCAGACGCACGCGCGTCTGAAGCTGACGGCGCATGCCTTGCCCGCGCTCTTCCAATCCAGGGGACGGCCAGGTGAAGATTTCCGGTAAAACGCGCGCGCATTGGCTCTATGCGGCCTGCCTCGCGCCGCTGCTGCTGCCCGCCGCCGCCTTGGCGCAGACGGCGGTCGAGGGCGTGGTGGTGACGGCGGTGCCGACCAATATCGAGACGCCGACCCTGGCGGGCAGCCGCCTGAACATTCCGATCCTGGAGACCCCGGCCAGCGTGACCCTGCTGGACGGCGACACCATCCGCAGCCTGGGCCAGGTGTCGATCATGCAGGCCGAAAGCTCGGCGCCGGGCGTGTCCAACGCCGGCAGCCCGGGCAACGGCGGCCTGGGGCTGAGCTACCGCGGCTTCACCGGCACCAGCGCGGTGATGCAGCTGTATGACGGCACCCAGCTGGCGATCGGCTCGGGCACCGTCTCCTTCCCGTTCAGCACCTGGAACGTGGAGAATATCGAGGTGATCGGCGGGCCGGACTCCGTACTGTACGGCGTCGGCGCCATCGGCGGCACGATCAACGTTGTGCCGCGCAAGCCCAACCCGACCCAGCCGTCGACCACGGTGCAACTGGGCGGGGGCTCGTTCTCGACCTACCAGCAGTCGATCGACACCACCGGCGCGATCGGCAGCAAGGGCGGCTACCGGCTGGACGTGGACCATCAGTACTCCGCCGGCTGGCTGAACCATGACGGCGCCTCGGACTCCACGGCGGTGTCGGTGTCTGGGCAGTACGACGTGTCGCCGAACCTGCGGCTGTCGCTGTCGGACGACTTCGGCCTCAACTCGCCGACCGAGTACTGGGGCACGCCGATCCTGGCGGGGAAGCTGGATCCGGCGATCCGCTACAGCAACTTCACCTCCACCGACAGCTACATGAACTTCGTCGACAACGTGCTGCAGTTCAAAGCGGACTGGACCGCCAGCGACAACCTGTCGGTGCACAACGACCTCTATGTGCTGAACACCCACCGGCAGTGGCACGACGTGGAGACCTACACCTACAACGCCACCACCAAGCTGGTCGCGCTGTCGGGCTTCTTCAACATCCACCACAACGAGACCCAGGTCGGCGACCAGGCCTATCTGACCTACAAGAACAAGTTCGGCGGGCTGGACAACGAGCTGGAGGCCGGCTTCGACTTCAACGCCATCCACTTCGAGAACGCCAACAACTCGCCCTACAACGGGACGCTGGGGGCGGTGAACCCCTACAGCTTCTCGCCGGGGGTGTGGAACACCACCACCATCTTCGCGCCGCGGGTGATCACCGACACCAACGAATACGCCTTCTTCGGCGAGGACCGGCTGAAGGTGCTGCCGAACCTGTCGCTGGTGCTGGGCGGACGGTACGACATCACCGACCTGCGCTACACCGACCCGACGCTGGGCACCAAGGTGACCGACAACGGCGCCAACTTCAAAAAGACCTTCAATGCACCGAGCTACCGGTTCGGCCTGGTCTACAACCCGCTGCCGCACACCTCGCTCTATGTGCAGTACGCCACGGCGACCGCCTCGGTCGGCACCCTGATCACCACCACCCTGGCGCAGTCGCAGTTCAATCTGGCGACGGGCCGGCAGTTCGAAGGCGGGGTCAAGCAAACCTTCTGGGACCAGCGCGGCCAATGGACCGTCTCGGCCTTCCAGATCACCGAGAACAACCTGCTGACGCCGAGCCTGTCGAACCCGACCGTCTCCGAGCAGGTCGGCCAGCAGTCCTCGCAGGGCGTGGAAGGCTCGCTGATGGTGGCCTTCAGCCACGGCTGGAGGCTGGACGCCAACGGCAGCGTGCTGCAGGCCAAGTACGACAACTTTCAGCAGGCGGTGAGCGGGGTGCTGGTCAACCGCTCGGGCAAGAGGCCGCCCAATGTGCCGACCCAGACGGCCAACGCCTGGGTGCGCTGGCGCTTCATGCCCAACTGGGAAGTGCGCACCGGCCTGCAGCACGTCGGCCTGCGTTACGCCGACGCGGCCAACACCATCCAGCTGCCGGCCTACGACAATGTGGGCCTGGGCCTGCGCTTCACCCCGACCCCCCGGCTGTCGATCGACCTGCGCGCCGACAACGCCACGGACGCCATCTATCCGACCGTTTCGGGCAACGGCGGCCAGCAGTGGTATCTGGCCAAGCCGCGGTCGGTGAACATCACGCTGAACTACCGGCTGTAGCGAAGGGCGGGGGGCGCAAGTCCCCCGCTTTCCCGGCGCGCGCGGTGCGCGTATCTGGGATGGATGAAGATCGGCAAGTTCGCGGGCGCGGGACCTGAGACCGAGGCGCTGCTGCAAGGCGGCGTGGCGCATCATGTCGCCGGCAGGCTGGCCGAGGCCGAGCGCGCCTATCGCGAGGTGCTGCGCCGCCAGCCGGCGCACGCGCGGGCGCTGCATCTGCTGGGCCTGATCGCCTTCCAGTCGGGCGAGGCGGCGCGGGCGGTGGAGCTGTTCGACCGCGCCATCGCGATCCGTCCGGACTTTCCCGAGGCCCACGACAACCGGGGTACGGCCCTCTATGCGCTGGACCGGTTCGAGGCGGCGGCGGCGAGCTACGACCGGGCCATCGCGCTGAAGCCCGGCCAGCCGGGCGCCCACGCCAACCGGGGCAATGCGCTGCAGGCGCTCGGCCGGGGCCCGGAAGCCCTGGCCGACTACGACGCCGCCATCGCCCTGAAACCGGATTTCGCCGAGGCCTGGTATGGGCGCGGCGCGGCGCTGAGCGTGCTGAAGCGGTACGGCGAAGCGTTGACCAGCCACGCGCGGGCGATCTCGCTCAATCCCGGATACGCCAAGGCCTTCGAGGGCCGGGCGGTGGCGTTGCACGGGCTGAGGCGGCTGCCTGAGGCTTTGGCCAGCTACGATCAGGCGGTGGCGCTCAATCCGGCCTTCGCCGAGGCCTGGTTCGGACGGGGCGTGGCGCTGGCGGCGTGGGACAAGCACAAGGATGCGGTGATCAGCCACGACAGGGCCATCGCGCTGAAGCCGGACTTCGCCGAGGCGTTCAACAACCGCGCCGTGTCGTTGATGCAGCTGGGACAACCCGAGGCGGCTCTGGCGAGCCTGGACGAGGCGGTGCTGCTGAAGCCCGCCTTCGCCGCGGCCCAGACGCACCGGGGCAACGCCTTGCAGGCGCTGGGGCGGATGGAAGAGGCGCTGCGGGCGCACGACGCGGCGATCGCGGCGCAAGACGATTACGCCGAAGCCTGGTCCAACCGCGCCCATGTGCTCGCCGACCTCGGACGGCATGAGGAGGCTGTGGCCGACTGTGGCCGGGCGGCGGCGATCAACCCCGACTTCGGCATCGCCCGCTTCAACCTGGGCATGGGGCTGCTGCGGCTGGGGCGGTTCGAGGAGGGCTGGCCCGAGTACGAGCAGCGCGGGCGGGCGCAGCCGGCGCTGGCGCCGCGCCCCTATCCGCAGCCGCTATGGACGGGCCAGGAGGTGCGGGACCGGACGGTGTTCGTCTATCACGAGCAGGGACTGGGCGACGCGATCCAGTTCAGCCGCTACGCCGCAATGCTGGCCGAGCGGGGCGCCGAGGTTGTGCTGGCGGCGCCGGCGGCGCTGCACGGGGTGCTGGCCACCCTGGAGCCGCGTGTGACAGTGATCGGCGAGCGCGAACGGCCCAGGGATTTCGACTTCCATTGCCCGGCGCCGAGCCTGCCGCTGGGGTTTGGCACGGTGCTGGACAGCATCCCCGCGCCGGCGCGCTATCTGATGGCGGACGAGGCTGCCAAGACACGATGGGCGGAGGTGCTCGGCGAGATCGTCCGACCACGGATCGGTTTGGCGTGGAGCGGCAACCGCACTCACAAGAATGACGCCAACCGGTCGATCCCGTTCGAGCGGTTCGGCGGTCTGATGTCGGATGCGGCGGATTGGGTATCACTGCAGAAGGAGCTGCGGCCTCAGGACGCGGAGGCCGTGCTGGGCGGCGGCGTCCGGCATTTCGGCGAGGCGCTGAAGACCTTCAGCGACACGGCGGCGCTGATCGAGGCGATGGACCTGGTGGTGACGGTGGACACCAGCGTGGCGCATCTGGCCGGAGCTTTGGGCAAGCCAGTTTGGATATTGCTGCCGTTCAATCCGGACTGGCGCTGGCTGCTGAAGCGCAACGACAGCCCCTGGTATCCCTCCGCGCGCCTGTTCCGCCAGCCGGCGCCGGGCGATTGGGATGCGGTGTTGGAGGATGTGCGGCGGGCGCTGCCGGGCTTCCTGGAAGGGCTCCGCCGATGACGGAAGCCGAGACCGAGACACTGATGCGCAGCGGCGTCGCGCACCATGTGGAGGGGCGGCTGGGCGAGGCGCAGAGCGTCTACCTTGAGGTGCTGCAACGCCAGCCCGAGCATGCGGGGGCGCTGCATCTTCTGGGGCTGATCGCCTTCCAGTCGGGCGAGGCGGACAAGGCCGTGGACCTGTTCGACCATGCCATCGCGGTTCGGCCCGATTTCCCCGAGGCCTACGACAACCGGGGCACGGCCCTCTATGCGTTGGGCCGGTACGAGGACGCGGTGGCCAGCTACGACCGGTCGATCGCGTTGAAGCCGGGTCAGGCAGGCCCGCACGCGAACCGGGGCAATGCGCTGCAGACGCTGCATCGGGGCGAGGAGGCGCTGACCGCCTTCGACACCGCCATCGCTCTGGATCCGGAGTTCGCCGACGGGTTCAACAATCGGGCGGTGACTCTGATGCAGTTGGACCGCGCCCAGGAGGCGTTGGGGAGCGCGGACGAGGCCCTCCGGATCATGCCCGGCTTCGCCGCCGCCCACACCCACCGGGGCAACGCTCTGCACGCGCTGGGACGGCTGGAAGAGGCGCTGGTCAGTCATGAGGCGGCGCTGCGGCTGCACCCCGACTATGCCGAGGCCTGGTGCAACCGGGCGCTGGCGCTCAGCGACCTTGGCCGGCACGAGGCGGCGGCGGCGGATCATGCCCGCGCGGTGGCGCTGAAGCCCGACTTCGCCATCGCCCGCTTCAACCTGGGCATAGAGCTGCTGCAGCTGGGGCGTCTCGAAGACGGCTGGGACGGGTACGAGTGGCGGGGACTGGCGGAGGCCGGCATGGCGCCACGCACCTATCCGCAGCCGCGATGGACCGGCCAGGAGGTGAGGGACCGGACGGTGCTGGTCTATCACGAGCAGGGTCTGGGGGATTCGATCCAGTTTTGCCGCTACGCCGCGATGCTGGCCGGGCGTGGCGCGAGGGTGGTGCTGGCGGCGCCGGCGTCTCTGCATCCGGTGCTGTGGACGCTGGAGCCGCGCGTCAGGGTGATCGGCCAGAACGATGATCCGGGGCCGTTCGATTTCTACTGCCCCATGGCCAGCCTGCCGCAGAGCTTCGGCACGAGGCTGGACAGCATTCCGGCGCCGGCGCGCTATCTGGCGGCGGACGAGACGTCACGGGCGCAATGGGCGGTGGCGTTGGGCGAGAAGGTCCGTCCACGGATCGGTGTGGTGTGGGGCGGCAGCCGGCTGCTGAAGAACGATGGGCGGTCGATCCTGTTCGACCAGTTTCGGAGCTTGATCTCGGACGTTCTGGTTCCAGGGGGGGCCGACTGGATCTGCCTGCAGAACCAGCTATGGCCGGCCGACGCTGAAGCCGCCGCGAACGGTTCGGGCGTGCGCTATGTCGGGGATCAGCTGAAGAGCTTCGGTGACACGGCGGCGCTGATCGAACAGATGGACCTGGTGGTGACGGTCGACACCAGCGTGGCGCATCTGGCGGGGGCGATGGGCAAGCCGGTGTGGATCATGCTGATGTTCAACGCCGACTGGCGCTGGCTGCTGGGGCGGGACGACAGCCCCTGGTATCCGTCGGCGCGGCTGTTCCGGCAGGCTCAGCCGGGCGATTGGACAAGCGTGCTGGAGGACGTACGCCAGACGCTGCCGAAATTTCTCGAGGGGCTTGGCTGATGCCGGACGCCGAGGACGCCATCCGCGCCAAGCGCAAGCTGACCAACCGGTTGATCGCCGCGCATGACGCCGAACGGCTACGCCCGCACTTAGCCTCAGACATGCTGCTGATCGTGGGCGACGGGGACCTGATCTCGGGCGCGGACGCTGTGATCGCCGCCTTCGCCGCGCAGTTTTCCGACTCCAGCTTCATCGCTTATGAGCGGACCACCGAGAGCGTCGAGATCGCCGCCGATGGCGGCCGGGCTGCGGAGACGGGGCGCTGGGTCGGGCGCTGGAAGGGCGGGGTGGAGATGAGCGGGAGCTACATGGCCGCCTGGCGCGAAGACCGGGGGCAGTGGCGGCTGGAGCGGGAGCTGTACGTGACGCTGAAGAGCTGAGGACCTGAGCCGGAGCGCGCGTCATTGACAGTGTAGCGGCGCAAGGCACAGCTTCGCCGGACAAGAAAAACGCCTGGGAGGCAGCGCCATGGAATTCACCCGCCGCGGGATGATTGTGGGAGCCGCGTCTTGCGCCCCCATCCTGACCCACGCCCAGCCCAAAGCGGCCCTGGCGCCGGCGAACTCGATCCTGAACGGGCGCATCTATGGCCCGGACGCGCAGCCCAACACCTATCCGGACCCGGACATCCTGCTGCTGGACCCCAGCGCCAGCGACATCTTCCTGGGCCACAGCACGATCAAGCGGGTGAAGACCGGCTTTGAGTGGGCGGAAGGCCCGGCCTGGAGCGGCGAGGGCCAGTATGTCGTGTTCAGCGACGTCTCCGCCGACATCCAGTACCGCTACATCTGGGAGACCGGCGAGGTGACGCCGTTCCGGCGGCAGTCGTTCAACTCCAACGGCAACACCTTCGACTTCCAGGGCCGCCAAATCTCCTGCCAACACTATCTGCGGCGGATCGTGCGCTGGGAGCACGACGGGTCGATGACCGTCCTGGCCGACAACTACAAGGGTCAGCCGCTGAACTCGCCCAACGACGTGGCCCCGCACAAGGACGGCAGCATCTGGTTCACCGACCCGCTCTACGGGGCGCAGCTGTCGGAGGGACATCCCGATCCGGGCGTGGCGCCCTTCAACCCCAAGGGCCTGGCCAATCCGGCGCTGGGCAACGGCGGGGCGGGCCTGATCGGCTCGCAGCATCAGGTGCGTCCGCCCAGCATCTATCGCCTGGACCCCAGCGGGCGGCTGGACGTGGTTTTGGAAAGCAAGGCGGGCGGACCGGCGCCCAACGGCATCGCCTTCTCGCCCGACTATTCGAAGGTCTATTTCGTCTGGGGTCCGACGCTGGAGGTCGCCGACGTCAAGGGCAACGGCATCGCCAACCAACGCACCTTCAGCGACGGGATGGTGGACGGCGTCTATTGCCGGTTCGACGGCCACCGGGTGGATGTGGCGGGCAACGTCTGGGCCGGATCGACCTCGGTCCCCGGCTACATGGGGGTGACGGTGTGGAACCCGGCGGGCAAGTGCATCGGCCGCATCCGCCTGCCGGAAACCTGCGCCAACCTGTGCTTCTGCGGGCCCAAGCGGGACTGGCTGTGGATGTGCGCGAGCCAGTCCGCCTATCTGGTGCGGGTGGGCGTGCAGGGGGCGGCGCCGGGCTAGTCTTGGTGCGAATACCGATCATCGCTATAGTCGCGCCACCAAACCACTAGAGCTTGGACAGGGAAGTGATGACTGCACCGATCAGATTGCTGGCGGGAGCGCTGCTGCTCGCCGCCGCGGCCGCGCCGGCCTATGCGCACCATTCCGGCGCGATGTTCGACAATACCCGGACGGTCGTCTTCCACGGGACGGTCAAGGAACTGAACTGGGCCAATCCGCATATCTCGATCGACGTACTGGCGGACGCCCAGAACGGCAAGGCGCCGCAGCTGTGGACCATCGAGGCGTCGTCGACCGGAGTGATGACCCGCTCGGGCTGGAACAAGCACAGCCTCAATCCCGGCGACAAGGTGACCATGTCGATCTTCCC
>CAIYVC010000115.1 GCA_903929535.1 uncultured Caulobacteraceae bacterium | reverse complement strand
GGCATCACCCAGCACATCGGCGCCTATCAGGTGCGGTTGGCGAGTGGCGAAGCGGTCACCTTCCTCGACACCCCCGGCCACGCGGCCTTCTCCCAGATGCGCGCCCGCGGCGCCAACATCACCGATATCGTGGTGCTGGTTGTGGCGGCTGACGACGGGGTCATGCCCCAGACGATCGAAGCCATCCACCACGCCAAGGCGGCCGGCGCTCCGATCATCGTGGCCATCAACAAGATCGATAAACCCGGCTCGGACGCCACCAAGGTGATCAACGAGCTGCTGCAGCACGAGATCGTGGTCGAAAGCCTGGGCGGCGACACCCAAGCGATCCCCGTGTCCGCCAAGGAAAAGACCGGCCTTAAGGAGCTCGTCGAGGGCATCCTGCTGCAGGCCGAAGTCATGGACCTGCGCGCCAATCCGGACCGCACCGCCGAAGGCGTGGTCATCGAAGCCAAGCTGGATCGCGGACGCGGCTCGGTCGCCACCGTCCTGGTCAAGCGCGGCACGCTTCGCCGCGGCGACATTGTCGTGGCCGGCGACGCCTGGGGCAAGGTCCGCGCCCTGGTCAACGAACGCAACGAGCAGGTGGCTGAAGCCGGCCCGTCGGTGCCCGTGGAAATCCTGGGTCTCGACACCCCGGCCAGCCCCGGCGAACCCTTCGCCGTGGTCGAGAACGAAGCCCGCGCCCGCGAACTCACCGAATACCGCGCCCGCGCCCGCCGCGAACGCTCCTTCATGCCGGTGGGCGGCGGCATCTCGCTGGCCGACATGATGGCCAAGCTGCAGGACAAGAGGGTTTCCGAGCTGCCGGTCATCATCAAGGCCGACGTGCAGGGTTCCGCCGAAGCCATTGTCGGCTCGCTGGAAGGCATCTCCACCGACGAGGTGCGCGCGCGCATCATCCTGTCGGGGGCCGGCGCCATCACCGAAAGCGACGTGCTGCTGGCCAAGGGCGCCAACGCCCCGATCCTGGGCTTCAACGTCCGCGCCTCTTCGCAGGCCCGGGCGCTCGCCGAGCGCGAAAACGTCGAGATCCGCTATTACTCGATCATCTACGACCTGATCGACGACATCAAAGGCGTGCTCTCGGGCATGCTGGCGCCGATCCAGCGCGAAACCTTCCTCGGCAACGCCGAGGTGCTGCAGGTGTTCGACATCTCCAAGGTCGGCAAGATCGCCGGCTGCCGGGTCACCGACGGCGTGGTGCGCAAGGGCGCCAAGGTCCGCATCATCCGTCAGGACGTGGTCCTGCAGGAAATGGGCACCCTGGTTACGCTCAAGCGCTTCAAGGACGAGGTCAACGAGGTCCAGTCGGGCCAAGAGTGCGGCATGAACCTCAACTTCAACGACCTGAAGCCCGGCGACGTCGTCGAATGCTTCACCGTCGAAGAGATCAAACGCTCGCTTTAAGATAGCGCCGCCCGTTCCCGCCAGGCGGGGGCGGGCGGATCAACCCGCGCACGGCGTCCGATCCGCCGGCCCGGTCTAGGAACACCTCCATGAAACGCAATTCGCCCAAGGGCAGGCCTGGGGCCAAGCCCAAGCCCGGCCGTAACGGCGCCTCCCAGCGCCAGCTGCGTGCCGGCGAGCTGGTCCGCCACGCCCTGGTCAACATCCTCTATGAAGAAGACCTGCAGAACGAGACCATGGCCGGGGTCTCGGTGACCATCACCGAGGTGCGTCTGTCGCCGGACCTGCGCAACGCCTCGGTGTTCATAGAACCGCTCGGCGGCCAGCATGCCGCCGAAGTGGTCAAGGCGCTGAACCGCCATACGGGCTTCCTGCGCGGGCGGTTGGGTCACGCCATCGACATGAAATTCGTCCCGGCCTTGAAATTCCTGCATGACCAGAGCTTCGCCGAGGCCGAGCGGATGGCGCGGCTGTTCGACAACCCGGCGGTCCGCGAGGACCTGGCCAAGACCGACGCGCCCGTCGATGAGCCCTATGTCGCCCCTCGGCGCATCACACCCAAGGTTCCGGGGTCCAAGACCGGCTTCCGCACCGGCGGCGTCAAGATTTCCGCTCCGAAAGACGACAGTGGCTCGTAAGCGCAAGGGCAAGGCCGTCTCCGGCTGGATCGTCCTGGACAAACCCTACGACTTCGGTTCGACCCAGGCGGTCGGCCGGGTGCGCTGGCTTTATGAGGCGCAGAAGGCGGGCCACGCCGGCACGCTGGACCCCCTGGCCACGGGGGTGCTGCCGATCGCGCTGGGAGAGGCGACCAAGACGGTCCCCTTCCTGATGGACGCCGACAAGGGCTACCGCTTCACCATCGAGTGGGGCTCAACCACCACGACGCTGGACCGTGAAGGCGATGTGGTCGCCCGCTCGGACGTGCGCCCGTCACGCGAAGCGGTCGAGGCCGCCCTGCCGGTCTTCGTCGGTGAGATTTCCCAGGTTCCCCCGGCCTATTCCGCCATCAAGGTGGACGGCGAACGCTCCTACGACCTGGCCCGCGAGGGCCGCGAAGTGGAGCTGAAGTCGCGCATCGTCACCGTCCACAGCGCCGCCGTGACCGATGTTCCCGACGTCGACCACATCGAGATCGAGATCGCCTGCGGCAAGGGCACCTATGTCCGCGCCATCGTCCGCGACCTGGCCGAGGCCCTCGGCGCCTGCGCCCACGTGTCGGCCCTGCGCCGGACTCGGGTGGGGCCGTTCACCGCGGAGGGGGCGATTTGTCTGGAAAATCTAGAGAAGTTGATACATAAGGGCGCCGGCTCGGAGGCGTTACTTCCGGTCGAGACCGCGCTGGACGACATCCCGGCGTTGGCCGTGACCACCGAAGACGCCTTCAGGCTTAAGCAGGGACGACCGATCGTCCTGCTGCCGAGACAGGTTGAAACCCTGCGGCCGCTTCTCACCCCTCGAACCATCGGCGGGCAAGACGCATCGCGGACCGTTTTGGCCACTCACGGCGGACAGGCGACGGCGCTTTGCGAGATGCGCGCCGGGCGATTGAGCCCGACCCGTGTCTTTCACCTCGAATCTGGAGAACCCGATGTCGATTACGGCCGAACGCAAGGCTGAACTGATCTCAACCCACGCCCGCACCGAGGGCGATACCGGGTCGGCCGAAGTGCAGGTTTCGATCCTGTCTGAACGGATCGCCAACCTGACCGAACACTTCAAGACGCACAAAAAGGACAACCACTCGCGCCGGGGCCTTCTCAAGATGGTCTCGCAACGCCGGCGGCTGCTCGACCACCTGAAGTCCACCGACCAGGGCCGCTATCAGTCCCTGATCGAGACGCTGGGCCTGCGCCGCTAATCCGGCCAGGACGCGCGGGCGGGGGCAACTCCGCCCGTTCGACTATCTATACTATTCCCGCCCAAGCTCCTTCACAGGCTCGGGGTGTAAGCGGGGGATCCCCCATGGGATCTCGACTATCCGCCGAGGGCTCACAGCGAAGTCCTCACGCAGCCTGTCTTTGGAGAGGATTTCGGAACCGGCCGAACGGTCTAAGACCACAGCCCCCGCACCTGTCCGTGCCCGCTGGGAATACGCCCGCGGGATGAGAGAAGAGAAAATGTTCGACATCAAACGCAAGTCCATCGAATGGGGCGGCCGCAAGCTGACCCTGGAAACCGGCCGTATCGCGCGCCAAGCCGACGCCGCCGTTCTGGCCACCTATGGCGAGACCACCGTGCTGGCCACCGTCGTGGCCGCCAAGCAACCCAAGGCCGGAATCGACTTCTTCCCGCTGACGGTGAACTACCAGGAGAAGACCTTCGCCGCGGGCAAGATCCCCGGCGGCTTCTTCAAGCGCGAAGGCCGTCCGTCGGAAAAGGAGACCCTGGTCTCCCGCCTGATCGACCGCCCGATCCGCCCCTTGTTCGTCAAGGGCTTCAAGAATGAAACCCAAGTCGTCGTGACGGTCCTGTCGCACGACCTGGAGAACGATCCCGATATCCTGGCCATGGTCGCGGCCTCCGCCGCCCTGACCCTGTCGGGCGTGCCCTTCATGGGCCCGATCGGCGCCGCGCGCGTCGGCTATATCGACGGCGAATACGTCCTGAACCCCACGCTGGACCAGCTGGCCGAAGGCAATCTGATGGACCTGGTCGTGGCCGGCACCGCCGACGCCGTGATGATGGTCGAGTCCGAAATCCAGGAACTGTCCGAAGAAGTCGTCCTCGGCGGCGTGCTGTTCGCGCAAGCGGGCTTCAAGCCGGTCATCGACGCTATCATCGAACTGGCCGAACACGCCGCCAAGGAGCCCTGGGACTTCCAGCCGGAAGACCTCGACACCCTGAAGGACAGCGTCAAGAAGCTGATCGGCCAAGACCTGCGCGACGCCTACAAGGAACGCGCCAAGTCCGCCCGCCACGAGAAGATCTCGGCCGCCAAGGCCAAGGCCATCGGCGCTCTGGGCAAGTCGGACGCCAATCCCGACGGCGTCGACCCGCTGAAGCTGACCGGCGTGTTCAAGGAAGCCGAGGCCGACATCGTCCGCCGCGGCATCGTGGAAACCGGCGAGCGCATCGACGGCCGCAAGGTCGATCAGGTCCGCCAAATCGTGTCGGAAGTCGGCGTCCTGCCGCGCACCCACGGTTCGGCCCTGTTCACCCGCGGCGAAACCCAGGCCCTGGTGGTCGCCACCCTCGGGACCGGCGACGACGAGCAATGGATCGACGCGCTGGAAGGCACCTACAAGGAAAACTTCCTGCTGCACTACAACTTCCCCCCCTATTCGGTTGGGGAAACGGGCCGCATGGGCTCGCCTGGCCGCCGCGAAATCGGCCACGGCAAGCTGGCCTGGCGCGCCATCCGTCCGATGCTGCCGTCCAAGACCGACTTCCCCTACACCGTCCGCCTCGTCTCCGAGATCACCGAGTCCAACGGCTCGTCCTCGATGGCGTCGGTGTGCGGCGGCTCGCTGGCCCTGATGGACGCGGGCGTACCCCTGAAGAAGCCGGTCTCCGGCATCGCCATGGGCCTGATCCTGGAAAAGGACGGCTTCGCGGTCCTGTCGGACATCCTGGGTGACGAAGATCACCTTGGCGACATGGACTTCAAGGTCGCCGGCACCAAAACCGGCATCACCGCGATCCAGATGGATAACAAGGCCGGCGGCGTGTCCAAGGACATCATGCGCCAGGCGTTGCATCAGGCGCGCGACGCGCGTTTGTTCATCCTCGGTGTGATGGAAAAAGCAATGCCGGCGCCGCGCAAAGACGTTTCCAGCTACGCGCCACGAATCGTCACGCTGCATATAAAGCCCGACAAGATTCGCGAAGT
>CAIYVC010000114.1 GCA_903929535.1 uncultured Caulobacteraceae bacterium | reverse complement strand
CGACGCCGCCCTTGCCGGCCATCTCCACCGTGGACGAGGTCAGGCCCGCCGCACCCATGTCCTGGATGGCGGCCACGGCGCCCGAGGCCATCAGCTCCAGCGTCGCCTCGATAAGCAGCTTCTCGGCGAAGGGGTCGCCGACCTGCACCGTGGGGCGCTTCTCGTCGCTATCCTCGTCGAACTCCGCCGAGGCCATGGTCGCGCCGTGGATGCCGTCGCGGCCGGTCTTGGAGCCGAAATAGACCACAGGCAGGCCGCCCGAGGGCGCGGCGGAGTAGAAGATCTTGTCGGCGTCGGCCAGGCCCACGCACATCGCGTTGACCAGGATGTTGCCGTTGTAGCCGGGGTGGAAGTTGGTCTCGCCGGCCACCGTGGGCACGCCGACGCAGTTGCCGTAGCCGCCGATGCCGGCCACCACGCCCTCCACCAGCCGCCGGGTCTTGGGGTGGCTCGGCTCACCGAAGCGCAGGGCGTTCAGCAGCGCGATCGGCCGCGCGCCCATGGTGAAGACGTCGCGCATGATCCCGCCCACGCCCGTCGCCGCGCCCTGGTAAGGCTCGATGTAGGAAGGGTGGTTGTGGCTCTCCATCTTGAACACGCAGGCCTGGCCATCGCCGATGTCGATGACGCCCGCGTTTTCGCCCGGCCCGCAGATCACCTTGGGGCCCTTGGTCGGGAATTTGCCCAGGTGCAGCTTGGACGACTTGTAGGAGCAGTGCTCGCTCCACATCACCGAGAACACCCCCAGCTCCACCGGCCTGGGCTCGCGGCCCAGCCGCTCCAGGATCAGGGCGTATTCGTCGCTCTTCAGGCCGTATTCCTTGGCCAGTTCAGCAGAGGTCTTTTGCGGGGCGCCGGTCATGGTGGGGAGTTAGCGGATTCACGCGCCGCTGTCAGTGGCCAGAGTCAGAGATGTGGAACAGGCGCGGGCGCGCGGAGTTTGGTTTGTCTGCATCAACCGGCCAGCGGAGGCAGCCATGCCCGACGAACCCCTCGACGACCTCGACGAAGACGCGCCGGAAGACCGCTACGAGCCCTCCGGCCTGGAAGCGACCCTGGCCCGCCAGCAGGGACTCGGCATGGGCGCCAAGGACCTCGCCCGCCAGCGCGACGCCCACCGGCGGCCCGAGGCGGCGGATGAGGATGACGATGAGTCGGGATTGGGCCGCGCGACGCCGCCGGCCTAAGCGGCCCCTAAGCGCTGGCCATAGCGCTCTGGAACAGCACCGCGCCGTCCGCCGAGCCGAGTTCGGCCTCGAACGAGCGGTCGGGGTGGGGCATCAGGCCCAGCACGTTGCCGCCCGCGTTGACGATCCCGGCGATGTTGCGCAGCGAGCCGTTGGGGTTCTCGCCCTGATAGCGGAACACCACCTGGCCCTCGCCCTCCAGCCGGTCGAGCGTCTGGTCGTCGGCGAAGAAGTTGCCCTCGCCGTTGCCGATGGTCATGCGCACGCTGCGCCGGCCGGCGTAGCCGGAGCTGAATCGGGTCTGAGCATTGGTCACGTCCAGGTCCACGGCCTTGCAGATGTACTTCAGCTTGGCGTTGCGCAGCAGGGCGCCCGGCAGCATCCCCGCCTCGCAAAGAATCTGGAAGCCGTTGCAGATGCCGACCACGGCCACGCCGTCATTGGCCGCCTTGACCACTTCGCGCATCACCGGCGACTGGGCCGCCATGGCTCCGCAGCGTAGATAGTCGCCATAGGAAAAGCCGCCGGGCAGGACGATCAGATCCAGACCTGAGGGCAGCGCTGTCTCCTGGTGCCAAACCATGTCGACGGATGCGCCGGTGGACCGCTCCACCGCCACCGCGCAGTCGCGGTCGCAATTGGATCCCGGGAAGACGACGACGGCAGCCTTCATCAGGCGACTTCCACCTTGAAGCTTTCGATCACGGTGTTGGCCAACAGCTTCTCGGCCATGATCTTGGCGTCGGCTTCCGCCTTGGCGCGGTCGGAGCCCGGCACGTCGAATTCGATGGTCTTGCCGACGCGGACATTGGCCACGTCGCCCCAGCCGAGGCCATGCAGCGCGCCTTCGATGGCCTTGCCCTGAACGTCCAGGACGCCGGGCTTCAGATAGACGTGGACCTTGGCCTTCATGCCGAGAAATTCCTTACGCGACGCCGCCTTCGATGACGCGCGGCATGTCCTTCATGATTCCGAGGCGGCGCGCCACCTCGGTGTAGCTTTCGATGACCCCGCCCATGTCCCGGCGGAAGCGGTCCTTGTCCAGCTTCTCGTTGGTGGTGGCGTCCCACAGGCGGCAGCTGTCGGGGCTGATCTCGTCGGCCAGGATCACCCGGGCGAAATCGCCTTCCCACAGGCGCCCGTACTCGATCTTGAAGTCCACCAGCGTGATGCCGACCGCGCCGAACATGCCCGACAGGTAGTCGTTGACCCTCAGCGTCATGGCCAGGATGTCGTCGATCTCCTGGGTGTTGGCCCAGTTGAAGGCGGTGATGTGCTCTTCGGTGACCAGCGGGTCGCCCAGCTTGTCGTCCTTGTAGTAGAATTCGATGATCGAGCGGGGCAGGGGCTGGCCCTCGGGCAGGCCGAAACGCTCGGCCATCGAGCCGGCGACGATGTTGCGGCAGACCACTTCCAGCGGAATGATCTCGACCTCGCGGATCAGCTGCTCGCGCAGGTTCAGCCGCTTGATGAAGTGGTTCTGCACGCCGATGCCGTTCAGCCGCGTCATCACATATTCGGAGATGCGGTTGTTGAGCACGCCCTTGCCCTCAAGGACGGCCTTTTTCTGGGCGTTGAAGGCGGTGGCGTCGTCCTTGAAATACTGGATCAGCGTGCCGGGTTCGGGGCCCTCGTAAAGGATCTTGGCCTTGCCTTCGTAGATTTTCTTGCGGCGGTTCATGGGGCAGGCATCCGGTTCGGTTGTCGAACAAAAGCAAATCGCGCGCGCGGGTCGCCGCACGCGCGTGTCCGACTCGGTCTCCGGGCGGGCCCGGAGCACCCCTGAACCTACCGGATCGAGGGGATGGGCGCAAACGTAGCGGGACGACCCGCCGGCCCAAATCGACGCATTGCGGCCCGCGCCCGGGCGCCGTATGCACCGTCTCGAATTACTGGGGTACACATGACCACCTTCGACGATCGCGAGCAGGCTTTCGAAAACAAGTTCGCTCATGACGAGGAAGCCGAGTTCAAGGCCGTCGGGCACCGCAACCGTATGCTGGGCCTGTGGGCCGCGGGCCTGATGGGCCTGTCGGCCGATCACGTCGAGGAATACGCCCGCGCGGTGGTGAAGTCCGACTTCGCGCCGCCGGGCGACGAGGACGTCCTGCGCAAGGTGTTCAAGGACCTATCGGCCTCCGGGACCAAGGTCACCGAGGGCATGGTGCGCGGCAAGATGGACGAATTGCTGGCCATCGCCCGAGACGCGATCCGTTCGGGCAACTAGCGGGCGGCGCTACGCGCCGAACACCCGCTCGAAAATCGTATCCACGTGCTTGAAGTGGTAGCCGTTGTCGAACAGCTCGCGCAGTTCGGCCTCGCTCATGTGCGCGCTGACATCGGGATCTGACGTCAGGAAATCGATGAACTTGCCCTCGCCGCGCCAGACCTTCATGGCGTTGCGCTGGACCGCGGCATAGGCCTCCTCGCGGGCCATACCCTTCTGAGTCAGGGCCAGCAGCACCCGCTGGGAATGCACCAGGCCGCCTAGACGGTCGAGATTGGCCAGCATGTTCTCAGGGTAGATGTTCAGCCGCTCCATCACCCCGGCCATGCGGCGCAGGGCGAAGTCGAGGTGGACGGTGGCGTCAGGCGCGATGCCGCGCTCGACTGACGAGTGGCTGATATCCCGCTCGTGCCAGAGGGCGACGTCCTCCATCGCCGGAACCACCGCCGAGCGCACCAGCCGGGCCAGGCCCGTGATGTTCTCGGTCAGCACCGGGTTGCGCTTGTGCGGCATGGCCGAGGAGCCCTTCTGGCCGGGATCGAACGGCTCTTCGGCTTCCAGCACCTCTGTGCGCTGCAGGTGGCGGATTTCCACCGCCAGGCGCTCCAGCGACGAGGCGACGACGGCCAGGGCGGCGAAATAGGCGGCGTGGCGGTCGCGCGGGATCACCTGGCTGGAGACGGGCTCGACCGTCAGTCCCATCTTGGCGGCCACATAGACCTCAACCCGCGGGTCGACATTGGCGAAGGTGCCCACCGCGCCGGAGATGGCGCAGGTCGAGATTTCCGCCTTGGCGGCCAGCAGGCGGGCGCGGGCGCGCACGAACTCGGCGTAGTGGCCGGCCAGCTTCAGGCCGAACGTGGTCGGTTCGGCGTGGATGCCGTGGCTGCGGCCGACAGTCGGCGTCAGCTTGTGCTCCAGGGCGCGGCGCTTCAGGGCCGCCAGCAGCATGTCGACGTCGGCGATCAGCATGTCGGCGGCGCGGGCCAGCTGCACCGACAGGCAGGTGTCCAGCACGTCGGATGAGGTCATGCCCTGGTGCAGGAAGCGGGCTTCGGGCCCCACGATCTCGGCCACATGGGTCAGGAAGGCGATGACGTCGTGCTTGGTAGTGCGCTCGATCTCGTCGATGCGGTCGGCGTCCCACACCGCGTCGCGGCCCTTTTCCCAGATCACCTCGGCGGCGCGCTTGGGGATCACACCCAGCTCGGCCATCGCGTCGGCGGCGTGGGCCTCTATCTCGAACCAGATGCTGTACTTGGTCTGGTTGGACCAGATGTCGGCGGCTTCCGGGCGGGCGTAGCGAGGGATCATGCGGGTTCTCCTGCCGCGGGGGATGGCCCGCGTGGCGGACTGGAGTCAAGGTGGCCGTGCTGCTAGTTCGGGGGCCGGACGATGGAGACGGCGATGAAACTGGTGATCGGCACGCGCAAATGGTCCAGCTGGTCGATGCGGCCGTGGATGGTGCTGAAGCGGGCAGGGGCCTCGTTCGACGAAATCCTGGTGGCCCTGCGCACCCCGGAAACCTCCGCCGCCCTGGCTCCCTATTCCCCCAGCGCCCAATGTCCGGTCCTGATCGACGGCGATCTAAGCGTCTGGGACAGCCTGGCGATCTGCGAATACGCCGCCGACCGCTTCCCTGAAGCCAAGCTGTGGCCATCCGACATCGAGGCGCGCGCGCTGGGCCGCTCGGCCTGCGCCCAGATGCACGGCAGTTTCCAGTCCCTGCGCGGCGAGTGCCAGGTCGACCTCTCGGCGCCGCACGTGACTCTGGAGCTGACCCCGGCCACCGAGGAGGATGTCCGCAAGATCGTGCGGCTGTGGAGCGAGCTGCGCGGGCGTTTCGCGGCTAGGGGGCCGTGGCTGCTGGGCGACTGGTCGATCGCCGACGCCTACTACACCGCCGTGGCTACCCGTTTTCGCACTTACGGCGTCGACCTCGCCGCCTATGGCGATGACGGAACCTGTGCGGACTACGCGGCGCTGCTCCTGACCCAGCCGGAATTTCTGGAGTGGGAACGGCTTGCTCTAGCGGCGGCCTAGCCCGGTATCTGCCCGCCCTTCCTGGCGATCTGCGAGCGCAGGCATTCGCGCACCGTCTCGGTGTAGCGGGCGTAGCTCGGCGCGCCGACGACGAACGGGTTGGGCTGGCCGGGCTGGCGGCCCGCCAGCGCCTGCAGCTTGGCCGGCATGTTGTCGAACAGGGGGTGGTTCTGCAGTTCGACGTCGACCTTCATCCGGCTCGCGACGGCAGCGAACTTCTTCCAGCTGCCGATCTCCTGCACCAGACCCTCCGGCTTCAGCCGGTCGGCGCGCAGGGGCGCGGAGCCATAGATGGCGGCGATGTGCGGCTTACCGTTGTCCTTGACCGGGAAGATGATCGCCAGCGACCCCGGCGTATGGCCCGGCACGAGCACGGGCGTGAAGGTGACGCCGCTGACGGTGAAGGCCTTGCCGTCTTGTATTTCCACGTCGCGCTTGGGCGGAGCGTGGCCCTCGACCGGCTTGTTGTTCGCCATCAGGTCCCAGTCGAGCGAGGAGACGGCGACCTTGGTCCCGTACTTCTGCTGGAAATAGGTCGAGCCGCCGTAGTGGTCCTGGTGGCCGTGGGTGACCAGGATGAAGATCACCTTGGCCGGGTCCAGCCCCAGCTGCGCCATCTGCGGCAGCAGCAACTTGTCGGTCTGCTGCGGATAGCTGGCGTCGATCAGGATGATGCCGTCCGGTGTCGTGATCGCGTAGACCGTCGTGCCGCTGTCGGCCAGGGCATAGAGGTTGTCGAACAGCTTGGTGGGCTGGATCGGCGGATCGGTGATCCGGTTGGGCGGCACGCCCGGCGTGCAGAAGTAGTCGGCGGCGGCCTTCCATTGATCCCCGGCGATCTGGTGCGCCTTGTCGGCGTGGGCCTTGGTGGCCGACCAGTCCGGCGGGCCGGCGATGAAGTTGGGGTTGGCCTGGGCGTGCGCTGCGCCTGCGATAGCCAGGGCTACGAGCCCGGTCAGAAAGGCTGTCCTCATGTCGGCTTCACGGAGCCGCCCTTGCGGGCGATGACTGCCTTGATGCACTCGACGACCGTGCCGGTGAAACGGTTGTAGCTGGCGGCGCCGACGACGAACGGGTTGGGCTGGCCCGGCTGCCGGGTGGAGGTGGCCATCAGCTTGGCCGGCATGTTGTCGAACAGCGGGTGATTTTGCAGCTCGACATCGACCTTCATCTTGCGGGCGATAGCGGCGAACTTCTCCCAGCTGGCCAGTTCCGGGGTCAGGGTGTCCATTGTCAGTCGCTCGGTGGTCAAGATGGTCGATCCGAACATGGCCGCCATATGCGTCTTGCCGTCATCCTTCACAGGGAAAATCCAGCCCAGCGATCCGGGCGTATGACCCGGAACATAGATGGGGGTGAAGGCCACGCCGTCGATGGTGATCGGCTTGCCGTCTTGGACTTCCACATCACGTTTGGGCGGCGGGTTGCCTGGGGCGGGCTTGGCGGTCGCCACTAGATCCCAGTCCTTGGGCGAGAGTACGACCTTGGCCCCGTACTTGGATTGGAAATAGCTGGAGCCGCCGTAGTGGTCGGAATGGCCGTGGGTGATTAGCACGTGAGTCACCTTGGCCGGGTCTAGCCCCAGCGCCTTCATCTGCGGCAGCAGCACCGTGTCGAGCTTGACCGGGTAAAGGGCGTCGATGAGCACGATGCCGTTGGGGGTTGTGATCGCGTAGACCACGGTGCCCAGATCGCCCATGACATAGACGTTATCAAAGATCTTGGCCGGCTGGATGGTGGGATCGGTGACCTTGTTGGCGGCCTGACCGGGCGTGCAGAAATAGTCGGCGGTGGGTTTCCAGGTCTGGCCGGCCGTGGCGTAAGCCTTATCGACATGGCTCTTGAAGGCCGACCAGTCGGCTGGACCAAACGAGGGATAGGGCTGCGGCGCCTGGGCTTGGGCCGCCCCGGCCAGCGCCAGGACTGCCGCGCCTGCAAGCCACGCCATTGGCGTCTTCGTCATGACTAGTCCTCCCATGCCGCAATTCACGATCGCGGTTCTGGAGCGAGGCTATGACTTGGCCGTGGCGGGCGCAAAAGAAAACGCCCGCCGGTTAGGGCGGGCGCTTTTAGACGACTGGTACGCTGTAGTTCGCCTTTAGGCGGCGATGATGGCCTCGTGCGGGTCGCGCAGGACATAGCCCCGGCCCCAGACGGTTTCGATGTGGTGCATGCCGTTGGCCGCCGAGGCGAGCTTCTTGCGCAGCTTGCAGATGAAGACGTCGATGATCTTCAGCTCAGGCTCGTCCATGCCGCCGTACAGGTGGTTGAGGAACATCTCCTTG
>CAIYVC010000113.1 GCA_903929535.1 uncultured Caulobacteraceae bacterium | reverse complement strand
TGTTGTTGGAAATGAACATCCACACCCCCGTGTAGGCCAGGATGCCGATCGGGATGTTGATGAAGAAGACCCAGCGCCAGCTGTAGTTGTCGGTGAGATAGCCGCCCAGCGCCGGGCCCATGATCGGGCCGAGGATGGCGCCGGCGCCCCAGATGGCCATGGCGAAGCCGTGCTTCTCCTTGGGCCAGATGTCCAGCAGCACAGCCTGGGACAGCGGGATAAGTGCAGCCCCGAACAAGCCCTGCAAAAGCCGGAAGCCGACGATCTCGCCCAGGCTCCCGGCAAGGCCGCACAGGATCGAGGCGAAGGTGAAGCCGGCGATGGACACCTGGAACAGCAGCTTGCGGCCGATGCGCCCGGCCAGCCAACCGGTCATCGGCGTCATGATGGTGGCGGCGACGATATAGGAGGTCAGGACCCAGGTGATCTGGTCCTGCGAGGCCGACACGCTGCCCTGAATGTGGGGCAGGGCGACGTTGGCGATGGTGGTGTCGAGCGAGTTCATCACCGTTGCCAGCATGATGCTGATGGTGATGGCCCATTTGTTGGGCGCGCCGCTGTCCGCGCGGGCGAGCATCGCTTTTAGCGGCCGCCGCCGGGCTTGGTGTCGACCTTGATATTGGCCGACAGGCCGGCGCTGGCGTTGGCGGGGGGCGCGCCGTCGAACTCGATGCGAACGGGCAGGCGCTGCACCACCTTGACCCAGTTGCCGGTGGCGTTCTGGGCCGGGAGGATCGAGAAGGTCGAGCCCGCGCCGGGGCTGAAGCTGGCGACACGGCCGGTCAGCTTCCTGCCCTTGTAGGCGTCGATGTCGATCTCGGCGGTCTGGCCGATCCGCATATTGGCCAGCTGGTTCTCCTTGAAGTCGGCCTCGACATAGGGCCGCCCCGAGACCAGCCAGAACAGGGGCTGGGCGCCGGTGATGTAGCTGCCGAGCTGGATCTGCTCGACCTTGGTCACCACCCCGTCCTGGGGCGCGACGATGGTGGTGTAGCCCACCGCCAGCTGGGCGCGCTGCAGCGCCGCCAGGGCCTGCATCACCACAGGCTGGGCATCGACTGAGCCGTTGTCGGAGCCGGCCGCGGTGCGCGCGGCGAGGGCCTGCTGCTGAACGGACTGCACGTGGGCGCGAGCTTCGTTGACGGCGTTGGTGGCCTGGTCGAGCTGCTGCTGCGAAGCCACGCCGCCGCCGACCAGGACCTTCTGGCGGGCCAGTTCACGCTGGGCGTAGTCGAGCGCCGCCTGGGCTTCGGTGACAGAGGCGCCCTGCTGGTTGGCGGTGGCGCGCTGGGTCTGCACCTGCAGCCGCGCGGTGGCCAGTTGCGCCTGAGCCTGAGCCAGGGCGGCCTTGAAGTCGCGGTCGTCCAGCCGGAACAGCAGCTGGCCCTTCTTGACGGTCTCGTTGTCGTGGATCGGCAGCTCCACCACCCGCGCCGAGACATTGGCGCTGATCGGCGTGCGGGCCGACATGACATAGGCGTCGTCGGTGGTCTGGTAGCGGCCGCCGGTCAGGACGAAATAGGCGACAATGCCGATCACGATGACCGGGCCGCCGATCAGCAGCGGCCAGCGCAG
>CAIYVC010000112.1 GCA_903929535.1 uncultured Caulobacteraceae bacterium | reverse complement strand
TGGGGCCCACAGCCCCCTCCAGGAACTTGAACGGCTTGAACCGCACCATGATCTCAAGCGCCACCGCAAGCGTCAGGATGCCCAGCGGAAGGTGCACGATCAGGACGTGAAACCGTCCCAGAAACCAGATGAATTGCAGCAGCACTTGAGACGTTCCCCGAGTTCGTAGCGAGTTCTGTTCTTCTTAGACGTGAGAGCCCCCCGGCGTCTCCGCCGAAGGGCCCTCGATATCAGAGCGGTGGATATCGCTGCTTAGGCGACGATCCCCTGGATGACCTTGCCGGCGGTGTCCGTCAGGCGGAAATCGCGACCCTGGTAGTGATAGGTCAGTTGCTTGTGGTCGATGCCCAGCAGGTAGAGCATCGTGGCGTTCATGTCGTGCACTTCGACCGGGTTTTCAGCCACGTTGTAGCTGAAGTCGTCCGACTTGCCGTAGGCCGTACCCGGCTTGGTGCCGCCGCCGGCCATCCACATGGTGAAGTTGCCGCCGTGGTGGTCGCGGCCCGAGTTCTCGGTGATCCCGCCCTGGGCGTAAACCGTCCGGCCGAACTCGCCCTTCCAAGTGACCAGGGTGTCGTCCAGCAGACCGCGCTGCTTCAGGTCGGTGACCAGAGCGGCGGAGGGCTGGTCGACGGCCCAGCAATCAGGCGGGTGACGCCGGGCGATGCCGGTGTGGTGGTCCCAGCCCACCTGGATCAGGTTGACGTACTTCACGCCTCGTTCGATCAGGCGGCGGGCCAGCAGACAGTTGCGGGCGAAGGTGCCTGGGTGGTGCACCTGCGGGCCGTACATATCCAGGATGTAGGACGGCTCGTCCGACAAATCGGTGATTTCCGGCACCGAGTCCTGCATCCGGTAGGCCATCTCGTACTGGGCGATCTTCGACAGTATCTCAGGGTCGCCCGTGTTCTGATACTGGGTGCGCGACATCTCGCCGATGAAGTCCATCTCCGCCCGGCGCTCCTGGCGGCCCATGCCGTCGGGGTTCTCGACGTAGAGAACCGGAGAGTTGCCCGAGCGGAATTCCACGCCCTGGTGGTTGGACGGCAGGAAGCCCGCGGACCAGGTGGCCTGGGTCGCGCCCACGCCGGCGGCCTGGAACTGGCTCTTCATGACGACATAGGCCGGCATGTTGGAGTTGTCGGTGCCCAGCGCATAGTTGACCCAGGCGCCCGCCGCCGGACGGCCCGCCAGCTGGAAGCCGGTGTGCATCAACACGTCGGCCGGGTCGTGGTTGACCTGCGGCGTCCAGATCGAGTGGATGAAGGTCAGGTCGTCCGAGATGGCGCCGATGTGCGGCATCAGATCCGACACCCAGCGGCCCGACTGTCCGTACTGCTTGAAGTCCGCCAGGGGACGCATCAGCGGGAAGGACGACTGAGCGTTGGACATGGCCGAGATCTTGCCGTGGCCTTTGACCGAGGGCGGGATCTCCTGGCCGTGGCGCTTAATCACCTCGGGCTTGTAGTCGAAGGTGTCGACCTGCGAGACCGAGCCCTTCATGTGGATATCGACCACACGCTTGGCCTTGGCCGGGAACTGGCCGGTGGCCAGCTTGCCCATGTCCGGACCGGAGTCGCCCGCCGACACAGGGCCCGCGCCCTTGGCCCGCGCCTGACCGCCGCCCAGGATTTCCGCCATGGCGATACCGCCAAGACCCATGCCCGTGCCGAGCATGGCGCGGCGGGACATGTCCATCAGCTTTTGGCGCTGCTCTTCGGTCATCTTGATTTCGGTGTGCATCCTCATCCCTCCTAGCGCAGGGTGTAGGCGTCGGGGGTGTTCATCACACCGGCCGTCACCAAGGTCATGGCCGCCAGCGTCGCCGGGTCGATCGAGGGATCGGCCGGAGCCACGCCATTGGTCAGCAGCTTCTTCACTTCCTCAGGCTGGCCCTGCATCCAGGCCAGTTCCGACGCCCGGTACCGCTTCATCGAAGCCAGTTCCGTCGCGATCGGGTGGCGGCGGACCGCCAGGCGGAACAGCGTGGTCAGCTGCTGGTCCTCGCTGGTGGACGCCTTGATCGCCCGCTCGGCCAGCTTGCGGTAGGCCTCGATGAACTGAGTATCGTTCAGCATCACCAGCGCCTGCAGCGGCGTGTTGGAGATCGGCCGGTAGACGGTGGCGTTATACCGGTCGGGCATATCGAACACCGCCAGGTTGGCCACCGGCGCGTTGCGCTTGATGTAGGTGTACATCGAGCGGCGGTGGTTCTCGTCGGCCGGCACGTTGGTCGGATAGGCCGTGGCGCCCTGCGCGATGCCGTCCCAGATCGCCGGAGGCGCGTAGGGGAACACCGCGTCGCCGCCCACCTGCTTGACCAGCAGACCCGAGGCGGCCAGCGCGTTGTCGCGTAGCACCTCGGCCGGCATGCGGAAGCGGGGACCGCGTTCCAGCAGGAAGTTGGGCGGATCCTTCTCAAGCGCATCGCGGCTGATGTTGGAGTTCTGTCGGTAGGTCGCCGACATCACCATCAGCTTCTGCATGTGCTTGATGTCCCAGCCCGACCTGATGAACTCGACCGCCAGGTAGTCCAGCAGTTCCGGGTTGGTCGGGTTGGTGCCTTGGGTGCCGAAGTCGTCCACGGTCTGCACGATGCCCGTGCCGAAGTGGTTCTGCCAAAGGCGGTTCACATAGACCCGCGAGGTCAGCGGATGCTTGGGATCGAACAGCCATTCGGCCAGACCCAGGCGGTTCCTCGGCAGCTTGTCGCTCCAGGGGAACACCCGCGGCAAGGCCTGGGCCGGCACCACCTTCATGTAGGTGTTGTAGACCCCGTGATCGAGCACGTAGTTGGTGCGCGGCTGCAGCTGGTCGCCCGCGATCATCACCTGGTTGATCGGCGTCTCGACCTTCTGCTCGGTGATCCGCGCATCGGTCAGATCCTGCCAGGCCTTCTGCACCGCAGGGTCCTTCTGCGCCGCCACCTGGATCAGCTCGGCTCGCGCCGTCTGCGCCGGAACCGAGGTCGCGGCGGAGGGGTTCTGCAGATAGGCCACTTCCAGGGGCGTCAGCGCGCGGGTGACCACCCGCAGATCGTCCATCCCGCCGTCGATCAGTTCCGGGCGGCTGAAGTTGGTCCCCGCCGCCAGGCCGAAGTAGCTGCCGAACAGGCTGGTGCGCCCGCGCGGGTATGTGGAGCGCGTCAGGTGATTGTGCTCGATCACCATGTGCGCAGGCTTGCCGTCGATATAGAGCTTCAGGCCCTCGGCGCGGCTGTTGCCGTCATAGGTCACCGTCACGTGGGTCCAGCGCCCGGTGGGCACCTTCTCCTCGGTCGATACCTTCAGCATGTTGGCGGGGGCCGAGTTGGTGATGTTGTACGACAGACGACCGTTATCCAGGTCCATCTCGTAGCCGAGCGCTTCAACCCCGCCGTTGTTGTACAGGATCGAGGCGCTGGGGCCGTTGGGACGGGTGGTGTCCACATAGGGCTTGTCCGCCCGCAGCTTCAGCCACAGGTCGATCGAATAGGGCTGGGTGCGCTCGAACATCCCCACCGACTTGTCGGCGAAGAACACCGAGTCCTTCATCTGGATGCCCTGGCCATGCGCGCCGGGGATGAACTTCACGTTGTTGACCACGCCCGCCGGGGCGCCGGCGATGCCGGAGTTGGTCCACAGCAGCTGCTCTTCCTTCAGGCCAGGCGGCAGCTGGTGCTTGACGATACGCTGGGGGTCGCCCAGGCGGTCGTCGGTGTAGCCCGACACCACCAGCTGCTCCAGCGCCGCATCGACCTCGTGCGAGGCGATGCGCGGCAGGCCCGGATCGGCCAGGTGCGCCGTGATGTCCGCCGCGATGCCGGCGCCGCCCTTGCGGGTGGCCTGGTCGGTGAACTGCAGCTTCTTCTTCGGCTTGCCGCCGGGACCTTTGGCGTCAGCACCCTTGGCGCCGTCAGCCTTGCCGCCGAGCGAGGCCTTCATCATGCCGGGCTTGCCGGATTCGGCCTTGTCGGCAGGCTTCATGCCGGCCTTCTTCATGCCGGCGGCCGGCTTCATGTCGCCGCCTTCGTCGGTGCCGACCTTGGCCACCTTGTCGCTGCCCTTGCCGGCCTTGTTGCCCGACGCGGCCGCTTCCAGGACGTTGGTGGTGCCGCCCACCGAGCCGAACATCGGCGTCGGTTTCCCGGCGCGAACATCGGCCAGGATCTTGTTCTGCAGGGTCGCGGTGAACTGGGCCTGGGTCATGCCGTCGTAGGGCGTCTTCACCTTCGGATTGGGCGTGCCGGGAGTCGGCAGCTGCTCGTCGATGAAGATCGGCTCGAAGTTGGCCTTATGCCCTTCGTCGAAGGGGTAATAGGCCTGGGTGTCGGCTTCGATCGCCGTCTTGATGTAGTTGATGCGCTGGGCGACCGGCACCGCGTCCACCTTGGACCCGGCGGCGGCCTGGGCCGCGACGAGGGCCTTCTGGTAGGCCGCTTGCTTGGCCACGACGTTGCTGTGCGCCTTATCCAGCTTCTTGGCCTGCAGGGCCGTCGGCCATTCCAGCACCGGACCATTGGGCGTGCCGCGGTTGCCGCCGCCGTTGCCGCGTTCGTCGATCTGATTGAAGAAGCCGTTCATCGAATAGTAGTCGGCCTGGCTGATCACGTCGTACTTGTGATCGTGGCACTTGGCGCAGCCGACGGTCAGGCCCAGGAAGTCCTTGCCGACCAGCTCGGCCCGCTCCTGGACGTAGTTGATCCGGTATTCCTCGTCGATCGAGCCGCCTTCGGAGTCCATCCGGCCAGTGCGCACGAAGGCGCTGGCCAGCAGCTGCTCACGCGTGGCGTTGGGCAGCTTGTCGCCCGCCAGCTGCCAGGTGGCGAACTTGTCGTAGGGCATGTTGCGCTGGATCGCGCTGATCACCCAGTCGCGGTAGGGGAAGGTGATCGAACGGTCGCCGTCGTTCAGGCCGCCGCGGCTGTCGGCGTAACGGGCGGCGTCCAGCCAGACATTGGTCTGGCGCTCGGCGTACTCTTTGGAGGCCAGCAGCCTGTCGACGATCTTCTCGTAGGCGTTGGCGTCCTTGTCGGCGACGAAGGCGTCCACTTCGGCCAGCGTCGGCGGCAGGCCGGTCAGGTCCAGATAGACCCGGTTGATCAGGGTTTCGCGGTCCGCCTCAGGCGAGGGGCTGAGGTCCGCCTTGGCCAGACGGGCGTAGACGTAGCGGTCGATCGGGTTGACCGCTTCCTTGTCCCACTTGGTCTTTTGCGGCTCGACGATGACCGGCTGGATGTAGGCCCAGTGCGGCTTGTACTTGGCGCCCTGCTTGTTCCACTTCTCGATGACGGCGATGTCGCGCGGCGAGAGGGTCTTGTGAGCGTCCTTGGGCGGCATGCGCACGTCGGCATCGGTCGAGGTGATCCGGCGCCACAGTTCGCTCTTGTTGATGTTGCCGGGCACCAGGGCGCGCT
>CAIYVC010000111.1 GCA_903929535.1 uncultured Caulobacteraceae bacterium | reverse complement strand
CCCGCCAAGCTGGCGGAGAGCCTCAACGCCCCTGTGATCGACCGCGCTGGGCGGCTCAACATCCCGACCAACCACTATCTGAACCACAGCGGCCGTTCGCGCGAACTGCTCAGCCGCGCCGATGTCATCCTGGCCATGGAGGTGACCGATCTGTGGGGCGTGGCCAGCACGGTCCCGGATATCCCGGAGCGGCCATCCCGCCGCACCATCCCGGCGGCGACCAAGATCATCGGCATCAGCGCGAACTACGCCTATCTCAAGGGCAATGTGCAGGACAGCGAACGGTACTTCGCAGCCGACCTGATGCTGGCGGCCGATGGACAGGCGTGCCTGCCGCAGCTGATCGACGCGGTCGAGCGCAAGCTGACCCCCGCTCAACGGCAGACCATCGCCGCGAAAAAAGCCCCGCTCGAGAAGGCGTTTCACGACATGCGCGCCGCCTCCGCCGAGGACGCCGCCCGCGCCTGGGACGCGACACCCATCGGCACCGGGCGCCTGTGCATGGAGGTCTGGGACCAGATCAAGACGCTGGACTGGGCCTTCGTCTCGCCCACCTCCTTCATCAGCGACTGGCCGCTGCGCCTGTGGGACATCACCAAGCACTACCAGTACATCGGCTATGAAGGCGGCTATGGCGTCGGCTACGGCTCGCCCTCCGCGGTCGGCGCGGCGCTGGCGCACCGAGAGGCAGGCCGAATCCCGATCGCCATCGAAGGCGACGGCGACCTGATGGTGCTGCCTGGAAGCCTATGGACGCTGGCGCACCATCAGATTCCCCTGCTGATGATCGTCCACAACAACCGCGCCTGGCATCAGGAGACCATGCACCTGCAGCGCATGGCCAATCGGCGCGATCGGGGCGTCGACCGCTGGCGCATCGGCACCGTGCTGCAGGAACCCAACATCGACTATGCGAGCGTGGCCCGCGGCATGGGCGTATGGGCCGAAGGCCCGATCAGCGACCCAGCCCAGCTCAAGGGCGCCATCGCGCGAGCGCTGAAGACCGTACAGGCCGGCAAGCCTGCCCTGCTCGATATCGTCACCCAACCCCGTTGAGCGCCAAACCATGATCCGCTCCTCCGCAGCCTACGCCGCCGCCCTCTGGGCCATCGCCCTAGCTGCTTCGGCCGCAACGCCGGCGCCGTCACCCGCCGAGCGGGGCAAGGCCGTCTTCGCCGCCAAGGGCTGCTATCAATGCCATGGCCTGATCGGCCAGGGCTCAGTCTCCACGGCCCCCGCCATCGCCCCGGTCCGCTTTCCACCCGCCGCGTTCAAGGCCTACGTCCGCCACCCCGGCGGAGTGATGCCAGGCTATGGCCCGGCCATTCTGCCTGATAGCGACCTGGACGACGTGCTCGCCTATCTGCAGTCGCTGCCCCCCGGCAGGCCCGCCGCCAGCATTCCGTTGCTGGCGCCCTATGTGGTTGGAGCAGCGACGTCGCGCTGAGGCCTGCGTCGCCGCAGGTCGATGGCTCCCATCACAGAGCTCCTTGGCGGTTGAGGCGGGGTTGGGCGACGGTTTCGGCTCGGGCCATGGCGGCGACCGATCCGATTACCAGCAGGACGGGGCCCGTCGGCGACGCGGCCTCGACACAGGCGCCGAGGGTGGCGAGGTCGGCGTGCAGGATTCTGGCGTCGTGCCGCCCGGCGTTTTCGACAGCGATGGCGGGCGTGCGCGGACAACGGCCCTCGGCGATCAGTCGCGCGGCTACCGCCCCAGCGGCGTCTCGCGCCATGTAGAGGGCCAGGGTGGTTTCGGGGTCAGCGCCCGCGTCCCATCCGCCGTCAACGATGGCCCCGTCCTGGACCCGCGCCGTCGCGAAGGTCACGCGGCGGGCTTCGCCGCGATGGGTCAGGGGGAAGCCGAACTGGGCCGCCGCGGCGCTGGCGGCGGTGACGCCGGGCACGATTTCCACGGGCACGCCGCGCGCTTCCAGATAGTCCTTCTCCTCGGCGGAGCGACCGAACACGGACGGATCGCCGCCCTTCAGCCGCACGACTTTCAGGCCGCGCCGCGCCAGCTTGAGCATCAGGGCGTTGATCTCGTCCTGGCGCATGCTGGCGCCGCCGGACCGCTTACCGGTGCGGATGCGCAGGCAGCGGCGCGGGGCCAGATCGAGGATGTCCCCACCGACCAGCGCGTCACAGAGCAGAGCCTCGGCGCCCTCGATGGCGCGCAACGCCCGCACCGTGAGAAGGTCCGCGGCGCCCGGACCGGCGCCCACCAGCATGACTTTTCCAGATTCAGGCTGCATCGCGCACCTTCGGCTTGGCATGGCCGGCGATCAGCCGGGCGATTTCGGGGCGGCAGGAGCCGCAACTGGTTCCGGCGCCGGTGGCGGCGCCGACAGCGTCGATGTCCAGAGCGCCTTCGCCGATGGCGCGGACGATCGTCTTGGCGCCCACCTTCAGACAGGCGCAGACCTGTGTTCCGACGTCGGCGCGCAGAATGGCGGGACGGCCGGCCAGCAGCATCATCCGGTCGTCGGGCGGCAGAGTTTCATGAGCCATTAGGCCCGCGAGCCAATCGCGGGGCGGCAGGCGACCCGACACGGTCAGGAACAGGGCCTGCTCCAGGCGACCATCTTTGAGAACAGCGCGGCGCACCGAGCCGGTGGCGGCGTCGTCCATGGTCAGGGTCTCGCCCGGCGCGCGCCTTGTCAGGATCGATAACGAGAACCCGCATCCCGCCCGCTTAGGCCAGGCGGAGGGGCGTTGGAAAGGCGAAAGCGCGGAAAAGGCCAAAGCCACCCAGATCAGACCGATTTCGATCTATTTGATCCGATCAGGCATCTTTGCGCCAACCTAGAGGGCGCGGTCAGCCGCCCTTGAAGACGATGTCCGTCACCGTCCGCACGCCGTCCACACGCCCCATCTGCACGATCACGTCGATCACCTGGCGGGCGTAGGCGCGCAGGGGCTCCCAGCCGACGTCGATGCCGCTCAGCAGGGCCAGCATGGCGATCTGGTCTATGGCGCCCTGGGGCGTGTCGGCGTGGATGGTGGTGATCGAGCCCGGGTGACCAGTGTTGACCGCGCGCAGGAAGGCGAAGGCTTCGCGCCCACGCAGCTCGCCCAGAAGGATGCGGTCAGGGCGCAGACGCAGGGTGGCCTGCAGCAGATCCTCGACATCCACCCGCGCTTCCCCCGCGTCGCCCCGCGCCGCCAGCAAGCCGACGGCGTTCTCATGGACCAGGCGGATCTCCGGGGTGTCCTCGATAGCCACCAGGCGCTCGTGCGCCGGGACTTCCTTGACCAGAGCGTTCAGCAGAGTGGTCTTGCCCGACGAGGTGCCGCCGGCGATGACCATGGTCTTGCGCGCGCGCACCGCCTGGCGAAGGAAACCCTGGACGTCGCCCTGGTCCAGCAGGCCCTGCAGCAGGCGGTCGGCCTTCTGCTGCGCATCGCCCGCTGTCGGCAGATGGAAGGCGCCGCCCTGACCCATCTCGGCCAGCGTCAGGTCCGACAGGGCGTGCTTGCGCACCGCCAGCACCATGTGCCCGCGCGTGGCGGGCGGCGAGATAATCTGCACCCGCGCGCCGTCGGGCAGGCTGGCCGACAGGAGCGGCTGCTCGCGACTGACGCCCTGGCTAGCCGCCCCCGCGATCTGACGGGCCAGACGCGCCAGGATGGTTTCGGTCAGTTCCGGCGCGTCGAACCGCTCGGTCCGCCCCTGGACGGTTTCGATCCAGACGGCGCCGGGCTCGTTGACCCAGACGTCGGTGACATCGGCCCGATCCAGCCAGGGCTTGAGCGGGGTCAGGTAGGAGGAGAGATAGACCCCCGGATTGAGGCCGGCCGCGGTCATGGCGCCTTGGACATGACGCCCGAGAAGTCCAGATCGCGCGCCACGAACACCCTGATCGGCGCGCCCTGCGGCACGGTGATGGTGTCGGGGATGTCGATCTCCTTCTGCAGGGCGATGGACGCCACATTGGTCGCCTGCTGCGGCGAGCCGATCACGATGGCCGTGGAGCTCGAGCGGCTGTTGTTGGCGGTCACCGCGTCGATGCCGCCGCCGATCACCGACAGCAGGATGGCCGAGCCGAAGCGGCGGAAGAAGTGGGTGTTGGTCTCGCCCGACACCCCGCCTTCGCCCAACCGGTCGGCGCCGGGCGAGCCGATATCGACGGAGACCCCGTCCGGCGTCAGCACCCGGCTCCAGACCACAAAGGCCCGCGACTGCCCCACCGCCACGCCGGCACGGTACTGGCCGATCAGCTTGGAGCCGCGCGGGATCAGCACCTTGGCCCCGTCGAAGCCGCGCACGTCGCGGCTGACCACCGCGCGCACGAAGCCCGGCAGGTCGGAATTCAGCGCCGTCTCCATGATGGCGGGAATCACCGTGCCTTGGGGCGCCACCAGCTGCAGATTGGACAGGCGGGTGGCGTGGGCGGTCTGGGCTGTGGAGCTCTCGACCTTTTCGGCGAAGCTTTCGTCCGCGGAGACCTTGGCGGCGGCGGCGCTGACCGGGGCGGCGGAGGCGGCGGCGGCTCTGGCGGGCAAGGCGGCCGCGCCGACGGTATCGGCGGCGGGTGTCGAGGTGTCGGCGATGTCCACCACCATGGCCGGAGCGCGCCAGCGCACCGCCTCGTCGACGCCCGTAGCCTGGGGCGCGGCGGGCGAGAAGGTTGGCGGCGGCGGGTTGGTGTAGGTCGCCATGGCCGGCGGGGCGGGCGGCGTCGTGATGGCGGCGACGAAGCCGGCCTGGGCGGGCGCGATCGGGCGCGGCGGGGTCTGCGCCTGGGCCGTACGGTGATGGCTCATCGAGGAGAACACCACCCAGCCCAGCGCCACGGCGCCGAGGCCGATGCCGACCGTGCCCCACGGTCCCTCGCGGCGAGACAGCACCGACGGGGCGCCGCGCAGCCGACCGAGCACCGGGCTGTCGGCGGGCGGCGTAGAGGTCTTGCCCTGGCTCATGGCTTCTTCCTCTTGCTGGAAGGCGCAAGCTGCGACGTGGTCACGGGCCTGGCCTGATAGCCGTCGTTATTGATGCGGGTGATCTCGGTCCCCCGGCGCAGCACGAAGGCCGCGGCCAGGCGGTCGACCACCAGATAGTTGTCACGGTAGCTGACGTTGACCACCGCCTCCTTGCCGTCGTCGTCGACCGCGAAGATGGCCGGGTAGTCGGTCTGGGCGTCGAAGCTGAAATAGGTCGCGCGCCCGTCGTCGAACACCGTGGTGGGCAGGCCGTTGGCGGCGCCCTTGAAGCTGTAGGCCTTGTTGGCGACCTTGGGCGGCTCCGGCGGTTTGGGCGGCTCAGGCGGCGGCGCGACAATGCTGGCTTGGGCCATCTCCGGATATTCGAAGCGCAGCTCGAAGGTCAGGGCGGCGTTGGACTTGGGGCGTCCGCGCTCGACCCGGAGGTCGAAGCTGTAGCGCCGCTCGTTGGTCACCACGGTCATGTCGGTGGCGCCGGCGCGGTCGATGGGCTTGAGGAACAGCAGGTTGGCCCGGCGATTAGGCGTGATCTGCCAGCCGAGACCGTCGCCGATCGAGACGTTCTCGATCTTCTCGCCCGCTCCGAACTCCACGGTGATGGCGTAGCCGAGATGGCCCTGCAGCAGCACCACCTGATTGGGATCGTAGATCACCGTGCGGATGCGCGGATCCTCCTGCCCGGGCGTGGGCAGCACGGCAGCCGTCGCGGCGCCGCTCAGCAGCAGCCAGGCCAAGACGGCCACAACCGGTCGCATCCTGATCATGATCCGCTTCCCTGACTTCCGCGCAGACGGTCTCTAAAGCCGTCGCGCCGGTAGACTTCACCGATCCGCCCGCTGACGGGCGCACGGCCGCCGCCCGCGCTGGCCGATGACGCGCCCTGGACGAGACGGGTCTCGTAGACTCCGGCGCCGGCCGTCGCCCCAGCCGCCGGCGTGCGGGCCAACTGGAAAGCCAGGCGTTCCACGCGCGACAGCACCAGCATCTCGGTCCCCGCCGACACCGTGGCCGGGGAAGGTTGAGCCGGGGCGTCCTCGCGCCGTGTGCGGAAGCTGAGATCGAATCCGGCCCCGATCACGGCGGCCCCGCCGACCACGGCGGCCTGGGCGGCGGCGAACACGAACACCAGGGCGATGGTCGCGGTAGCAGCGTCCAGGTCAAGCATGCCCTCCACCCGCGAGCGGGCCAGCCGGATCAGCCAAGGCTCCAGCACCACCAGCATCACCGTGGTGGTCATCCAGCACACCATCGGCGCCAAGGCCGCCGAGACCAGCGCCCGCATCCAGCCGACGAACAATCCGCGCGTCGCCTCGAACAGAGCCAGAGCGATGAACACCGGGCCAACGGTCAGCAGGACGCCAACGGCGATAATAGCGATCGACAGGGCGCCCGCCGTGCTCATGAACAGCACCGCCGAGGCCTTCCACAGTCCGTCCGCCGCCGCGGCTTCGCCGCCGCGCAGCACCTGGGGATTGGGGCCCGCCTGCCGCCCGAAGGCGCCCGCCGCCAGGGTCAACTGATCATAGGCCACCTGCAGCCCGCGCACCGGGTCGCCGGCCAGCACGCCCGTCTGGGCGGTCGGGGCGCTGATGGTGCGGGCCACCTGCAACGGCGCCTTGGTCGCTAGGTCGAACACCAGGGTCTGGAAGGCGGTCCAGTTGAGCGACAGGGCCAGGATCACGCCGATCTTCAACGCGATCAGCGGCGAGTCCGCCAAGCGGGCGCTGCCCAGGCCGAACATCAGCCGGAGGCCCAGAACCGCTACATAGATGGTCAGCAGGGCCGTGACCGCCGTCGGGAAAAAGGACTGCTGGCTGGTCAGAGCCGAATAGCCGGCCTGAGAGAAATTGCGGACATTGCAGTCCACCGCCGTCAGCACGCTGCCGATGACGCCGAGGTCTGCGGAGGGGGCGGGACAGGCGCCGCTCATCGTGCGCCCGCGCTTTCCACCAGGAAGGGCGCGAGCCACGCCTGCGGATCATCGCCGAGTTCGCCGCGCAGCCGGTCAAGGCGCCGCACCGACCGCTCGTTGCCGGCCAGCACCGCCAGGCGCGCGCCGATGCCGGACAGGTCCAGCCGCGCCACCGCACTCTGCCCGCCCTGCTTGACCAGGAAGCAGCGCGACGTATCCGGCAGCAGCCGCACCAGATCGAACTCGTGGGCCGACAGGCCGAAGCCCTCGATATAGTCGGCCGCCTTGGCCTTGGGGTTGGGCAGGAAGATCTGGGTCGCGGCCTGCTCGACGATAGCCGCCGAAATCCGGCTCTCCAGGGCGTCGCTGGCGCTCTGGGTGCAGAAGCCGACGATGCCGTTGCGCTTGCGGATGGTCTTCTGCCAGTCCTTGAGCTGATGGACGAACACATCGTCGTCCAGCGCCTTCCAGCCCTCGTCCACCACGATGATGGTCGGCTGGCCGTCCAGCCGCTGCTCGATGCGGTGGAACAGGTACATCATCGCCGGGGTGCGGGTGACGGCCACGTCCAGCACCCGGGTCATGTCGAAGCCGATCGCCTCGACGCTGAGATCGAGCCGGTCCTCCTCGTTGTCGAATAGCCAGGCATGCTCGCCCTCGCCGCACCAGGCGTTGAGTCGCGCCGCCAGATCGCCGGCGGTCGGCCGCCGCGTCCCCTGGAACAGTTCCCTGAGATAGCGCAGGCGGCGGTGGCTGCGTGGCTGGCCGAAGTTGGCGTCGATGGCGTCGACCACCAGGGCCCTGTCCTCGCTGGACAGGACCTCGCCTTCGGCGGTGACCAGACGCGCCAGCCAGTTGGTCAGGAAGCTGCGGTTGGCCGGGGTGTCCTCCAGTTGCAGAGGGTTGAGACCGGAGGGCTCGCCCGGCCTCAGGGCGTCGTAGGCGCCGCCGATGGCGCGGATGAAAATCTCGCCGCCACGGTCCTTGTCGAAATAGGCGATGCGCGGCTTCAGCTTGCGCGCCTGGGCCAAGAGGAAGGTGAGCAGCACCGTCTTGCCCGAGCCGGACGGCCCGATGACGGTGAAGTTGCCGAGGTCGCCGTTGTGGAAGTTGAAATAGTAGGGGGTGTGCGCCGTGGTCTCCAGCACCGTGATCGGCGCGCCCCAGTGGTTGTCCTCGGCGCTGCCGGACGAGACGTTATGCATCGAGGCGAAGCTGGCGAAATTGGCCGAGGAGATCAGCGCCTTGCGCGCGATGTAGGCGAAGTTACCGGGGAACTGGGCCCAGAAGGCGGGCTCCAGATTAACGTCCTCGCGCACGGCTATGGCGCCCGCTTCGGCCAGGGTCGACTGCACATCCGCCGCCGCCGCGTCCAGCCCCTCCAGGCTATTGGAGCGGACCAATATGGTCAGGTGATGCTCGCCGTAGGCTGTGCGACCGGCGCCCAGGTCGTCGCGCGCCTGGGCCAGGTCTTGGCGCAGGGAATAGGCGTCATCGTCCGCGGCCTTGAGCCGGCGCAGCGCCAACCCCATCCGCCCCAGCGCCGCCTGCCGATCGACGAAGCCGAAGCTCTCGGTGAGGGTCAGGGCGTGGGGCAGGCGAAGAACGCCGTCGAGCATCCCCGGCGCCGAGCGCTGCGGATAGTCCTTGATCGAGATGATCGCCGCATAGTGTGGACCGCCCGCGTCGGTGATCTCCACCGCGTCCATGCCGAAGGTCAGGCGGCTGTCACCGATCACCTCGCCAAGGTCGCCCTGGGGCGCGGCCACGGGCCGAAGCTCGCCGCCGATCAGGCTGTTGAGGAAGGCGCAGGGATCGGAGAAACGGCTGCCCCGGTCGCGGACCATGCCCAGGGTCTGGCAGCCGTAGGGCGCAAGGGCCACGGCGAAGCTCTCGCGCACCGCGTTCAGCTCGCGCAGCTCCTGCTGCAGATCGGCGTCGGACCGGCTCGGACCTTGACGCACCAGCCGCTCCAGCCAGCCCGCCTTGCCCTGCAGCGGGCGGCGCACCAGGGTCAGGTAGAGGTCGTTCACGAACAGCTGGCGCTGCTCAAGACTGGCCCGCCAGGCCTCCGACAGGTCACGGCAGAAGCCGTCCTCGGCTACGCCGTCGATCACCGGCCGCACCATCCGGCGCACCACGTGATGATAGATCGCCAGGCGCGAATTGGCGGCGCTGCGGAACAGGGTGTCGCGAAGCTGCTTGCGGTAATTCAGCTCGGCGTCGTCAGCGGTTTCGAAGGCAAAGCCCTCAATCTTGAGCACTTGCACCAGCAGGCCGTCGCGGGTCACCAGGGTGACGTCGTCCAGGTGCCGCGCATAGGGCAGCCGTTCGCCGACCCTGGCCTCCTTGAGGCTGAGACGGTCCAGACCGAGACTGAAGACGGCACCGGGCATGTTCTCTGGATCCTAGGCGCTGTAGCTGTTGGCGCCCCAGAACCGGTGATTGCGCACCCGCGGGCAGCGGCTGACCTTGGTGATCCACAGGTCGAAGAAGCGCGGCTCGCGCAGGCAGCCGAGATAGCCGACCAGATGCACGGCGACCGCGACCACCGGGGTCCAGAACGACTTGGTGATCAGGAACACCTCCACCGTCAGGATCAGGTTGAACACGGCGTAACCGTAGGTCACGCCGCCGATCATCTGCGGGCGCGTCAGGGCGGCGAAGATGGGGTCAGAGCCGAGGTTGTTCATGGGGTCACCGCACGCCCGAGGCGACGCTGCGCAGGCCCGCCACGATCGCGGCGGCCCCGAACAGGATGAAGGCGCCGACCACAACCGTGACGCCGCGCTTCCAGTCGATGCGTCCGGTCAGCATCATGAAGCCGACGATGGCCACGGCGATCACCGCCGCGGTGGTGGCCAGGTTGCCCAGCAGCGTGCCCTGCACCCACTGAAGGGCGGCCAGGATCGGACCCGAACCGGCCGGGTCCGCGCCCACGGTCTGGGCGCGCGCCTCTTCTGCGAGACTGAACAGAACCAGACTGAGAAGGCCGCGTAGCTTCATGGAACGTCCCTGTTGGATGGCCGATGAGGAGCAGCCGCGCGCTCGGCGAGCCGGTCCAGGATGGCATTGATGAAGGCCTTCGTCTCGGCGAACGGTGGGGCGCCGCCATAGCGGTCAACCGCGGCGGGACCGGCGTTGTAAGCCGCCAGGGTCTTGATGATGTCGCCGTCGTAGCGGGTCAGCAGGGCCCGAAGATAGCGGGCTCCGCCTTGGACATTGGCGGGGCCGTCGGTGGCATCGACCCCCAGGGCCCGCGCCGTGCCGGGCATCAGCTGCATCACCCCGACCGCGCCCTTGGACGAGACGGCGTCGGGGCGGAAGGCGGACTCGCGCCAGGCCACGGCGTCCAGCAGATCCTGGCCGATGGCGTTGTCGCGTGAGGCCGTCCTGAGGGCGGAATCGATGGCCGGGCGAGCCTGCGACGGGGACGAGCGTTGCGGCGTGGCGGATCGACGCACAGGCGCCGCCAAAGGCCGAGCCTGCATGTCCGGGCTCAGATATTGGGCGGGCTGGTCGTAGCGGACCACGCCGCCGCCGGGTTCGATTTCGAGAACCGTCGCCAACGCAGGGCCTGCGCAGAGGCAAAAACTTCCGATCAAGGAGATAAAGGCCGGAATTCGTTTCACCGAATTGTGTTGATGAGGCCTCAACATTGCTCGTCGTCCATTCGAGTTCCAGATCATCTCCAGTCGCGAGCGACTATCTACAGTTGCATTTGACGGAAAGATTTGAGGCCGATCCCCGTTCAGCCACCGTTCAGCTTCGAATATTACCGTTGTGCAATCTGGTTTTGGGGTTAGCATCAGGAAATCGGAAGCCGCATCATGGTTATGAAAAAATATACGTAAAAACTGTGGCTTTTCGGCTTAGACTACCAAAATCCCCCCGCATCAGGTTGCTTGCATAGAATCGTAATGCAAGCGTTTTTTTAAGTGCAGTTTTGCAGCAAGGTAAACTTTCCGCAAACCAAGTTCTTGTACGCTTTGTTGTGAACATTGGCTCGGTAGTAATTTCGAAAGCAATTATTCGAGCATTGTGCGTTGCAACCTAGTTCTAAGAATTATTTGATCTTGCGACCGTGTGGGAGGGCGACATGAGCAACGCGAGCGGTATGACCACGGGAGTGGCCGTCGGAGGCGCAATCGTCACGGCCGGCGTGCTGGCCGCCACGGTCTCCGGACTGCAGGCGCCGGCCCCAGCACAGGCGCCCACCGCGGAGAGCGACGCCGCCCGCTTCCTGATCCAGGCGACCTTCGGCCCCACCGACGCCGCCATCGCCGGCTTCAACAGCATGAGCCCCGCGGGATGGTGCGATGACCAGTCCGGGCAGCCCTCGCTGAGCTTCCTCAACTGGGTCAACCGGCGCGACGCCGAGATCAACGCAGCCGACCCCCTGAAGAAGGCCCGCGCCGGTCCCGCTCAGGTGCAGGAGGCCTTCTTCGCCGCCCTGGCCACCAGCCCGGACCAGCTGCGTCAGCGGATGGCCTTCGCCCTCTCGCAGATCTTCGTGATCTCCTACACCGGCACCTCGATCTCCGCCCGGATCGGCGCGGCCTACTACGACATGCTGATGAGCCGGTCCTTCGGCAACTATTTCGACCTGCTCAAGGCCGTCACCCTGTCGGGCGGCATGGGCATGTATCTGAACATCATCGGCAACCAGCAGGCCGACAACGACCCGACGCGCCATCCGGACGAGAACTACGCCCGCGAAGTCATGCAGTTGATGTCGATCGGCCTGTTCCAGCTGAACATGGACGGGTCGCAGGCGCTCGATGGAAACGGCCAGCCGATTCCCAGCTACACCCACAACGACATCGCCGGCTTCGCCAAGGTGTTCACCGGCCTGGGCTGGTACGCCAAGACCCAGTCCCTGGGCTCCTTCTCCTCGCCGCAAGCCGGCTCCGACGTCCTGCCCCTGGCGCCCTATCCGCAGTACCACTCCCTACTGTCGAAAACGGTCCTGGGCGTGACCCTGCCGGCCTACGGCTCCGGCTCCCAGCTCGACTATCAGACCAACGAACTGGACGCCGCCCTGCGGGTCCTCTTCAACCATCCGAACGTGCCGCCCTTCGTCGCCCTGCGGCTGATCCAGCGGTTCGTCACCAGCAATCCTTCCCCGAGCTACATCCAGCGCGTCGCTCAGGCTTTCGCCGACAACGGCGGGGGCGTGCGCGGCGATCTGATGGCGACCATCAAGGCGGTGTTGACCGACGACGAGGCGCGCAACCGCACGGTCGCCGACGGCGCGGACTACGGCAAGCTGCGCGAGCCGATCATCCGCCTGGGCAACTTCGTGCGGGCCTTCGGCGCGCAATCGCCGTCCGGCAACTTTCTCGGCGCCGGCAATTTCGGCGGGCCCACGTCGCTCAACCAGGAGCCGCTGGCGGCGCCTTCGGTGTTCAATTTCTGGACGCCCTTCTACGCCCAGCCGGACTCCAAGATCGCCGCCAACGGGCTGGTGGCGCCGGAGTTCCAGGCGGTCGATGTGCTGTCGGTCGCCGGCTACGCCAACACCATCCTCAGCTATGTGCAGAACGGCGGCTGGGGCGCTGACCTGAAGACCAACTATCCCGGCGAACTGGCGCTCGCGCCGACGCCAACCGACCTGGTTCCAGCCGCGTCCCTGGCCAACCGGCTCAACCGGCTTCTATGCGGAGGCCAGATGTCGACGACGCTCTACAACTTGATTGTCAGCATCATCAACAGCACCACCCCGGCCAGCCAGACCGCGGCCAACATCGCCGCCGCCAACCTCAACCGGGTCCGCAACGCCGTCGCCCTGACGATGGTGTCGACCGACTACATCGTGCAGCGCTGAGGAGCCCGGTCATGACCGACAATCACATCTCCCGCCGCGACGCCTTTCTCCAGTTCGCCGCCTTCGGCGCCGCCGCGCCCCTGGCCTTGAACCTGGCCGCGATCGGGTCGGCCGCCGCTGCCAACGCCACCGACTACAAGGCTCTCGTCTGCGTTTTCCTGCTGGGCGGAAACGACTCCCACAACATGCTGTTGGCGACCGACGCCGACAGCTGGAGCCGCTATTGGACCGCGCGCTGGACCGGCGTGGATCCGATCGGCCTGATGCCGCCCAGAACGCCCAAGGTCGCCGTCGGCTCAAACTCGGGGGTCACCGGCCGCACCGTCTCCAGCAAATCCAATCCGGAATACTGGGGCGGCGTGCTGCCCGTAGCGCCCAAGACGGCCCAAGCCTGGCCGGCCGGGACCAAGGTCGCCGCCGGAGGCGCGGCGCGCACCTTCGCCGTCCATCCGCTGATGCCCAACACCCAGGCCCTGTTCAATCAGGGCCGGATAGGGGCCCTGGCCAACGTCGGCACCCTGCTGGCGCCCCTGACCAAGGCTCAATATCAGGCCGGCGCCGCCTCGGGCGCGCCGGTGCCGCCCCGACTGTTCTCGCACAGCGATCAGCAGTCCGCCTGGCAGTCCGGGCAGGTCGGCGGCGTCGGCGTCACCGGGTGGGGCGGCGAGATCGAGGATTCATTCGCCGCTCAGGGCGCAACGGGTCTGGACTTCATGTCGGTCACCACCGCCGGGCAGTCCGTCTTCCCCGCCGGCGCCACCGTGCAGCCCTACAGGGTCAACGTCGCTGCCAGCGGCGGCAGCGCCTTGAGCATCAATGTCCTCAGCCAGAAGGGCAGCTACAACGGTTCGACGACCATGCTGGCGGCCTTGAAATCGACCATCCTGCCCGCCGCCGGGAGCCTGCCCAACGACCTGGCCACGGACTACGCCACGACCGTCGCGCGCAGCGTGTCGACCTCCGGGACCTTCGGCGCGGCCATCGCCGGCGCCGGCTCGGTGCCGGCCCCCGGTCCCTTCACCAACCCGCTGACCGGCGCTGTGATGGACAATCCTCTGGCCGACCAGCTCTATGCGACCGCCCAGACCATCGCCGTGCATGGGACGCTGAACGTCAACCGCCAGGTCTTCTTCGCCTCGCTCGGCAGCTTCGACACCCATGACGCCGAGAACAGCCGCCAGTCGCTGCTGCTGGCCCAGGTCGACCACGCCCTGGCCTATTTCGACGGGGCCATGAACGCGATCGGCCTCGGCAACGCGGTGACCACCTTCACCGCCTCGGACTTCAACCGCACCTTCACCACCAACGGCGACGGCACCGATCACGGTTGGGGCGGGCACCATCTGATGATGGGCGGCGCGGTCAAGGGCGGCGACATCTACGGCCAGTACCCGACACTGGGCATCGACGTCACCGGCGGTTTCCAGAACCCCAACGGCATCGGCACGGCTTTGCTGCCCACGACCTCGGTCGATCAGTACCTCGGCACCATGGCCGCCTGGTTCGGCGTCGATGCGGGATCCCTGGCCAACATCTTCCCCAACCTGGCCGGTTTCGGGACGCAAAACCTCGGGTTCATGAAGACGAGCTGAGCCGGACTCATAGGACGCCAGCGCGGACCTTGTGTCGGGCGGCGGTACATTCGCCGTTTCCGAAGAGTCCCGTTCCTTCGTTTTTGCAGGTAACAATGAACGCGGTTCGAGCCGTCGATCTGCATATGAGGGAAGCGCCATGCAAAGCCGATCAGCAACGAGATTTCACGCCATCCTTATGGGAGGCGCCCTGGCCCTCTCGGCGCTTACGCCCCTGACCGTCCAGGCCCAGACGGGCAAGACGGTCGCGTCGGGCAACAAGGAAGAATTCGAGCCGGCCCCCAAGCAGGACCGCAGCGGGCGCAAGGTCGACCTGGACCTGTCGCACGGCGTGCAGATTCCCAAGCTGGACCCTTCCAAGCTGCCGGCCAGCTTCGAAGGCGCCGCCAAGACCCAGACGCTCAATCCGACATGGGGCAAGGCCGCCTACAAGCCCACCAGCCCGCGTGATTTCAATGGGTTGTGGCTGGCGCAGGGCGGCATCGGCTGGCAGCCGGGCATCCCGCCGGGCGTAGGCCAGCACGCGCCCCTGACCCCCGAGTACCAGAAGATCTTCGACACCAATGTCGAGAACGCGCGTCAGGGCCGACCCACGGGCGACCTGACCGCCAACTGCCTGCCCCAGGGCATGCCGCGGGTCATGACCATGACCTACCCCATGGAAGTGACCATGGCTTGGGACCACGTCACTGTCTACGCCGAGTGGATGGAGCAGACCCGCCGCATCTTCACCGACGGCCGCCCGATCGATACCGATCCGGACCCCACCTACTACGGGCAGTCGGTGGCCCACTGGGAAGGCAATGTGCTGGTGTCCACGGCCTTCGGCTTCATGCCCCAGACCGACCTTGAAGCCTCCGGCATGCCCAAGAGCGACAAGATGATCGCCTACGAGCGCTTCTGGCTGGCCGACAACGACACCCTGCGCGACGAGATCACCCTTGTGGACCCCAAGGCGCTGGCCAAGCCCTGGACCGTCACCAAGACCTACAGGCGCGCGCCCGCCGACTTCCGGCTGATGCCGTACGTCTGCCTGGAGAACAACCGCAACCCGACCGACGCCGAAGGCCATATCCAGGCCGTGCTGAAGACCGGCAACTGATCTCAAGAAGTCTGCGTCGTCCGCCACCTGGGGCGGGCGGCGCCGTCAGCGGCTTGTTACGGAGCCCGATCGCGGCGCGGAGCCTCTCCCCGGCAGGGCCACGGTCGTGCCGCCGTTCTCATCCGGCCGGTTGCGGTCGTGATCGCAGAAATATTCCATGATGTGCGCGCCCGGCAGCTGCTTCATGGTGGCCGTATTGGTCCACGGCGCCGTGAAGGTCTTCGGATCGTCGTAGGTCCGGACCATCTCCAGAATGGGGCCCTTGCGCCGAATCCTTTCCACGACATGCAGGTCGGGGCTGTGCGGCACGCCGCCGATGCTGCTCTCTTCGTTCAGGCCCACCGTGTCCACGACCAGGGTGTCGCCTTCCCAATGGGCGATGGAGTCGCCGAAGTAGCCTGGCGCGAAGTCAGGGTCGTGCTTGTCGCTCATGCGGATGATGCGGAAGACGTTGAATTCCTCGAACAGCACCGTGATCTGGCCGGGCGACTCGATCAGCTGCATCAGAAGCGGCGGCGGGGGCGACATGGACCCGGGCGTGCCCGTCGGCAGGCAACGGGCCTTGGGTTCAGCGAAGGGATGTCCGCCGGCCGCCTCCTTGGCGCGCCGGTCCATGATGGCCTGGGCCCACGGCAGGATGCCGACCGGCTTGCCATCGGGACCGAGCCTGGCCTGACGGTTCGAGGCGGCGATATTGCCGATGCCTATCTTGCCGAAGTTCTCGTCGAAGATGGTGCTGACCCAGACGCCGCTGATACTGCCGGGGCCGGAAGCGGGCTGCCGAGGCGCGGGGCTTTGGGCCATGGCGCTGCCGAAGCAGAGCAGCCCCATGGCGGCCCCCAGGAACGCCGCCCTCAGATCACTCGAACCGCCCGACATCGTTCGCCTCCGCGCAGAACCTAGTTGCTCTTGGGTCTTGGCGGCAGGAAACCGGTGGAACCGTCCGCGAGGATGGGATTGCGGTTGTTCTCGCAGACATACTCCTTGATCTCCCAGGAGGGTTTGACCCTCCAGGTCCGGCGCACGGTCCAGGGCTTGGTGAAGGCGACCGGATCGATCACCGTGATCACGTCCTCCATGATCTGGTCCGAGATCCGCCGGATGTGCTGAACGACCTCCATCTTGTCGCTGTGCATGGCCGAGGTGGTGTCGAACACGGTGTCGTCGCGCACGCCCACTGTGTCCGTCACCAGGGTGTCGCCCTCCCAATGGCCGATGGAGTGGCCCATGAAGCTCGGGTCGATCTCGTCCGCCGCGGGATGTTTGCGGCCATCGGTCCAGATGTTGCTCACCTGATGGTCCAACTCATGGATGATGATCACGCGGTCGGGTTCGATGATGAATTCGATCGGATAGCTGGCGTTCATGATCCGGGGCATCCCGCCCGGAATGCAGTCCGCCGTGGGGTCCGTGGCCTTGCCCGCCGCGTTCTCGTCCAGCTTCCTCTCGTAGCGGGCTTCCCACTCCGGCTTGTAAGGCGGCCATTCGCGGATATGCGCCGCGCTCTTGTTCCCCTTGTTGCGCGGATCGGTGAAGGCGGTTGGGTCGAACATGTTGCGTTCGATGGTGGCCCAAACGCCCCGCCAGTCCGGCAGACCATTCTTCAGCCGCGGCGCGCGGTAGTCCTTGGAGGGCGGATGGGCCGCGACCCATGCGGTATCCTCCTGCGCCCGCAGGTCGGCGGCGGACTGCGCCAGGACCGGGCCTGCGGCGGACCAGCCGCCCGCGACAGCGGCTAACAGTAACAAGGTCCGCATGACTACTTGCCCTCTTTCAGGAGGGCCGCCTTTTCCGCATTCCAGCCCCGCTGCTCGCCGGCCAGCTCGCGGGTGATTTCAGGAGTCTGGTAGAAGTCGGAAGGCTGAGACCAAGTGATCTTGCCGCCGAGCGCCAGCGCCTTGAGCTCGAGCTCGGCATTCTCTTCCAGGCCGGAGACGGCCCCGATCACCGCGCGAACGTCCTTGGCCGCGACCACCGAGCCATGGCCGCGCAGCAGCACCACATTGCCCTTGCCCATCTTGGCGGCCACCGAGTCGCCGGCCTCGATACTGGCGATCAGGTTGCCCGTCTTGGTCTTGACCGTGGTCATGTCATGCACCGGAACGCCGTCGCCGGCGATCCTGCCGCCGTTGCTCATGGAGCGCAGCGGCACGGTGGAAACGCTGAAGACAATGATGTTGGGGGTGTGGCTGTGGACCACGCCGCCCGCCTCGGGCTTGGCCTTGTAGACGCCGCAGTGGATGTAGCGCTCCTGGAACAGCAGCGGGCCGCCCGGTACGACGTTCTGGCAGGTGTTGATGTCCAGTTCGACGATGTCGGCGGCGGTGACCAGCGGCGCGGCAAGCGACCTCGAGATCAACAGGTGCTGCGGGTTCAACGGCGAGCGCATGCTGACGTGGCCGGCGCCGGTGATAATGCCCCGGCGGGCCAGGATGCGATTGGCGGCGACCAGATCTTCCACCGCCGTCTTCATCTTGGGGTCGGTGCTGTCCGCCGGCTTCTGAGCGAAGGCGCCGCCGGTGGAGCCGAGGGCGAACGCCCCGGTCAGAATCACGGCTTGAAAGATCCGCTTCCGGGTCATGTTCGAGTTCCTCTTGTCTAAATCAGAAGCGGTGAATGGGCGAGACGGCGGGGGCCGCCTCGCCACTTTCAGCCGACGGCTATTTGACTCCGGCGCGGAACTTCTCGGCGTTCCAGTTGCGGTCCTCGCCGGCCAGGACGCGGGTGATTTCCTCGGTCTGGGTGAAGTCGCTGGGCCGCGACCAGGTGATCGGGCTGCCCGTCGCCATGGCGCGCAGCTGCAGGCTGGCGTTCTCCTCGATGCCCATCACGTTGTTGACCGCCGCGTGCAGATCGGCGGCTCCCACGACGGAGCCGTGACCACGCAGCAGCACCACATTGCCCTTGCCCATCTTGGCGGCGACCGAATCGCCGGCGTCCATGCTGGCGATCAGGTTGGCGGTCTTGGTCTTCACGTCGGCCATGTCGTGCACCGGCGCACCTTCGCCGAGGATCCGGCCGCCGTTCATCATGGCCCGCAGCGGCGTCTTGATGACGCTGAAGATGATGATGTTAGGCGTGTGGCTGTGCACCACCGCGTTGATGTCCGGGCGGGCCTTGTAGACGCCGCAGTGGATGTAGCGCTCCTGGTACAGCAGCGGACCCTTGGGGTTCACGTTCTGACAGGTGGCGATGTCGATCTCCTGGATGTCCGCCGGGACCACCTGAGGCGGGGCCAGGGAGCGGGAGATCAGCATGTGCGCGGGGTTGGTCGGCGAGCGCATGCTGACGTGGCCGGCGCCGGTGATGATCCCCTCGAAGGCGAGGATGCGGTTGGCCGCGTAGAGGTCGTCGACGGCCGCCTTCATCTTGGGGTCGGCAGACTGGGATGGGCTCTGGGCGAGAGCGGACGACGCCACGGCGAGGCCGCACACTCCGCCGAAGATCGCCGACACGAGGGGGTGATGTTTTTTCATGATCGTGTCTCCAGTGGTGTGCTGACTAGAACCGATAGCCGACCGACATGCCGACTTCGCGCGGCCTGAAGGTGGTGGCCGTGACGAGAGCGGCGCCCGCCGTGTGCTGCGCCGAGAGGATGTCCTGCGAAGCGGTCAGGTTCTTGACGTAGAGCGATACGTCCCAGGTGCTGAAGTTGACCCCCATGCGGGCATTCGCGAAGTGGGTGGCGGAGCCCAGATTGGTAAGCGCGTCGTAGCCGACGGTGCCGATCCCGGTCTGACGCTTGTATTCGCTGGAGAAGGCGTAGTCGCCGCGGATGTAGCCGGAGTACTTGTCGGTGAGGTGGAAATCGTACTCCGCGTTGATGTTGTACTGCCACATCGGAGCGCCCAGTTCGTCGCCCTTGTTCGCGATCACAACGGGCGCGGCGCCGGCGGCGCCGGGCAGGCTGACGGCCTGGGTATAGCGGGCGTCGGTGTAAGAGACCGAGGCGCCCAGCAGCCAGGGACCGAAGCGGCCCTGGGTCTGCACGTCCGCGCCCTGGCTGACCGCCATGCCGGTGTTCTGGATGTAGGTCTGGCCGCACTTCAAGGTGACGGAGAGCTGCGGGTTCTTCCAGTCGATGTGGAACAGGCTGGAGTTGACCTGCACCCGACCGTCGAACAGGCCAAGCTTGGAGCCGGCTTCATAGCTCCACACGGAGTCGGAGTTGTAGGTCAGGGGCGTGCCGATGCCGGTGAGGCCCAGAGCCGCAAGGTCCGGACCGCAGTTGTTGGCCGTGGCCGGCTGGTTCAGGCCGCCCGTGCGGTAGCCCTGAGCCGCCGTCAGGTAGAACAGGGTCCGGCTGTTCATCTGATAGGACAGGCCGAACTTCGGGGTCACGGGTGTGGCCTTTTGCGTGCCGATGAAGCGGGTGAAGGGATCATCGCCGGCCACGTTCGGGAAGACGTGGAAGGCCGCCGAGGCGCAGGAGATCGGGTTTATGCCGCAGGCCACGTTGGTGACGGTGCCGGCCGGCGTCACCTTGCCGACGAAGGTCGTCGGCGCGCCCTGCAGGACGCTGCCGGTGGCCTGGTTATAGTCGACGGTATAGCTGTCGACCCGGACGCCGGCCGTGGCCTTGAGCTTGTCGGTGATCATGTAGTTGGCCTCGCCGTAGCCGGCGAGTTCGGTTTCGTGATCGTAGATTTCGCGCTGAGAGCTGTTGCCGGGGTAGAGTTCCGTCGCCCCCTGCAGCCAGGCCTGGCTGATGCCGTGATAGATCAGCGTCGTCTGCTCAGCGTCGCCGACCTGGTAGGTGACGGAGTGCTGGCGGGTGTCGGAGTAGTACATGCCGCCCACCCAGCTCAGCTTGCTGGCGCTAGGCGCCGAGCTGAACCGCAGTTCCTCGATCACGGTGTGGCGTGAGTTGTCGAACGCGTTGGTGTTGTAGGTGTCCGGATTGCCCGCGACGATGATGTTGGTGCCGCCGCTCCCACCGACCACGGGGGTGCCGATGTTTTCGCCGGTGTGGCTGGCGATAGTGACGAAGGCGGCGTTGGTGGCGCTGGGGAGCACCGACGATTTGGCGGTCAGGGACAGGCTGGTGGTGCCGCCCTTGTTGATGTCCGACAGATAGGAGGTGATCGACTTCACCGACATGAACGGGAAGGCGTAATCGACCGTCAGGGTCGGGATCATCAGGGTGGCGGTCTTGCCGGACTCGAACGGCGCGCCGTCCAAGGTCGGATAGCGGGCCACACCGCTCTTGTAGGGACCGAACTGGTTGAAGGGGCCGTAGACGCCGCCCTGGAACACCTTGTCCGGGAAGTCGTAGGCGACGCCGTTGATGGTGCCCTTGTTCAGGAACACGCCCGAGTTGATCGTGAACTGCGGGATGTTCTCATAGAAGGTGTCCGAACCGTTCTGGTGATCCTGCGAATAGTAGAAGGCCGGGGTGACCTTGAGGTCGTTGGTCGGAGCCCACAGCACCGACAAGCGGGCCGCTGTCTGCAGGCCGCCGTTGATGTCCTGGGCGATGGTCTTGCCGGTGTAGAGCGACACCTCGTCGTTGTAGCCGCCCGAGTGGCGCTGCCAGATGCTGGCGCGGAAACCGAGCTTGTCCTGCACGATCGGGCCGCCGGCGGCGAAACCGGCTTCATAGCTGGGCGCGCCGACGCCAGGCATCAAAGAACCGTCGATCTTGGCCGAGCCGGAATAGGTCGTCAGGCTGGGCGTCGGGGTGATGAAGCGCAGGGCGCCGCCTTCGGCCGAGCCCCCGAACAGGGTGCCCTGGGGGCCGCGCAGCACTTCCACCCGGTCCAGGTCATACAGCTGCGGCAGCGGCGTGCCGTTGCCGGTGTTCTGGCCCGGGAAGTCGCGCTTCTGCAGCGGGGTATCATCGAGGTAGATGCCGGTCGTGGCCGAGCCCAGGGACGATCCGAGACCCCGGATCGAGATATTGGCGTTCTGCTCGCCGGAGGCGCGGTGCACGGTCAGCGACGGGATCGACCGGCTGAGATCGTCGATGGTCTTGGCGCCCTGCTTCTCAAGCGCGGCCTGAGTCACGGCGGTGATGGCCAGGGCGACCCGGTTCACGGTCGAGGTCTGGCGGGTGGCGGTGACCACCACCTCGCCCAATTGGTTGGAATCCGCGGCGGGCGCGGCAGGCGCGGTTTGAGCCATGGCGGCTCCGCCGGAGGCGGCGAAGAGGGCGCTTGTCGCAAGCAGCCACGCGCAGCGATTGGTGCGGTTATTCATAATAATTCCTTCCCTGACCCACCCATTGGAATTGAGCGGCAATATTTGATTGTGTAGACCGCCTCCGGAAATGGCCGTTTCTTATTTTGTATTGTTTTTTTGGTTATTAATCGTCGCGAATTAAACGACTATATTATCTATTCTATTGCATAAAAAATCGGGGTTGAGCCCATGCTGACGGGGCCGATCGGGACAACCCCTGCTCGAGGGCCCTGGACATGCCGCTTTCTCCCCACCCGATTGCCGCCCGGCCCGTGGCCAAAGCGGTCGAATGCGCCCTACAATCGACGCTTGAGCAAAGGATACAAACGGTCCATTCTTGGACAATTGGAAAACGCCTAAACTATCAAGACGTTGAAATAATAAGATAAAATATAGGGCGGGGAGAATATGCGGCGTCCTTTTGTCACTTTTCCCGCACACATAGATAGTCGCCTTGTGCGGATTATCGCCCAGTCAGTGACATGACTGTCGTCGCTCATCCCGGCTCAGTCGGCGTGCTGGCGGTGCGAACGCTTCGCCGCTGGCGTCTGTGGACTGCCGTCGGCACGGCCACCTTGCTCAGCGCGATCATGTTGCTCACCGTCTATAACGTGGCCGAACGGCGCGCCATGGCCACCCTGGAGCGCGAGCAGCGGATGACCGCCCAGTTGCAGCTGGCGGCTCTGGAGAGCGAACTTCAGAAGCAGCGCTCGGCTCCCAGCATTCTCGCCGACGACAGCGATGTACGCCGTTCCTTGGCCGATCCATCGCCGGAACGCAGCCTGGCGATCTCGCGCAAGCTGAGCAAATTGAAAGGCCAGATCGGCAGCGCGGCGCTCTACGTCCTGGACGCGCGCGGCGTGGCGTTATCTTCCAGCACGGCTTCCCGCGTCGGCACCGACTACAGCCACCGCCCGTACTTCGAAGACGTCATGCGCGCCGGTTCAGCCGAACAGTTCGGGCTCGGCACCGTGAAGCAATTCCCGGGACTTTATGACGCTCACCGCGTCGACCTGAACGGCAGGCCTTTGGGGGTGGTGGTGACGGTGGTGAAGTTCGCCCCCATGGAGGCCACATGGCGGCGCGACAGGACCACGACCTTCGTTTCTGACAACTCGGGGAGGATCGCACTGACGAGCATCCCAGGGCTGCGCTTCGCGACCCTTCCTGCAACGAGTCCCGATACCCTTGAAACCACCCTGCCCACCTCGGACAAAGGCTGGCGCCTCACAGTGATCGGCAGCCGGGGCCCGGCGCGCCAGGAGGCCCGCAGCGCCACTTTGATCGCCGCGCTCGCCTTGGCCTTGCTGGCCAGCCTGGCCGCTTGGATGTGGCGCCGCCGGCGGCTGGTGACGGAGCGTGCAGCCGCTGAGGCCCTGTATCGTGCGCGGCTGGAGCGCGACGTCGCCTCCCGCACCCATGAGCTAAGCGACAGCAACACGCGCCTGTCGGCGGAAATCCACGAGCGCCAATTCGCCGAACATCGCCTGAACATGGCGCAGGCCGACCTTGTACAGGCCAACAAGCTGGCGCAGCTCGGCCAGATCACCGCCGGCGTAGCGCACGAGGTCAACCAGCCCTTGGCCACCATCCGCGCCCTGGCCGAGAACGCGCGCAAAATGATCGCCAAGCGCAAGACAGACACGCCGTCGCAGGTCGACGACAACCTGGACTCCATCGTGCGCATGAGCGAGCGCATCGCCCACATCACCGGAGAGTTGCGCGCCTTCTCACGCAAGGCGACCGGCGACTCGATTACCGTGTCGCTGAAGCAGACGATCGATTCCTCGATCCTGCTGAACAAGTCCCGCCTGCGGCACAACCGCGTTCGGCTCATCCGTGAAACCATCGGCGCGGAGGTTCGCGTCGTCGCAGGCCGCATCCGCCTGGAACAGGTGATCGTCAACCTCCTGCAAAACGCCTGCGAGGCGCTGGAGGACACGGCCGATCCGGTAGTGAACATCTCCGCCTCGGTGGACGACGACTGGGTGTGGCTGCGCATCAGGGACAATGGCCCCGGCCTTGATCCCCGCGTGCTGTCCCAGCTGTTCACGCCCTTCGTCACCACTAAGGAAAACGGGCTCGGGCTCGGCCTCGTCATCGCACACGACATCATGCGGGACTTCGGCGGCGACCTGAACGTCGAACAAGACGGGCCCGGAGCCTGCTTCACCCTCAAGCTCAAGAAGGTTGCTTGATCAGTCAGCCCGATGAGGTTCTGCCGGACGAGATCATGGGATCGGTCATTGTCGTTGACGATGACCGCGACCTGCTGGCCGCCCAGACGCAGGGGTTGGAGCTGGCGGGCTTCACTGTCCGGGGCTTCTCCAGCGGCAAGGACGCGCTGCGCGAGCTGACGCCCCAGTTCGACGGCGCGATCCTCAGCGACGTGCGCATGCCCCACATGGATGGCTTGGCGCTGTTTGAGCGGGTGCAGGCTGTCGATCCCGAAATTCCCGTGATCCTTCTTACCGGCCATGGCGACGTGCCAATGGCGGTGCAGGCCTTGAAGAAGGGCGCCTACGACTTTCTCACCAAGCCCTTCCCGATGGATGAGCTGGCGGTGGCGCTTGGTCGAGCGTCGCAAACGCGGCGGTTGGTGATCGAAAACCGCCAATTGCGCGCCCTTCACGCCGGGCCGGTCAGCGGCAAGGGGCTGCTCGGCGATAGCCCGATCATGATCCACCTGCGTCAAGCCCTGACCCAAGTCGCCGACGCGGACATCGATGTGCTGATCACCGGCGATACCGGTTCGGGCAAGGAAACCGCCGCGCGCACGCTGCATCGGATGGGATCCAGGCGCAGCAGGCCGTTCATCCATATCAATTGCGCCTCTTTGGCGGAGGAAACCTATCACGCCCATCTGTTCGGCGCGGAACAGGGCATGCGTCCAGGCGGCTATGGGACCGTCAAGCGGGTGGTCGGGCGGCTGGAGCAGGCGCATCGGGGGGTCGTGCTGTTCGACGACGTCGACGCTCTGTCCCTGGCCCAGCAGTCAAAGCTGCTGGACGTCATCGAGTCGCGAGAGATCTGGCCGCTCGGAGCTCAGGAACCGCGAGCTCTGGACGTCAGGTTCATCGCCACCACAAAGATCGACCTGCGCGAGGCCGTCGCCCAGGGGACCTTCCGGGCGGACCTGTTCTACCGTTCGAGCGGGATCAGCATCCACATGCCGTCGCTCGCCCAGCGTCGCAGCGATGTCCGATTGCTGTTCCAGCATTTCCTGGTCCGCGCATGCGCGCGTCTGCACCAGTCCATCCCTCGTCTGACCGAGCCTCTGCAGGCCCATCTTCAGACCTATTCCTGGCCCGGCAACGTGCGGGAGCTGGAACATTTCGCCGAACGGTTCGCCCTGGGCCTGCAAGACGCTCGCCTACCCGGCCCATCGGCCGAGGCGCCCGATCTTGGTCTGGCCGAGCGCGTGGCGCGCTTCGAAGCCGACGTCATCCGCGAGACCCTGGCGGCCTGCAAGGGCGACGCCCAGGCGAGCGCCAAGGCCCTGGGGCTGGCCCGCAAGACCTTCTACGACAAGCTTCAGCGCCACCGCATCCGCATCGACGCCTTCAGACCCGGCGCCGCGGACAATCAGAAATAGCCGGGCGCTCCGACGGAAAGACGATCAAAAAAAAGGCGCTGCCGGAGCAGCGCCTTTGAGTGCCCCCGAGCGGAGGAAACCCCCGGGGTAGAACCAGTGACCCGCCGTCAGGCGAAGGCGGAATAATCGATGGGCTGGGCGGCGTAGCCGTAGCGCAGGTTGGAGGGCTCCGGCCCTTCCAGCTCGTAGGCCACCTTCATGGCCGTAAGCTTGTCCTTGGCCTGAAGGGCCTGCTGCTGCTTGAAGTCGATGTTGAACATGCGGGCGTTGTTGCCGCCGAAGATGGCGCTCTTCACGGGACCGTCGGCCGCGCCGAGCGGCTTGAACCCGTGCTTCTTCTGCATGTCCTCGGGAATTTCCAGGCGACGAAGCCCTTCGATCTGCCATTGAGGCGAGCCGGTCCACAGCGCGTCGGTGCCCCACATGACGTGGTCCGCACCCAAGCCCTTGACCAGGATGCCCATCATCGCCGCCACCACCTCGGGCACCGAGATCAAGGTGAAGGCGAACACCTGGCCGGTGTCGCAGTAGACGTTGCTGACCCCGTACTTGCCGGGGATGTCTGCCAGGTCGCTGACCCAGGACAGCCGCCCGGTCTTCTTCCATTCGTCCAGGCCAAGCTGCGGGTCGCCGCCCACATGGCGGAAGCCGGAGTGGAAGATGTGGAAGTTCAGCTGGGGCCAGTCCTTGGCCGCCTTGCCCACGTCGCTGACGTCCACGAAGGGACGCAGGTTGGGGTACTGCTTATCCATGGTGGTGGGGAACAGGCCCTTGTGCACGCAGACATTCTTGACGCCGGCCTTCACAAACTTCTCGTAGGCCCTGTAGGTCGTCTTCTCGTCGTCCATCCGCCAGGGGAAGCGGCTAAGATCCTTGTGGGTGTTGTCGCCGATCGTATAGCCCTTCATCGCGTCGGGCTTGAGCGCGATGGAGGCGTCCACCTGATCCAGCCAGCCGGGCTGGCCCGGCGTGAAGATGGCGTGGGAATAGAGGCGCTTTGAGCCGAACCGGTCGTTCACCTTGGTCCGGGCGTCGGCCATCTGCTGGTTAGTGAGAAACCAATCCTGGGTGACGTCCGACGGCGCCGAGGAGATGCACACCAGCTTGGTGTCCGAATCCAGGAACATCTCCTTGACGTAGTTTTCGAACTTCAGGTCCTCGAGGGTCTGTTCCTTGCCCGCCAACGCCTGGTTCCAGCCGGCCTTGCCCACCGCGTTGCGCATGGCCGCGAAACTGACCAGCCGCGTGTCGTCGCGCAGGAAGTGGGTGTGCATGTCCATGATCCACTGGCCTTTGAGCGCCTTGGCGCGCTCATCGGCCTGCTCGGGCGTCTGGGCCTCGGCTCGGCTGGCTTCGAAGAAACCGCCGCCGAAGGTCTCGTTCAGCGCCACATAGGCCGCCGCCATGCCCGCGGCGGTCTGGAAGAACTGGCGGCGCGAGACGCCCAGCTTACCGGCCATCTGATCGCCCATGTACAGCAGGCGCGCCTCCATCTGGCGCTGCTTGGCCGTCTGCGGGGCGGGGAAATACTCGTCGCTGGAGATGGTCTGGGTGGGGATGGGCGTGAAGTTCGGCAGGTCTTCCGCTGGGATCAGCTTGGCGCGGTCTTCGTCACTGATGAATTTCATCGGTCCACCCTCGTCGTTTGCCGAGCCAGGGGACGATGCGCCCCGGAGCCCGCCGGTCTGAGACCGGATTATGCTTGCGTGACCTTGACGCAGCCAGAGCCCCGTCCGGAAGTTTTTGGTCCAATTTTTCTGACTTCCGACGACGCCTGGGCGCTCTAAGCGACCCGCTCTTCCTGGAACAGCCGCAGGATCTGGGCCTGGGCGGCGGCCAGCGACGGGTCTTCGCGCTCACGGGGCGCCTGTACGCCGACGGCGACCTCGCCCGCCAGCCGGCCCGGACGCCCTGTCAGAGCGATCACCCGGTCTGACAGATAGACCGCCTCGTTGATGTCGTGGGTCACCAGCAGAAGGGTGGCCCCGCGTCGCTTGGCGATCGACAGCAACAGGTCCTGCAGGCGCATGCGGGTAAAGGCGTCCACCGCGCTGAACGGTTCATCCAGCAGTAGTAGGGCCGGGCGTCCATAGAGAGCGCGGGCGATGGCGGCACGCTGAGCCATGCCGCCGGACAGAGCCTTGGGATAGGCGTCGGCATGCTCCTCCAGGCCGACCTCGGCCACCCGGGCATAGGCGACGCGCATATCGTTGTAGTTGGGCGAAATCTTCAGGCCCTTGGCCAGGGCCGCCTCAGCCGCCTTGAAGTCGCCCTTGGCCGAATAGGCGAGGCCCAGGTTGAGCCAGATGTCGGCATCCATCGGCGCGGACTGACTGAGCGCCTCAAGGGCCGTGATCGCCTCGTTGCTCCGGCCGGCGATACGGTCCTGCACCGCCTTGTCGTACGGCGACAGGGGCTTGGCCGGGGCCGCGGCCGGAGGCGGCGCCTGGGCCAGGACCGGGGACGCCGCGCCCGCGCCTGACAGGATCAGCAGCCCGATCGCCGCTGTGCGCCAACTCATCCGTTCAGGGCCCGCACAGGGACAAGGCGCATCAGCCTGGCGACCAGTTCGTCCGGGTTGAACGGCTTGACCAGATAGTCGGCGGCGCCGAGCTTCAGCGCGCTGACGATATCCTGCTCGCGTTTCAGGGCGGTCAGCATGACCACCACGATGCCGCTCAATTCCGCAACGGACTTCAGGCGGCGCAGGGTTTCGAAGCCATCGATGATCGGCATCATGGCGTCCAGGACGATCGCCGCGGGCCGATGCGCCTGCGCCTGGATCAGGGCTTCGCGGCCGTCGCCAGCGGTCAGGACCTGATAGCCCGAGGAGGTCAGCTTGTGCTGCAGGATGGCGCGCAGAAGCGGATCATCGTCCGCCACCAGCACTTTTGGATCGGCTCCGAGGGCAGCCATCTCCAACTCCAAACGCGGCCCAATCGCCAAGCGGCGTATTATGGCCGCCAAGCCTTGACCAATCCTCAACCGGCGACGCCGATCTTAGCAGAGAGGCAGGCTCCTGAAATGGATCGAAAAGAAGATGGAAGCCCCGCCCTAGATCCTTAGTACGCGCCGAAGCTCACTTTGGATCAGTGACACAGCAAAAAGGGCGGCCCTCGCGGACCGCCCTTTCGCATTTAGTCCGATCAACCCAGCCCTTAGGCGAGGATGCCCGGGATGATCTTGCCGGCGGTGTCCGTCAGGCGGAAATCGCGGCCCTGGTAGTGGAAGGTCAGCTGCTTGTGGTCGATGCCCAGCAGGTGAAGCATGGTGGCGTTCATGTCGTGAATTTCGACCGGGTTCTCAGCGATGTTGTAGCTGAAGTCGTCGGTCTTGCCGTAGGCGATACCGGGCTTGGTGCCGCCGCCGGCCATCCACATGGTGAAGTTGCCGCCGTGGTGGTCACGGCCCGAGTTGGGGTTGATCCCGCCCTGGGCGTAAACCGTCCGGCCGAACTCGCCCTTCCAGGTGACCAGGGTGTCGTCCAGCAGACCGCGCTGCTTCAGGTCGGTGACCAGAGCGGCGGAGGGTTGGTCGACGGCCCAGCAATCAGGCGGGTGGCGGCGGGCGATGGCGTTGTGATGGTCCCAGCCCACTTGAACCAGCTGGACGTACTTGACCCCCCGCTCGATCAGACGACGGGTCAGCAGGCAGTTGCGGGCGAAGGTGCCCGGCTGGTGAACCTGCGGGCCGTACATGTCCAGAATGTAGGACGGCTCGTCCGAGAGGTCGGTGACTTCCGGCACCGAGTCCTGCATCCGGTAGGCCATCTCGTACTGAGCGATCTTGGACAGGATCTCCGGATCGCCGACGTTCTGGTACTGGTGACGCGACAGCTCGCCGATCACGTCCATCTGGTCGCGGCGCTCCTGGCGGCCCATGCCGTCGGGGCTGCCGACGTAGAGAACCGGGGAGTTGCCCGAGCGGAATTCCACGCCCTGGTGGTTAGAGGGCAGGAAGCCCGCCGACCAGGTGGCCTGGGTCGCGCCCACGCCGGCGGCCTGGAACTGCGACTTCATCACCACGTAGCTGGGCATGTTGGAGTTGTCGGTGCCCAGCGCATAGTTGACCCAGGCGCCCGCGGCCGGACGGCCCGCCAGCTGGAAGCCGGTGTGCATCAGGATGTCGGCCGGGTCGTGGTTGACCTGCGGATTCCAGATGGTGTGGATGAAGGTCAGGTCGTCGACGATCTTGCCAACGTGCGGGAACAGGTCCGACACCCAGCGACCGTCGGAGCCGTACTGCTTGAAGTCGGCGATCGACCGCATCAGCGGGAACGAGGTTTGGCCGTTCGACATGGCCGAGATCTTGCCGTGGCCTTTGACCGACGGCGGGATCTCCTGGCCGTGGCGTTTGAACACCTCGGGCTTGTAGTCGAAGGTGTCGGTCTGCGAGACCGAGCCCTTCATGTGGATGTCCACGACCCGCTTGGCCTTGGCCGGGAACTGGCCGGTGGCCAGCTTGCCCAGATCGGGGCCGGCGTCGGTGGGAGCCCCGCCCGCACCCTTGGCCCGCGCCTGACCGCCGCCCAGGATTTCCGCCATGGCGATCCCACCCAGACCCATGCTGGTGCCCAGAATGGACCGGCGGGTCAGGTTGAGTAGCTGTTGGCGCTGCTCTTCGCTCATTTTGACTTCGGTGTGCATCGTCATCCCTCCTAGCGCAGGGTGTAGGCGTCGGGCGTGTTCATCACGCTCGCGGTGACAATCGTCATGGCCGCCAGCATGGCCGGATCGACCGAGGAGTCGGAGGCGGCAAGGCCGATGGCGTTCAGCTTCTTGGCCTCATCCGGGGTCGACTGCATGTGAGCCAGTTCCGCGGAGCGATATTTGCGGATGATGGCCAGTTCGTCGGCGTCCGGGTGGCGGCGAACCGCCAGCCGCCACAGGGTGGTCAGCTGCTGATCGACATTGGTCGACGACTTGATCGCCCGTTCGGCCAGCTTGCGGTAGGCCTCCATGAACTGCGGGTCGTTCAGCATCACCAGGCCTTGCAGCGGGGTGTTAGAGATCGGCCGGCTGACCGAGGCGTTGTAGCGGTCGGGCATGTCGAACGGTTCGAGGTTGGCCACCGGCGCGTTGCGCTTGATGTAGGTGTACATCGAGCGGCGATGGTTTTGGTCGACGGGCACATTGGTCGGATAGACCACGGCGCCTTGGGCGATGCCGTCCCAGATCGCGTCAGGGGCGTAGGGGAACACAGCGTCGCCGCCCACCTTCTTGACCAGCAGGCCAGAGGCCGTCAGGGCGTTGTCGCGGATCGTCTCGGCCGGCATGCGGAAGCGGAAGCCGCGTTCCAGCAGGAAGTTGCGCGGGTCCTTCTCCAGGTTCTCACGCGAGACGTTGGAGTTCTGCCGGTAGGTGGCGGACATGACCATCAGCTTGTGCATGTGCTTCATGTCCCAGCCCGACTTGACGAACTCGACCGCCAGATAGTCCAGCAGTTCGGGGTGCGTCGGGTTGGTGCCTTGGGTGCCGAAGTCGTCCACCGTCTGCACGATGCCGGTGCCGAAGTGGTTCTGCCACATACGGTTGACATAGACGCGCGCGGTCAGCGGATGCTTCGGGTCGAACAGCCATTCGGCGAGGCCCAGGCGGTTCCGGGGGAGCTTGTCGCTCCAGGGGAAGACGCGCGGGATGCCCTGGGGCTCGACCACCTGCAGGTAGGAATTGTAGACGCCGCGGTCCAGCACGTGGCTGACGCGCGGGACAGCCTGGTCGCCGGCGACCATGACGCGGCTGATCGGGCTTTCGACCCGTTGCTCGGCCAGGCGCGCGTCGGTCAGGTCCTGCCAGGCCTTCTGGACCGCGGGGTCCTTCTCGGCGCTGACCAGAGCCATCTGGGCGTGGGCGGTCTGGGCCGGAACCGCGGCGGCGGCCTGCGGATCCTGCAGGTAGGCGACTTCGACGGGGGTCAGGGCGCGGGTGACCACGCGGACCTCGTCAAGCGCACCGTCGACGATCTCGGGGCGGTTGAAGTTGATGCCGGAGGACAGGCCGAAGTAGCTGCCGAACTGGCTGTCGAAGCCGCGCGGGAAGCTGGTGCGGGTCAGGTGGTTGTGCTCGATCTCGAGAGCCTGATCCTTGCCGTCGACATACAGGTGCATGCCCTCGGCCTTGGAGTTGCCGTCGTAGGTCGAGGTGACGTGCACCCAGCGGCCGGTGGGGATGTTGGCCTTGGTCGAGACCAGCAGCATGTCGGTCGGCGCCACGTGGGTGATCGCGTAGGACAGCTTGCCGTTCGACATCGACAGCTCGTAGCCGAGGCTTTCGATGGCCGCGTTGTTGTAGAGGATCGAGGCGCTGGGGCCGAGCGGGCGGGTGGAGTCGTAATAGGCCTTGGTCGGCAGCTTGAGCCACAAGTCGATGGAGTAGGGCTGGGTGCGTTCGAACTGGCCCACCGACTTATCCATCGAGAAGACCGAGTCGCGCAGCTGGATGCCCTGGCCTTTGTGGCCGGGGACGAACTTCACGTTGCTGACGAAGCCCTTGCCGCCGCCGGGCAGGCCGGAGTCGGTCCACAGCAGCGATTCGCCGTGCACCCACTGTTGCAGCTGCTTCTTGGAGATGCGCTGCGGGTCGCCCAGGCGGTCATCGACGTAGCCGGAGGCCAGCAGTTGTTCCAGGGCGGCGTCGACCTCGTGCGAGGCCAGGCGCGGCAGGCCCGGATCAGCCAGGTGGGCGGCGATGTCGGCGGCCTGACCACCACGGCCGCGGCGAGCGACCTGGCTGGAGACCTTCTTGACGTCCTTCTCGGCGCCCTTGCCTTCGAGGCCCGGCTTGCCCGGTTCGGCCTTGCCGGCAGCACCGCCGAGGCCCGCCTTCATCATGCCGGGCTTGCCGGCCTTAGCCTTGTCGGCGGGACCCGCCGCAGCCTTTTCAACGCCCGGCTTGCCGCCGGCAGCCATGCCCGGCTTCATCCCGGGCTTGCTGCCCGGACCCTTGCCGCCGGCCTTGCCGTTGGCGCCGGGAGGGGCGCTGGGATCGATCATCGGCACGGGCTTGCCCGCGGCGACGTCGGCCAGAATCTTCTTCTGCAGGAAGGCGGTGGCCTGGGCCCGCGTCAGGGCAGCCAGGGGATCCTTCTGACCTTCGGGCGGGAAGGCGCCCAGCGCGATATTCTGCGGGGTCAGGTAGAGGGACTCGAAGTCGCCCTTATAGCCGGTGTCCAGCGGGTAGTAGGCCTGGGTGTCGGCGTCGATGGCGGTCTTGATGAAGTTGACGCGCTGGGCTTCGGGCACGGCCGCCACAGCGGCGGAAGCCTTGGCCTGGGCGGCGCGCAGAGCGTCCTGATAGGCCTTTTCCTTAGTCAGCGTCGTGGCGTGGGCGGCGTTCAGCTTCTGGGTCTGCAGGGCCGTCGGCCACTCCAGGGTCGCGCCCATCGGCGTGCCACGGCTGCCGGAGCCGACGCCGCGCTCGTCCATCTGATTGAAGAAGGCCGACATCGAATAATAGTCGGACTGAGCGATCACGTCGTACTTGTGGTTGTGGCACTTGGCGCAGCCGACGGTCAGGCCGAGGAAGTCCTTGCCGATCAGCTCGGCCCGCTCCTGCACGTAGTTGGTGCGGAACTCCTCGTCGATCGAACCCCCTTCGGAGTCCTGGCGGCCTTCCTTGAGGAAGGCCGTGGCCAGCAGCTGCTCACGCGAGGCGCCTTGAATCTTGTCGCCGGCCAGCTGCCAGGTGACGAACTGGTCGTAGGGCAGGTTGCGCTGGAAGGCTGAGATCACCCAGTCGCGATAGGGGAAGGAGATCGGGCGCTCGCCGTCGTTCAGGCCGCCGCGGCTGTCGGCGTAGCGGGCCACGTCCAGCCAGATGTTGGTCTGGCGTTCGGCGTATTCCTTGGAGGCCAGCAGACGGTCGACCAGCTTCCCGTAGGCGTTGGCGTCCTTGTCGGCGACGAAGGCGTCGACTTCCTGCAGCGTCGGCGGCAGGCCGGTCAGGTCCAGGGTGACGCGGTTGATCAGGGTTTCGCGGTCGGCTTCAGGCGAGGGCGACAGCCCTTCCTTGGCGAGGGTGGCGTAGACGTAGCGGTCGATCGGATTGACGGCCTGGCTGTCCCACTTGGTCTTTTGCGGCTCGACCACCGTCGGCTGGATGTAGGCCCAGTGCTGCTTGTACTTGGCGCCCTGCTTGATCCACTTCTCGATGACGGCGATGTCGCGCGGCGAGAGGGTCTTGTGAGCGTCCTTGGGCGGCATGCGCACGTCGGCATCGGTCGAGGTGATCCGGCGCCACAGTTCGCTCTTGTTGATGTTGCCGGGCACCAGGGCGCGCT
>CAIYVC010000110.1 GCA_903929535.1 uncultured Caulobacteraceae bacterium | reverse complement strand
ACGGTGAAGTCCTCGATCGGCATGGGCAGCCTGCTGTGGGCCGGGATCGGCGACACCATCCGCGTCTCCCTGGCGGCGGACCCGGTGGAAGAGATCAAGGTCGGCTTCGACATGCTGAAGTCGTTGGGGCTGCGTCACCGGGGGGTGAACATCATCGCCTGCCCGTCGTGTGCGCGTCAGGGCTTCAATGTGATCAAGACGGTGGAGGCGCTGGAAGAGCGGCTGGCGCATGTGGCCACGCCGCTGAGCCTGTCGATCATCGGCTGCGTGGTGAACGGTCCGGGCGAGGCGCTGATGACGGACCTGGGCTTCACCGGCGGGGGCAAGGGCTCTGGCATGATGTATGTCTCGGGCCGTCCGGACCACAAGCTGGACAACGAGCAGATGGTCGAGCACATCGTCGAACTGGTCGAACAGCGCGCCGCCCAGATCGAGGCAGAGAAGGCCCGGCTCGACGCCGCCGAATAGTACGGCGATCAGAGTATTCGCCGTCCCGCCAATTGAGCGTATTGTCGGCGGATGGGAGATCATCTGCATAACGACGCCCAGACGAGGCGCGCTTTCGCCGGACTGCTGACGGCCGCCGCCTTCGCCCCCGGCCTTGCCCGCGCCCAGCAGGCCGTGGTGAAGGACTACGCCGCTCCTTCGAGCCTGCTGGATTCAGTGACCGTGAAGGCGGCGCAGGACAAGTCCTCGCGCATGACCGTGCCGGTGACCGTGAACGGCCAGGGCCCTTTCGACTTCGTGGTGGACACCGGCTCCAACCGCACCGTGATCGCCGACAGCCTGGCGGCCCAGCTGCAGCTTCCCGCCGGCGGGATCATCCAGGTGTCCAGCGCCACCGGGGTGGAGGCGGCGCCCAGCGCCCTGATCCGGACCCTGGGGGTCGGCGGGCGCGAGACGGCCAATGTGCAGGCTCCGGTGCTGCTGCAGTCCAACCTCGGCGCGGCGGGGATGCTGGGCATCGACGCGGTGGCCGACCGGACCATCATCATGGACTTCAAGGCCAAGGAGATGCGCATCCAGCCCTCCTCGCGCCGGGACGAGGACCCCAGCGCCGTGACGGTGCGGGCCAAGAGCAAGTACGGCCAGCTGATCCTGGTGGACTCCTGGGCGGACGGGAACATCCCCCTCTATGTGATCATCGACACCGGCGGGGAGATGACCATCGGCAATCTGGCCCTGCGCCAGACCCTGGTTAAACGCCGCGCCCAGACACCGAACATCGCGGCGGTGACCGGTGTGACCGGGGTGAAGGTGGAGGCGGATCTGTCGAACATCCCTCGGGTGTCGATCGGCCATGTGTGGGTCAACAACCTGCAGGTGGCCTATGCCGATCTGCATGCGTTCGATCAGTTCGGGCTGAAGGATAAGCCGGCCATGCTGCTGGGCATGAGCACGCTGCGGATGTTCGACCGGGTGTGGGTCGACTTCAAGAACCGCGAGGTGCGCTTCCTGTTCACCGATCAGGCGCGCAGCTCCGACCGGCCGCTGCTGGCCGGAGGGCGGGCTTCAGCTGCGGGCTAGCTAGGCGCGGCGGGCGGCCTTGCCGATCCAGGCGTAGAGACCGAAGACCGTTGCGGCCAGGGCGATCACGCCCAACACCTGCGAGGCCAGCAGGAAGCTGTCGCCCACCAGAGCGATCGGCGCGGGCTTGCCCGATGCGACCACCACACCCGCCAGGACCACGCCGGTCAGACCCTCGCCGACGATCAGGCCCGAGGCCAACAGCACGCCCAGTTGCTTGAGCGCGGCGGCGTCGGGCCGCTTCGACGCCCGGTGCTCGAAGACGTGGCCGCCGATGGCGCCGACGATGACCATCACCGTGGTGGCCATTGGCAGATAGACCCCCATCCCGACCGCCAGGGGCGCCAGGCGCGGGCGGCCGAGCTTGCCGAGCAGCTCGTCCGCGGCGATGACCAGCACGCCGATGGCCGCGCCGATGCCGATCAGGCTCCAGTCCAGCTCGCCCTGGATCACGCCCTTGGCCAGGCTGGAGATCAGCGAGGCCTGGGGAGCGGAGAGGGCGTGGGCCGGATCGACACCGGGCACGCCGGCGAAGCCGTAGGCCTTGTTGAGCAGGTCCAGCACCGGCGGGATCACCGCGGCGCCGACCAGCACGCCGACGATCAGGGCGACCTGCTGCTTCCAGGGTGTGGCGCCGACCAGCTGGCCGGTCTTGAGGTCCTGCAGGTTGTCGTTGCCGATGATGGCGGCGGAGAAGACGAAGGTGGTGGCGAACAGGGCGAAGGCGACGAGGGCCGGGCCGAGGCCGGCGCCGACCAGGGGCCGCACCACGCCCGCCATCAGCAGCGCCGCCACCAGCACCGCCAATATGCCGACGCCGGACACCGGGCTGTTGGACGATCCGATCAGTCCGGCCATGTAGCCGCAGACGGTGGAGATGAAGAGGCCGACCACCAGCACATAGACGATGCCTCCGGCGACGAGCGCCCAGGTCGCGGCGCCGAGGCCGCCCTGGACCGCGAGGTAGACGAACATGACGCCGATGGCCGCGAGGCAGGCGCCGGTGATGACCGCCGTCCAGCCGATCGGCAGGTCCTGCTCCTGCAAAGGTAAGACTGTTTTGCCCGAGGCGTGGCGGGCCCGGGATGCGGCGATGGCCGAGGCCAGACCGCCGAGCACAGGGTGAGCCAGCTTGACCAGGGACCAGAGGGCCGCCGTGCCGATCAGGCCGGCGCCGATGAAGCGGACCTTGTGCGCCCAGATGTCCAGAGCCGCCTCGGCCACCGGCCCCGCGTGGACGGCGAGCGAAAACAGGTAGGGCACCGCGCCGCCCCAGGCGATCACGATCCCCACCAGCATTGCCACCCCGACCCACAGCCCGACCAGATGGCCGACGCCGAAGAGGGCCAGGGACATGCCGACGTCGAAGCCTGTGGCGCCGCGTCCGACGCGGAAATAGCGGACCACGTCCGAGGCGAAGATCTGGGTGTTGACCAGGATCAGATAGGCGGTCGAGGCGAGGGCGCCCCAGACCACGGCCAGCAGGCCCGCCTTGCTCGCCGCCGCATCCGCCGCGGCGTCCGCGCCGCCGCCATGCGCGCCCGCGCCTACCTTGAGCACCTCGGCGCAGGCCACGCCCTCGGGGAAGGGCAGGTCGGAACCGGTCACCAGAGCCCGGCGCAGGGGGATGGAGAAGGTGACCCCGAGGATGCCGCCCAGTGCGCATAGGCCGAAGGTCAGCCAGAACGGGAAGTGGGTCCACCAGCCCACCATGATCAGGCCGGGCAGGACGAACACCACCGAAGCCAGGGCGCCGGCGGCGGAAGCCACCGTCTGGATGATGTTGTTCTCCTGGATGGTGCTGCGCTTGAAGGCGCTGAGCACGGCCATGGAGATGACCGCCGCCGGGATGGAGGAGGCGAAGGTGAGGGCGGCCTTGAGGCCGAAATAGACGTTGGCGGCGGTGAAGACGACGGTGATCAGGGCGCCGAGGATGAGGCTGCGGACCGTCAGCTCGTTGGTATGGGCGGGCGGGTCGATCGGGTCGGTGGACAAGGGCGGCGGTCTCCAGCGGAGTCCCACAGTGCAAGGCGCGCCCCGGCCTGTTCAAGCGCCAAATGCGGGCGCCGGCTTCAGGGCGAACCAGGGCTCGATGTCGGGCATGGTGGTGATGATTGAGACGGGGGTGATCGGACGGTCGTCGTCCAGCTCGGCCTCGAACCGCTCCAGGAACATGGCCAGGACGATGGACACCTCGGCCAGGGAGAAGGCCGCGCCGATGCAGGTTCGCGGGCCGGCGCCGAAGGGGATGTAGGCGGGGTTGGTCAGATAGTCCTGAGGCTTGCCCTCGAAGCGGTCGGGGATGAAGGCGGACGGCTGGTCCCAGAGCTTGTTGTGCCGGTGTATCAGCCAGGGGCTGATCATGACGATCGTGCCCGGCTCGACCTGACGGCCGGCGACCTCGTCTGGACCCATTGAGACGCGGGTGTAGAGGGGGGCGGGCGGATAGAGGCGCATGGACTCCTGCAGCACCGCGCGCATCCGGGGCCAGCGTGCGAGATCGGCCAGGGTTGTCACGTTGGCGGGGGGGAAGGCGCGGACCTCGGCGCGCAGACGGTCCTGCTCTGTCTTGTCGCGGGCCAGCAGGTAGACGGTCCAGAACAGCACGCGAGCGGTGGTCTCGAAGCCCGCGCCGATGAAGGTGGAGACCTGATCGCGGATTTCGGCGTCGGTCATGCCGCCGGTTTCCGGGTCGTTGGACTCGATCAGCAGGTCCAGCAGATCGGTCGCCCGTTCATGACGCGGCTGATCGCGGCGGTCGGCCACCACGCCCCGCACCTCCTTCAGCCAGCGGCGGCGGAAGATGGCGCGGCCAGGGGTCAGGAACCAGAGGAAGCTTTCGGAGGGGGCCAGGCTGTCCCAGATCATCGGCCGCCCCGGACCCTTCACATAGGCCCGCGCCAGCATGGCCAGGCGGCGTCCGCGTCCGCCGATGGGCATGGAGAAGAGGGTGCGGCAGGCGGCGTCCAGCGCAGCCTCCTGGAAGGCGAAAGCGAGGTTGGCGCGGGGCGTTTTGGCCAGTTCATCCAGCAGCTGCTGCGCCGCCGCCCTGAAGTGCGGAATGAACAGATTGACCGCGCTGGGGGTAAAGGCCGGCGCCAGCACGCGCCGCTGCTTCTTCCACTCTGCGCCTTCGGACAAGACGAGGCCGTTGCCGGCGGCGGGGCGGACCAGGCGGCGGGTGGTGATCGACTTGTGGTAGAGGCCCTTTGTGTCGCCCGCCGAGATGTGGCGCACGCCTTCGGGATCATTGACCATCAGGGTGGCGACGCCGAAGCGCTTACCGCCGAACACCATCATGTCATAGGCGCGCTCGCCCCAGATACCGATGGTGCTCTTGCGCAGCTGGAGAACGAACTTCCAGAGGGGCAGGGGACCCTTGGGCGGGACGGGAGCCGGCGGGATCAAAGGGGCCATAAGCCGATGTTGGCGGTTGCGGCCGATATGGCAAGGCGCCGTGGCTTAGGCTAAGAGCCTCGCTTCTTCTCGTAGGACCCCCATGCACCTGCCCCAGGCTCGTCTCGACCAGATGCTCGACCGTTTCCACCAGGTGGAAGCGCGGATGGGCGCGGCTACGGACGGGACGGAAATCGTCAAGCTCTCCAAGGAGCACGCCGAGATCAAGCCGGTGGCGGATGCCGTCTCGGCCCTGCTGAAGGCGCGCGCTGAACGGCCCGAGCTGGAGGAGATGCTGGCGTCCGGCGATCCCGAGCTGAAGGAGATGGCGCAGGACGAATTGCAGGCGCTGGACGAGCGGCTGCCGCTGTTGGAGCGCGAGGTGGCGCTGCTGCTGGCGCCCAAGGACAAGGACGAGAACGCTTCCGCCATCCTGGAAGTGCGCGCCGGCACGGGCGGGGACGAGGCGGCCATCTTCGCGGGCGACCTGTTCCGCATGTACGAGCGCTATGCGTCGACGCGCGGCTGGCGGGTCGAGGTGGAGAGCGCGTCGGAGGGCGAGGCCGGCGGCTACAAGGAAATCATCGCCTCGGTGACCGGGGACGGCGTGTTCGGGCGGCTGAAGTTCGAGAGCGGCGTGCACCGGGTGCAGCGTGTGCCGGCGACGGAAACGCAAGGGCGCATCCACACCTCCGCCGCCACCGTGGCCGTGCTGCCCGAGGTCGAGGACGTCGAGATCGACATAAAGGACTCGGACCTGCGCATCGACACCTATCGCGCGTCCGGCGCCGGCGGCCAGCACGTCAACAAGACCGACTCCGCCGTGCGCATCACCCACTTGCCGACCAACACGGTGGTGACCTCTTCGGAGAAGTCGCAGCACCAGAACCGGGCCAAGGCGATGAAGGTGCTTAAAGCGCGCCTCTATGACATGCAGCGCCAGGCTCTGGACAACGCCCGCGCCGACGCGCGCAAGAGCCAGGTGGGGTCGGGCGACCGCTCCGAGCGCATCCGCACCTACAACTATCCGCAGGGGCGGGTCAGCGACCACCGCATCAACCTGACTCTCTACAACCTGCCCAAGTTCGTCGAAGGCGACATGGACGAGTTGATAGAGGCCTTGATCGGAGAGGATCAGGCGGCCCGGTTGGCGGCGTTGGAAGAGAGCTTCGCCTAGGCCGTGGGCGCGGCGGCCTCGCCGCGCTTGGACAGCACGATGGCCAGCCAGCGCAGGCGCGGGGTTTCCGAGGCGATGGCGATCACCACCACGGTCAGGATGGTGGAGAAGATGGCGCCGATGATGCCGAAGATCATGCTCCAGAAGGTCAGGGACACCAGCACCACGACCGGGTCCACATCGAGCCGCTCGCCCTGAAGACGGGGCAGAAGCACGCTGTCGATGGCGATCACCGCCGCTTCCAGGGCCACGAACAGCAGCACTGAGCGCCAGCCAAAGCCGAACTCCGCCAAGCCCAGCAACACCGGTGTCACCACCGCCGCGGCTGGACCCAGGATGGGGATGAAGGAGGCCAGGAAGACGAGGAAGGCCAGGAAGACGGAGTTATCCAGGCCGAACACCTTCATGACCACGAAGAAGACGCCGCCCAGCAACACGCCCTTGAAGGCCTGCAGGGCGATGTAGCTTTCCGCCCCGGTGCGGACCCGGCGGAATACCCGCTCGGCGTGCTCGCGGCCTTTGTTGGTAGGAAACAGGCGGCCGACCTTGTGGTCGAAGGTGCGCCGCGAGGCCAGCAGGAAGCCGAGGTAAATCACCACCAGCAGCAGGTTGGTCGCCAGCTGGCGGATGCCCAGCAGCATGCCGGAGACATAGGGTTTCAGGTCCAGGGTCTCGAACCGCGCGCCATTGGGCAGGTTGAGGTTGGAGGACACCTGATAGCCGATGCCCTGAGCCTGGCTGACGGCGTCCAGGATGCTGGAGGCGAATCGTGGGGCGGAGTGGACCACCAGTGCGCCGGCGCCGACCAGGACCAGGCTGATCACGGCGAAGGCGATGCCGACCCGCGCCCAGTCCGCAGAATTGGGTAGAAGGCGGCCTACCTGTAGCGCCAGGGAGTCGATCAGGATCAGGGCGAACACCGCCACCATCAGGGGCGTGAGCAGCTCGGCCAGCCAGTGAGCCACCCCGACGCAGGCCAGCACCGTCAGGATGAAGACGCTGTTGGTCAGAGTCGCCATCATCCGGGCTTCTTTTTCGGCCGGTGTACGCGTGTCGGCAGAGTCGGCCATGAGTCCTTCGAACAACTGAGCCCAAAACCTGAGCGGGCGATTCCCATCGTATGCCGGGGCGAATCGCCAAGCTAGCGGGCACAGTGAGTTGAGGTGTCAGAACTGAGGGTTCGTCGCTGGCGCGGCGGCGTCCGGCGCGCTAGAGCGGATCAATATGCGAGGCAAACCTTCCTCAAAAGACGCCGGCAAGGCCCCCACCGCTCTGGACCGGCTGCGGTCGCTGGGTTGCGTGCTGCTGGGCGCGCTGATGCTGATGACCACCGCCTTCGCCGCGGGGCGCCCCTCGGTGTTCTTCGACACTGACGGCTACTACCTGATGGGCGAGAACGTCGCCCAGGCGATCAAGCGCATCCCGGCGGCCTTCGCCGGAGACCACGACGCCCTGCACACGCCGGTCTCGGACGACGACCAGATCGACGTCGCCATCATGGGGGCGCGCTCGCCGATCTACGGATTCTTCCTGTTCGCGGTCGACAAGCTCAGCAACCTCTGGGGCGTGGCGGCGGCACAGGCCCTGATCTGCGCCTGGACCGTGTATCTGCTGTGGAAGAGCGCGGCGCCCGGCGCGGCGCGGTGGACCTATCTCGCTTTGATGGCGGGGCTGACCGCCGGATCGACCCTGCCGTTCTTCTCGACCTTCATCATGCCCGACGTGTTCGCCGGGGTGGCGGCAGTGGGATTCGTGCTGATGACCGTGTTCGCCGACCGTCTGTCCTGGCTGGAGAAGGCGGGGGTCTTCGCCGTCCTGGCCTTCGCCTATGTGGTGCACACCTCGCACATGCTGACCGCCATCGCCGCCATCGTCCCGGCCGTGATCGTGCTGCTGTGGTTGAAGGCGCCGCGCAGGCAGGTGCTGGTGGGTGTGATGCTGTGCGTGGCGGCCATGGGTGGCGCGGTGCTGTCGTCCAAGCTCTATTTCGACGCCTTCAAGACGCGCACCGGAACGGTGATGCACCGCCCGCCCTTCCTGATGGCGCGGGTGCTGGCCGACGGACCGGGCCGGGCCTATCTGCACAAGGTCTGCAAGGGGCCGGACAACCCCTATGTCCTGTGCCGCGCCATCGATGCGCCGCTCAGCCGCTCGGACGATATCCTGTGGGAGGAGAGCCCGGCCATCGGCGCCTTCAACGCCCTGAAGTCCTCGCCCCTGCAGCTGCGCATGGAGGCCGAGGAGTCCAAGTTCGTGAAGGCGGCCATCCTCGACGACCCCTGGGGCCAGTTGACCGCTTCGACCGAAAACTGGATCGACCAGATGGTGCGTATCTCGGCGCACGACCCGCTGCGCGACCCTCGCCAGTTCCTGGCCAATGAATACTGGAAGACCACCCGTCTGGTGGACCTGATCCCCAACCCCAGGGAATGCAAGCCGCTGGGGCCCGGCTGCAAGCCGCCGTTCGACATCCGCTTCATCAAGCACTGGAACGAGCTGGTGATCGTGCTGAGCTTCCTGTTCGCGGCTTGGCGTTTCAGCCGGCCGGATGTGCTCGGCGACCTGAAGGACCGCAAGGCGCCCTGGGCGCGGCCGAGCACACCCCTGGTGGCCGCGGGCGTGATCCTGATGGGGATCGTGTTCCTCAATGCCGGGGTGTGCGGCGTGCTGTCGGGCGCCTTCTCGCGCTACCAGGCGCGGATCGTGTGGCTGATCCCGGCGATGGCGGGGCTGATCGCCTGCCGCCTGGGTTTGGCGCTGCCGGCGGAGCTTTACGGCCGGCTGAAGGCCTGGCGGACCCCCAGCCACGCCTGACCGGCTACGGTGCGGCCTTGCCCACGGAGTCGGCCATCTTGGCTCCGCGCACGCCCATGGGCAGGGGCTCGCCGGTGGTGGAGTCGCGCACGGTCTGGTGCTCCATCTCCGCGTTCAACTCGGCGCCTAGCAGGATCACCGTCACCGACAGCCACATCCAGGTCATGAAGCCGACTACCGCGCCCAGCGAGCCGTAGGTTAGGCTGTAGTGGCCGAAAGAGCCGACGTACCAGGAGAACAGAAGCGACACCCCCAGCCAGCCGAACGAGGCCACCACGCCGCCCCAGGTGACCCAGCGCCAGCGGGCGTGCTCGCGGCTCGGTCCGAAGCGGTAGACGACCGACAGTCCGGCGAACACGACCAGCAGCAGTAGAGGCCAGCGCAAGGCGGCGATGAGGCGGGACTTGGCGTCCAGGTCGAAGAAGGCCAGGGCCACCGGCGCGGCGACCATGGCGGTCATGGCCAGCATCACGAAGGCCAGCATGGCCAGCGTGAAGCCCAGGGTGATCAGGTTCAGTCGAATGAAGCCGCGCTTCTCGCGCTCCTCGTAGGCCACGTTGAGTCCGCCGAAGAGCGACTTGATGCCGGCGTTGGCGCTCCACAGGGACAGCAGCAGCGAGACGCTGAAGGTGGCGCCCAGGCTGGCGCGTTTGGTGGCGGCGATGCGGATCATCTCGCCGCCGATGAAGGTCAGGCTGTCGGCGGGCAGCACCCCGGTCAGATATTCCAGCTCCTTTTGCGCCGTGCCGACGTCGGCGTACATGCCGTAAAGCGAGACGAAGGCGGCCATGCCGGGGAACAGGGCCAGGATGCCGAAGAAGGCGACGCTGGCGGCGACGGTGGTGATGCGGTCGTCGTTGAACTCGTGCCAGGTGCGCCAGGCGATATCCTTCCAGCCGGCGGCGGGGATTTCGGCCGGCGAGCGGGCATGACGGCCGCGCCCCGCTTCCATTTCCGCAGCGCCGCTCGCGTTCAGGCCCGTCTTGTCGCGCGGCCACAGGGTCAGCATGACGCCGAGCGCGACCCAGGGGGCCAGGCGCGCGGAGGTCTTCAGGCTGGGGCGCCGGATCAGGGCGGGCGGGTCGTGAGGCGAAGGCTTGGGCAAGCGTGCAATCCGGACGGGCCCGCCCGACGGCGGCGCCAACGGCTCTGCTTGAACGGTCCAGTCCACCCGACGTTCCGGGCCTTGCGCCGGGGGCAGGGGTCAGGCACAGACCGGACATGACCGGCCGCATCGCCGCCCTCTATCGCCATCCCGTCAAAGGCTTCACGCCCGAAGCGCTGGAGGCTGTCGTGCTGGAGCCCGGCGCCCATTTCCCCTGCGACCGCATCTATGCGGTGGAGGACGGGCCGAGCGGCTTCGATCCCGCCCAGCCGGGGCATATCTCCAAGATGCGCTTCACCGTCCTGGCCCGAATCCCGGCCCTGGCCCGCGCCCGCACCCGCTATGACGATCAGACCGGCGAGCTGCGGGTGGAATGCGAAGGTCTTGAGCCTTACGCCGGGCGGCTGACGACCCGCCAGGGCAGGGCGGGGTTCGAGGCCTGGCTGGCGGGCTTTCTCAGCGCGCAGGACAGCGACGACGCGCATGGACGGTTGAAGGTGCTGGCGGCCCCGGGCGCCCATCGGTTCATGGACAGTCGCAAGGGCTTCGTCTCGGTGCTCAACCTGGACAGTGTGCGCGACCTGGAGCAGCGGCTGGGGCGTCCGGTCGATCCGGCCCGCTTCCGCGCCAACGTGCTGGTGGAGGGCTGGCCGCCGTGGTCCGAATACGGCCATGCCGGGCATACCCTGCGGCTGGGCGAGGCGGAGCTGACCCTACTGGATGACACGGTGCGCTGCGCGGCCACCCACGTCGATCCGGCGACCGGCGACAAGGATATCGACATGGTGCCCGAATTGTTCGCCCGCTACGGCCACATGTGCTGCGGCGTCTACGCCAGCGTGACGGGCGGCGGGCGTCTGGCGGTGGGCGACGCGGCCTTGGGACCGTTCCAATGACCCTGACACTGGTGCAGGCCTGGGCGCAGGCGCGGCGGCGGCTGGAGGCGGCCAAGGTCGACGCCCCGGTGATCGACGCGCGGCTGATGCTGGAGGCGGCGGCCGGCGCTAGCCGCACCGACATCGTCACCGATCCGCACCGAGCGCTGACGCCCGAGCAGGAGCAGACGCTGGACGGTTTCCTGACGCGGCGCGAGGCGCGCGAGCCGGTCAGCCACATCCTGGGCAGGAAGGGCTTCTGGACCGTTGAGCTGAAGGTCACGCGCGACGTGCTGACCCCGCGCCCGGACACCGAGACACTGGTTGACGCTCTTCTCAAGTCCCTGCCGGGCGACCAGCCGATCCGCATCCTCGATCTGGGCGTGGGATCCGGCGCCATCCTGCTGGCCCTGCTGGCGGAACGGCCGCTGTGGACCGGGGTTGGCGTGGATATCTCGCCCGAGGCGCTGGCGGTGGCGCGCGAGAACGTGGCGCTGCTGAAGCTTGAGGACCGCGCCAGTCTTGTTCATGCCTCCTGGACCGAAGGTCAGCCGGACGCCGCCTTCGACGCCGTGGCGGCCAACCCGCCCTACATCCCCAGCGGGGACATCGCTGGGTTGGACCCCGAGGTCAGCGTGCACGAGCCGCGTCTGGCACTGGACGGCGGGCCGGACGGGCTGGACGCCTACCGGCTGCTGGCCCCCGAAGTGCTCCGTGTGCTGAAGCCCGGCGGCGTGTTCGCGCTGGAGATCGGCCACGACCAGGGCGAGGCGGTGGATGCGCTGATGAAGCAGGCGGGCGCCGGCTTCTGCCGCGTGATCAGCGACCTGGGGACGCGCGACCGGGTTGTGATCGGACGAGCCCAGGCCTGACTGCGCCAACAAACCGCGCCACTGACACAATAAAACCCTTGGATTTGAACGACTCGTTCGCTACATCAGAGGTGTCTTCACCCAAATCGTCGGTCTGAGCGTTCCCGTTCGGGGGCGCAGCGGCTCCCGGCAAATCGCGACGGCTTCGCGCCGCGCGCCTGAGTGGAACGGGGCTCATTACGGCGCCCAGCCGGATACGGCGGGCGGCCAGGCGAACCCTGAGAAGGCAACCTCGACCGCAACGCTTCGGACTGTCCGTAAGCGGCGGCGAGACGGTCAGCGATTGATGAGAGATTTCAAGGGTATGAAGCGCCAGCGTGGGCGCAACCGGGGCGGCAACGCCGGGCAGGGCGGCGGCGGCAAGCCGCAGCAGCACAACGCCAACCGGTCGTTCGAGTCCAACGGACCGGACAACGTCAAGATCCGCGGCAACGCCCAGCACGTGTTCGAGAAGTACCAGCAGTTGGCGCGCGACGCCTCCACCTCCGGCGACCGGGTCCTCGCCGAAAACTATCTGCAGCATGCGGAACATTATTTCCGGGTCGTTCGCGCCGTGCAGCCGACCCGCCCCGTGGCTGACATCATCGGCCGCGACACCTTCACCTCCGGCTACGACATCGACTTTGAGGACGAGAGCGGCGCCCAGGCCGATCCGGGCGAAGCGCCCTCCGCCGAGGGCGACGCCCCGGTCACCGGGCACTCGGACGGCGAAGGCGGCGAGCAGCGCCAGGACCGCAACGAATGGCAGACCCGCGACCGTCAGCGCGACGATCGGCAACGCGATGATCGGGACCGCAACTACAACCGCGACGACCGCCCTCGCGATGACCGTCCCCGTGACGATCGCCAGCAGCAGGACCGCTACCGCGACGACCGGCCCCGTGACGACCGCCCGCGTGATGATCGCCCCCGAGACGGCCAACGCGACGACCGCCCTCGCGACGACCGTCCTCGCGACGACCGTCCTCGCGACAACAACCAGCAGCCCCGCGACGGCCAGCGTGACGACCGTCCGCGCCGTGACCGCTATGGCCGCGACCGGTTCGACCGTAACGACCGCCCCCGCGATCCCGCGACAGCGGACGAGCCGGTATCGAATCCCGTGTCCAGCGCCCCCGCCGAAGGCGAGCGGCAGCTGCGGTCGCAGGATGGTTCGCTGAGCCCGGCGCCCGCCTTCCTGCAGGCCCGCTCGGACGCCCCGCCGCGTGCGGTGGAGACCGAGGACGGCGAAGCCAAGAAGCCCCGCCGCCGCCGCGCCCCGCGCAGCTTCGAAGGCGGCGAAGGCGAAGGCTCCGCGGCGCCTGAGACCGAAGAGGTCTGATACTGCGGCAAACGGGCCCTTGTAGGGTCCCGGCGCCGCACCTAGATCACGCCCTGAGCGTTTGCGGCGATGCCTGATAGGGTCGCTCGAACCATGTCGCCATCCAGGGACTAGGTATGAACATCGACCTCTATTCGGATCGGGCCAAACAGGCGATCCAATCGGCGCAGAGCCTGGCTCTGGCGCGCGGGCACCAGCAGTTGGTCCCCGAACATCTGCTCAAGGTGTTGCTGGAAGAGAAGGACGGGCTGGCCCGTCAGCTGATCCAGTCGGCGGGCGGTGATACCGCGCGCGCCGCTAGCGAAACCGAAGCCCTGATCGCCAAGCTGCCCAAGGTCGAGGGCGGGTCGGGCCAGCTCTATATGAAGGCCGACACCGCCAAGGTCTTCGCGGCCGCCGAGGAGGCAGCCAAGGCTTCGGGCGATGCCTTCGTCACCACCGAGCGCCTGCTGGCCGCCGTGGCCAAGGAGGGAGCCGACGCGGCCAAGGTCCTGAAGAGCGCCGGGGTCACGCCCGCCAGCCTGGAGAGCGCCGCCGCCGCGATCCGCAAGGGCCGCACCGCCGACAGCGCCTCGGCCGAGGAAGGCTATGACGCGCTGAAGCGCTATGCCCGCGACCTGACCCAGGCGGCACGCGACGACAAACTGGACCCGGTGATCGGCCGCGACGAAGAGATCCGCCGCACCATCCAGGTGCTGAGCCGCCGCACCAAGAACAACCCCGTCCTGATCGGCGAGCCCGGCGTGGGCAAGACCGCCATCGTCGAGGGCCTGGCCCTGCGCATCGTCAACGGGGACGTGCCCGAGGGGCTGAAGGACAAGCAGCTTCTGTCGTTGGACCTGGGCGCTCTGATCGCCGGAGCCAAGTACCGCGGCGAGTTCGAGGAGCGGCTGAAGGCGGTGCTGAACGAGGTGACCGCCGCCGAGGGCTCGATCATCCTGTTCATCGACGAGATGCATACGCTGGTCGGCGCCGGCAAGACCGACGGAGCGATGGACGCCTCCAACCTTCTGAAGCCCGCCCTGGCGCGCGGCGAACTGCACTGCGTCGGCGCAACGACGCTGGAGGAATACCGCAAGCACGTCGAAAAGGACGCCGCCCTGGCCCGGCGTTTCCAGCCGATCTTCGTGGAGGAGCCGTCGGTGGAGGACACCGTGTCGATCCTGCGCGGGCTGAAGGAGAAGTACGAGGTGCACCACGGGGTGCGCATTTCCGACAGCGCCATCGTCGCCGCCGCCACGCTGTCCAACCGCTACATCACCGACCGCTTCCTGCCGGACAAGGCCATCGACCTGATCGACGAGGCGGGCAGCCGCGTGCGCATGGCGGTGGATTCCAAGCCCGAGGAGCTGGACGAGATCGACCGGCGGCTGGTGCAGCTGAAGATCGAGCGCGAAGCCCTGCGCAAGGAGACCGACGCGGCCTCCGTCCAGCGGCTTTACAACCTGCAAGGCGATCTCGACGACTTGGAGGCCCGCTCCGACGAGATGACCACGCGCTGGAAGGCGGAGAAGGAGAAGGTCGGCTCGGCCGCCCAGACCCGCGAGGCGTTGGACCGGCTGCGCAACGAACTGGCCCAGGCCCAGCGGCAGGGCGACCTGCAGCGCGCGTCCGAGATCATGTACGGCCAGATCCCCTCGCTGGAGAAGCAGCTGGCGCAGGCCGAGACCGCCGCCAAGGACCAGCTGACGCCCGAAGTCGTCGACGCCGCACAGATCGCCGCCGTGGTCAGCCGCTGGACCGGCGTGCCGGTGGAGAAGATGCTGGAAGGCGAGCGCGAGAAGCTGCTCAAGATGGAAGACGCCCTGCGCGGGCGGGTGGTGGGCCAGGACGAGGCGCTGGAAGCGGTGGCCGACGCCGTGCGCCGCGCCCGCTCGGGTCTGAACGACCCCAACAAGCCGATCGGTTCCTTCCTGTTCCTGGGCCCCACGGGCGTGGGCAAGACCGAGCTGACCAAGGCCCTGGCCGAGTTCATGTTCGCCGACGAGACGGCGATCACCCGCATCGACATGTCCGAGTACATGGAGAAGCATTCGGTCAGCCGCCTGATCGGCGCGCCTCCGGGCTATGTCGGCTATGACGAGGGCGGGGCCCTGACCGAGGCGGTGCGCCGGCGGCCCTATCAGGTGGTGCTGTTCGACGAGGTCGAGAAGGCCCACCCGGACGTGTTCAACGTGCTGCTGCAGGTGCTCGACGACGGGCGGCTGACGGACGGGCAGGGGCGCACGGTCGACTTCAAGAACGTGCTGATCATCATGACCTCCAACCTGGGCTCGGAATATCTGGCCAGCCAGGAGGAGGGCGAGGACGTCGAGGCCGCCCGGCCGCATGTGATGCAGGCGGTGCGCAGCCACTTCCGTCCCGAATTCCTGAACCGGATCGACGAGATCATCCTGTTCCGGCGCCTGGGCCGCGCGCAGATGGACTCCATCGTGCGCATCCAGCTGAGCCGAGTGGAGCAGCGGCTGGCCGAACGACGCATCAACCTGACCGTCTCGCCCGATGCCCTGCACTGGCTGGGAGAGCGCGGCTACGACCCCGTCTACGGCGCGCGCCCGCTGAAGCGGGTGATCCAGAAGGAGCTGGTCGATCCCATCGCCAAGCGCCTGCTGGGCGGGGAGATCAAGGACGGCGAGGTGGTTGCCGTTTCAGCGGGCGACGGCGCGCTGCAGATCGGCAAAGCGCGGGTTCATTAGGCATCTGGGCCGGGGCTGAGGTTCCGGCCTTTCGCTTGCGTGCAAGCGGCGCCTAGCATCGCGCCATGAGCCTGCTCTGCGCCGCCCTTTGCCTGCAGTTCGCTGGATCGGTGTCCAGCATCGCCACGCCGAACTCCGGCGGCCACAAAACCTTCGTCGTGGCTCCGGCGCCCAAGCCCGGCGACACCGACGCCCAGTTCCCCGTCTACAGCGCCGGCCTTGCACGCCTCCTCCAGGCCGAGGGGTTCACGCCGGCGGCCTCGCCGGACGCCGCCGACCTGATCGTGCGTCTGGCCTATGGGATCAGCGGGCCGCTCAAGCAGGTGACGCGCGCGCGTCCTGCTGCGCGTGCGCAGGGTGTCGGCGCCCAGGGGACGATCCGCCCGGGCCCCAGCGGCGGCGGGGGCGGCGAGGGCTTCGGCGGCGCGGGCGGCGGGGATTTCCAGAGCGAGAGCGAGGAAGATGACGGAGGGCTGGCCCGCACGGTCACCGTCTACAACCGCGAGATCATCGTCACGGCCTACTATCGCGACGCCGCCGCGCCCGAGGCGCCGGCCAAGCCGCAGTGGCAGGTGCGGGTCAAGTCCACCGGCCCGGAAGGCGGACTGCCCCAGGTCGTCCCGGCGATGCTGGCCATGGCCCGGCCTTACATCGGCAAGACGTCAGGGACGACGAACGTAAAGGTGGACGAGAAGGACGCGGCGGTGAGGCTGGCGAAGGGCGAGGGGAAGTAGCCTAGGTCCTGGCGGCGGCGGTCTTGCTTTCAGGGGCCTTGCCCGGCACGGCGCTTGCCACCGCCTTCGCGTCGCGGATGACCCGTTTGATCGACAGCCAGGCGCCGGTGATGCAGGTGCCGGTGACGCCGGCCAGAAGGATCAGGACGATCACGTCCCAGATGGGCCGCGCGCGCATCCACGCGAAGTCGAAGTCGTGCAGGCCGGTGCGGATCCAACGGCTCTGACGGCCGCCGTCGTCGATGGCGAAGACCATCCGGCCGCTCGCGGCGTCGATGTAGTAGGTCGAGTGGCGCGCGTCGCCGGTGTCGGCGCGGTAGGCGGGCAGGACCGCGGGGCGGTCGTAGTTGGTATAGTAGTAGGCGTCGGGGCCGGCCATGCGCGTGAACTTCGCCACCGCCGGGCCGCCCATGCCCTTCATGGCGGCGGTCAGCTCAAGCTCCTGCAGCGGCGCGGGCGCGCCCTGAGCATTCAGTCTCTGGGAGGTTCCGTCGCGCTGGACGGCCATGACGTAGAGCTTGCCGCCGAGCGTCGCCGCGTTGAGCTGGGCCAGGTCGCCGTGAACGAAGCTGGGCGCGGCGGCGAGGAACTGCTTCAGATCGGCGCCGGTCACAGTGCCCGCCAACCCGGCCCGCTCGGCCTGGCCGACGTCGCTCTCGCCATAACCCCAGGGGTTCATGGTCAGCAGGCCCGTGCCCACCCAGGTCAGGGTCAGGATGCCGAACACCAGGCCGGCGATGTGGTGCCAGTAGAACCAGCCGCGATAGGGCGACCAGCGGCCGGACTTGTAGCGGCGGAAGCGGGTGATGCCGACGAACAGGCCGGTGGCGGTGAGGAAGACGCCGATCAGCGAGGCGTAGATGACGACCTGGGTCCAGAGCTCGTTGTTGCGCTTCAGGACGGTGGGGAAGAGCCAGTGGGGCACCGCGCCGAGCCAGCCCCAGAAGCGGGTGCGTCCGGTGGTGATCTGCGACGGCTCGCCGGAGGCGGTGGGGATGTAGAGGTGGGTAGCGGCGGGGTCGTCGAAGCGGATGTGGCGCACCGGGCCGCGCGCCTCGGCGCCTTCGACCGTCCACTGATCGTCGTCGATGACACCCAGGTCGTGGGGCTTGCCGGCGATGGCGTTGCCCTTTGCGAAGGCGGAGGCGACGGCCAGGGCGGTCGGCGCGTCGACCTCGTCCAAATCGGTCCCGGTGGTAAGGTCCAGCAGACGCTGGCGGCGGCCGAGGCCCACGAGCAGCACCGGCCGGTCGCTCATCATCTGCAGGCGGAAACCGGTGACCTTGGAGTCGTCTGCAAGCTGCAGGGGCGGGCGGGGCGTGGCCGACGCCAGGTTGAGCGGCGGCAGGCCTTTCAGCTTCTGGGCGCCGCTGAGCTGCGGGTAGCCCGAGTACATCATGACGAAGCCGGACAGGCACCACAGCGCCATGAGCAGCCCGACCACCACGCCCAGATAGCGGTGGAGGATGAGGATGGCTTTCATGGCGCGGCGCTCCCGCTACCGGTCAGACGTAGGCGCGGCTGAAGAACCAGTAGACCCCCAGCCCGACCAGGAAGGCCGAGCAGACGTCGACCACGATCGGCCGGGGCAGGGTCCATTTCATCTTGTGCAGCCAGATGACGATCAGCGAGGTGCCGACCACCAGGGTCAGCTGCCCGCACTCAACGCCGAGGTTGAAGCCGACCAGAAGCTCGGCCAGGCGTCCGGGCGGGATCTGTAGCTCCAACAGGCCGGCGGCGAAGCCGAAGCCGTGGATCAGGCCGAATACCAGGGTGATGACCATGCGCAGCCGTCCGGCGTCCTGCAGGCGCCCGGAGATCATCAGATAGTTGGCGGTGAACAGGCCCGCGCCGATCAGCAGCATGGCCGGCATGCCGCCCAGCCCCAGCATCTGCCAGATGGCCATCAGGAACATCATCCCGCCAAGTCCGGCGGCGAACCAGATCGGCTTGTGCGTCTGCACCCCGAGGTTCTCGGCGCCGATCAGGGCAATGGTCAGGGCCACCAGGGCGTCGATGTATTCAGCGTGGGGGCGCAGGATGCCGGTGACGGCCAGGGCCAGAGTCAGGCTGTGGCCGATAGTGAAGCCGGTGACCACGAAGATCAGGTCGCGCAGGCGCTTGGAGATCAGCACCAGGCCCAGCAGGAAGGACATGTGATCCACGCCGGTAAAGATGTGCATGATGCCCATCTGCACGAACTCGATGAAGTGGGCGGTCTGCAGCTTGTTCTCTTCGCCGCCGGTCACCTGCACGGTGCGGTGGTCGTTGGTGATCAGCTGCTCGACGAACTCGCCGCTGGCGACGTTCTGGATCTGGGCGAAGTTGGTGTGGCTGGGCACGACGTCGAAGAAGGCTTCCGACGTGATCGTCAGGTCCTTGTCGTTGACGCACTTGAAGGTGAAGTCGTAGCGCCGGAAGTCGGCCGCCGAGGACAGGGCCACCACGGGCGGGATCAGGTTGCACTTCTTGCCGTCGGCGGTCGGATAGATGCGCGCCGTCAGGTATTTCTCCACCGCCAGGTCGTCCGGCTGGGTTCCGTTCGGCGTCAGCCGCGCGGTCTCCAGCTTGGGGATGGTCATCACCAGGTCGATATTGCCGCCGTTGATTTCCCACACCGAGTGGGACTCGCTGCGCACGTGCGCGAAGGCGGTGGTTCCCCCCAGCGAAAGAGCCAGGGTGGCGAGAAGCAGCCGCAGCCAACCCATGTTCAGCTTCACTGCTTGAAGTCCTTGGCGATCAGGACGTTAGCGCGCTTGCGGAAGAAGCCTTCGTCGGAGGCCTGCACGCGGTTGACGGCGTCCTTCTGGTAGTCGCCGCGCACGCGGGCGTAGGCTTCGTCGAAGGTCAGGGCCACGGGCGGCTTGTTGGCGACCATGTAGATCAGGTGCACGCCGTCAGGCCCGGGGATGGGCGCGGAGACGGCCTTGGGAGCCAGCGCGCGGGCGGCGGCGAAGGTGGCGTCGCCCAGGTGGATCTTGGCGGCGAAGTAGAAATCTTCGCCGTTCAGCCGGCCGGAGTCCTTGCCCGCGAACTTGGCGTTGACCGCGTCAGGCGCTTGTCCTGAGGCCAGGGCGTCATGGGCGGCGGCGGCGTTGGCGGCCGGGAACACCAGATCCCGGGCAGTCATGGTGCCTTCGTTGGAATAGGTTTCCTTGTGCGCCTCGTAGTAGGCCATCAGCTTTTCTTTGGTGGGCTGGCTGGCCATGACGTCGGCGGCGATGCCGGCCTCCACAGCGGCGACCATGGCCGAGCGGACATCGGTGTCGACCGAGGCCACGTCCAGCTCTTTGCCCCGCTGCACGAACAGCTCCTCGCGGATCATGCTGTCGAGCACCTTCTGGCGCTGGGCGGCGCTGAGCTGGTTGATGTCCACCGCGCCGTAGACGGCCCGCAGTTGCAGGTCGAAGTCGCTGCGCGCGACCGGCTGCTGGTTGACCAGGGCCACGTCCTCGGGCGGCACGACCAGGGTAGTGGTGCCTTTGGCGGTGAACAGGGCGTAGCCGGCAAGGCCCAGGCCGATCACCGCGGCGACGCCGGACAGGATCAGAGATCGTGCGAGGCTCACCTGGGAAGCGTCGGTAATCTTGCTCATTTCGCGCTCGGGCTTTTCTGATGGGACAGCGAATAGACGTACAGGGCCGTCTCGCGGATTTTGGCCGGCGACAGCCGGGTTTCGAAGGCGGGGCAGTAGCCCGCGCGGCCGTAGGCGATGGACTGGAAGACCGTCTTGTCGCTGCCGCCGTAGAGCCAGATGTTGTCAGCCAGGTTGGGCCCGCCGATGGCGCTGTCGCCGTGGGTGTCGCCGTGGCAGTCGTAGCAGCCGCCGCGGTCGGAGAAGAGCTTGGCGCCGCGGCCGGCGGCGTCGGCCTGGAAGGGCGCGCCGCGCAGCGAGGCCAGGAACTGGACCATGTCGTTGATGTCGCCGGGGCTGAGCGGCTTGATGCCCGGCTCTTTCGCATAGGGAACCGGACGGGCGAAGGCGGGCATGTCGGCCAGGCGCCAGGTCTTGGGGTTGGGCGCGCGGATGCCGTACAGGATGACCGTCTCGATATCGCTGGTCAGGCCGGAGCCGTAGAGCCAGTCGTTGTCGGTCAGGTCAGGAACGCCTCGGCTCTGATCGCCCTTGGCGCCGCCGCCGTGACAGCTGGCGCAGTTCTTTTCGTAGATGCCGTGCCCGCGACCGAGCGCGAACTTCATCGACACCGCGTCCATGGCTTCCAGATCCGGATCCATGCGCAGAAGGGCGGCGCGCGAGTTGGCGGTGTTGACGCCCCAGACTCCGGCCACGATTAGGGCGACGAGGACGATCGCGCCGGCGGCGCGCACCTTGACGTTCAGCCCGCCGATCCAGCGGCCGAGCTTCTTCATTGAACCCAGGCTGACGCCTACCATGGGCGATCACGCCCGATTGGGTTCACACGATCCTGGATCAAGCCAAACCTCATATTCCCCGGGCCGTCCGATCGTCGCTTACAGCGATCTTCGTCAGGCGGCGCCCCACTACCCTGATGATAGTACGCGGGCCCGGCAAAAACCCCTCGTACGCATCGACGATAAGATTCCCTCAGATAATTTCAGCCGGATTGCAATGTTCGTCGAACACGACGCGCGAGGGCGGGCCCCGGAATGCGAAAGGCCACCCCGTTGTCGGGGGCGGCCTGGGCCGTCAAGGCGGCTGTGGCGGGACGCGCATCGCCACAGCCCCTCAGTGTCCGGGTTTGCCTTTGGCGGCGAGGGGCGGCGGCGCTTCGGATTCCAGCGCGCCGGCCCGGCAGACCTCCTCCTGCAGACGGTAGCCGGCGGGCATGCGATCGTAGCGGACCACCATGGTCCATGGGCGGGCATAGGTCTTGGGATCGTCGACGGTGATCCGATTCTCCAGCCGCCCGGCCTTGGTGAGCCTGAAGCGCTCTACCACGTGCAGCTTGTCGCTGTGTGGCAGGCCGCTGGGATCCAGCACCGACCTGTCGTTCATGGTGGTGGTGTCGACCACCAGGGTGTCGTCGTCCCAATGGCCAACGCTGTCGCCAAGGTAGCTGACGTCCCAGTCGGCGGGATGCTGTTCGTTTAGATAGACCCGGCGGGGCAGACGGTTCTCCTGGTAGTTGAAGAAGATGGCGGTCGGCTTCTGCAGGATCTCGATCGGCTTGGCGATCAACTGGATGTGCGGCATGCCCGGAGGCAGGCAGTCGGAAACGCCGTCGAACGAGCGGTCGCCCTTCGCGGCCATGGCCAGATGCTTTGCGTAGACAGCGCGGGCGGGCGGCAACAGGGGCGGGATCCGACCGTCGATGGTCTTGGCGGCGGTGACCGGGCGGGTCACCTTCCAGATGCCCATCAGGTTCGGATGGGCCGGATCCTGGGCGGCAGCCACGCCGCCGACCATCATGAGCGCGGCGGCGGCCAGGGCCGCGAGACGGGAGGCTGCGGTCCTCATTTGGCGGTCGTGATCCCGTTGATGACAGTGTTCCGGTTGTTCTCCTCGCAAACGTATTCCTGGGTCCGCATGTCCGGGCGCCAGTAGTAGACCGTCTTGTAGGAGTAGGGGTGCTCGAGGGTATCGGGATCCTCGATGGTGTTGGTCACCTCCAGCTTGGAGCCGCCGTCGATCTTGCGGAACCGCTCCACCACATGCTGCTTGTTGGAGTGGGTGCTGCCCTCGTCGTCGATGAAGGTGCGGGTGTTCATGCCGATGGTGTCGACCACCAGCGTGTCGCCTTCCCAATGGCCGATGGAGTCGCCCAGGAAGCTCTCCCCCATCTTGTTGTGATGGTCCTGCAGATAGATGCGGCGGATGTTGTGCTGGGTCTCCATCAGAATCGTCACTTGGCCGGGCGTCTCGACGATCTCCAGCGGGTAGGGGCTCTCCATCACCCGTGGCGTGCCGTGCGGGAAGCATTGGGTGGAGGCGTCGGCCTCGGGGATGCCCTTGTTCTTGTTGCGCACACTCTGCTCCAGCTTGGCCATGGCGGCGGGCTTCAGAGGCGGCGGCACGCCCGGGGCGGGGCCGAGCAGCGGCTTGAACTCACTGGTCCACCAGCGGCCCTCGATTGAGTGCATGTTCGGGTTGGGCGGCGCGGTCCCTTCCGGCGCCGGGCGGCCGGGGTGGGAGATGTTGGTGAGCGCCAGCGCTGGGTCGTCGTGCAGCATCAACGGCTTGGGCGGCGGGGTTTGAGCCATCGCCGCGGCGGCCAGTTGCGTCGCTGCCATTGCCGCCAGGGCGCGCCAGATGGATTCCCGCTTCATTGGCCGCTCCCTCTCGTTCTTTGCGGTTCTGGATCAGTGACGGATGACGGAGGTCCAATCCTCAGCGGCGGGTGCACTCAGGAGCCCGGGCGACGGCGGGGTGCGGGAATGCGAAAGGCCGCCCCGTTGTCGGGGGCGGCCTTTCCATAGTCAGGACCGCAGCGCGGACCCGCACCTTTTTGCCGAGCAGGCTCTAGGCAGGGACCCCGATAGCGGAGGCCCAGGTCACGGTTTCCAAACTGCGGATGAAACTATGAGACACTGGATCACCTCCTTTCAATACGTTGACGACGCAGTGAATGTAGGAAGCGTCGCCGCGGCGCGGAAGTCACAAAGGCTTGTTTTGCGGGGCCTTGTGGCGATGCCGGTTTTTTAGGCGTCGGTATTTTCGTGGAGGGAGGGGGGCCTCAGGCCCCCGGCTGGCTCGCGCCGTTCTGGGCGACTTTTTGCGCCAGAAGGCCGTCGATGCGCGACTTCTCGGTGTGGAAGGCGGCCAGTTCGCGGCCCGACAGGGCGACGCTGGGCGGGGCCTTGAAGGCCGAAGGGTTCACCTTCTTGCCGCCGACCATGATCTCGTAATGCAGGTGCGGGCCGGTCGACAGGCCGGTGGAGCCGACATAGGCGACGACCTGGCCCTGATGCACATGCTGGCCGGCCTTGACCGCCCAGCGCGAGAGGTGGCCGTAGCCGGTCTCATAGCCGTTGGCGTGCTTGATCTGCAGCCAGCGCCCGTAGCCGCCCGCCCAGTCGGCCCGCTCCACCACCCCGTCGCCCGCGGCGAACACCGGCGTGCCCTGCGGCGCGCCGAAGTCGATGCCGGCGTGCATGCGGGTGAAGCCCAGGATCGGATGCTCGCGCATGCCGAAGGAGGAGGTGACGCGGACGCTGTCCAGCGGGGTGCGCAGCAGCATGCTGCGGATGTTCTTGCCGAACTCGTCGAAGTACTGGGCCTCGGCCATGCCCGCGCTCTTGAAGCGGTAGAGGCGCGAGGCGCCGCCCTTGGCCTTGATCTCGGCGAACAGCAGGTCGCCGGCGGAGATGGTGCGGCCGCTGGCGGTGACCTTGCGGTCGAAGATCATGCTGAAGCGGTCGCCCGGCTGGATGTCGCGGCTGAAGTCCAGCGAATGGGAGAAGAGCTTGACCACCTGTGCGGTCAGCTCCGGCGTGGCGCCGGCCTTCTGGGCCGAGACGAACAGCGACGAGCCCATGCGGCCGGCGGCCACCGTGGTCTGGTCGATGACCTTCTCTTCCATCTTATGCAGGTGCAGAACGCCGTCGAAGGTGCGCGACAGGCTTACGGCGGTGGCGGGGCCGACCCGCAGCGACAGGCCCATCAGCTTGGCGGAGTCCTGGGCGCTGATCGGCTTGGCGATGGCGGCTTGGAAGGCCAGACCGGCCTTGATGTTGACGGTGTCGAAGCTCTTGCCGAGCATGGCCACGGCCTGCTGGGCCTCGTCCTTGCCCACGCCCGTACGGCGCACGGCGGCCTCCAGGCTCTCGCCGGGACGGACATTGATCATCATGCTGACCGGAGCGGACATGCCGGGGCGCAGCTGCGCCTGGGCGAAGGCCTTGGTCTCAAGAGCAGTCTGGGCGGCGGAATCCAGCGCGGGGGCGACGACGGCGCCGGCGGCCGGGGCGGTGTTGCTATTGCCCTGCAGGGCCTGCCAACCGAGCACGACCACAGCCAGGCCGCCGAGGGCGGCGAGGACCGGCGGCGCGATGCGCACGGCGGCCGTCTGGCGCGGATCGAACTCTTGCATGCGTCCCCCGGTAGTTGGATCGTTCAGCCCGAACAAGCCGCAAATCGGCCCCTGCGACGAAAGGAAACGGGCGATCCTGGTACTGTAAACGTGACTCTAGAGGCGGCGAACTGAGCAGCCGCGCTGATCACGGGCAAGTAAATTTTGCGGCAGCAGCGTTAATATTCGCAGCCGGTCCGCCCCTTGCTGAAGGCGGAATATGGTTAAGCTGGCGGCCTGTGAGGTCTTCTCAGTCCTTGTCCTTGAGCACGCTGCCATCGACCTTTGTGGCGCTGACCAGCAGGCCGTAGGGCACGCCGTTGCGGTTGGGATGGATCACGAAATCGATCTTGTCGCCGGGCTTCAGCGACTCCGAGGTCCAGCCGCGCCGGCCGATCATGTTGATCGGGCTGCATTCGGCGGTCCAGGGCATCAGCTTGCCGTCAGGGCCCATGACCACGAAGTCGATCATGGTGTGGGGATTGGCCCACATGTAGGTTTTCACCGTGCCGGTCAGCTTCTGATACTTGGTGTTGTCGTACATGCTGAAGGCGTGGTGGGCGAAGGCGGAGCCGGCCGCCGTGGCCAGACCCGCCACCATGAACGCCGTGGCCGCGATACGCTTGGTCATTGTGGCCGTCCTCATTGCTTCAGGGTTCATTTCTTGGGCGCGTTGGGGTCGAAGCCCAGCGCGGTGTTCCATTGGGGATCTTCGACGTCGCAGACATATTCCCAGCGCTGGGACCCCGTGGGCAGGCGGTCGTAGTGGTAGGAAATTGTGTAGGGCTTGGTCAGCAGCTTAGGGTCGTCGAAGGTCATCTCGACGGTCAGGGCCTTGCCCCCGTCCACCACCTTGAACTTCTCGACGATGTGGGTGGTGGTGGATCCCTTGGCCGTACCGGGGATGTGAGTAACGCGGTCGTTAAAGCCGGCGACATCGACCACCAGTACGCCGTCGACCCATTTGCCGATGGAATTGCCATTCCAGGCCGGCTCAATGTCCGAGGCGTGTTTGTCGGTGTTCATGTAGATGGTCCGCGCCAACTCGGCCTGCTCGCCGATGATGGCGATGCGCTCGGGGCTCTCGATGATCTCGAACGGCAATTCGTTCTGCAGCATGCGCGGCTCGCCGACGGGCAAACACCGCTGCTTGTTCATGACACCCTGGACCCGCCGCTGCGCCACCGCTTCGGCCTTGGCCGCCGCGGTCAAGGGAACGTCTTCCGGCTGACGGAACTGGCCTTCCTTGTCGTGGATGTTGGTGTGGGTCAGCAGCCATAGGCCCGAAAGGCCCTTTTCCTCGGCGTGGGCGCCGACCGCGATCAGGGCCAGCGCGGCGCCAGCCGCCAGGACCGAACCGGATTTTTTCCAAGAAGCCATGCCGTCATCTCCGCTAGGCGATGACGAAGCCTATGCCGCAGTGCAGCAGACGGGTTCCGCGTCCTTTGGTAAGGACCTTCAAATCCCGTGCGAAGCAGGGGTTACGGCGCGGCGCTCGCGGTCCGCGTCCCGACCGCGCGACAGGCGAAGTTGGCGGCGTCCTTGGGGTCGCCTTCGCCCTTGTAGAAGGCCAGGGCCGGCCAGGCGCAGAGCGGGCGGGTGAAGCCCAGGACGGGGTTGGAGGCGGCGATCACGTCCGGCGCGCGGCTGGTGGCCACCCAGTCCTCCATCGAGGTCAGCACATCGAAGGTGTTGGCGCCGGGACCGCCGCGGCAATGGTACATGCCCGGCGCGATGAACAGGCGCACGGCAGAGTCCGCGCCTGTGACCAGCTTGACCTCGTCGTAGTAGGCGGCGGTGCCATAGGGGCTGGGCGCCGGGTCGTCGAAGCCGTGGTAGAGCAGCAGCTTGCCGCCTTGGGCCAGGAACGGACGGATGTCCGGGTCGGCGGCCTCGTACTCCTTGGCGAAGGGGGTCGAGCGGACCTTGGCGGTGTCGGTTACCGGATTGAATTTTGCCTCGTCGTAGTTGGCGTCGCCGAAGATGAAGGCGCGCAGGTCGCCTGAACCGCCGCTCCTGACGCCGGTGGTTTCGGCCGGCGCGGGGCGAAGGGCGATGAACAGGCTCCAGCCCAATTCGCCGCTGCGGCTGAGGCCGTAGAAGGCGACCTTGCCGTCGGTGGTGCGCACGACGGAATAGGCGCGGCGCACGGCGCCGGCCTGTTCGGCGCTCAGGCAATCGCCGCCCGAGGCGGCCGCGCCAGGCTTGCACTGCAGAGCGGAGGGATCCCAGCGGCAGGCGCGCGGGTCGGTGACGATGCCGTCCTTCAGCCCGTCGTCCATGTCGCAGGCGGCCAGCACAGCGGCGTTGATGTTGGCGACCTGGGTATCGCTGAGCGCGGTCTTGTCGGTGGTGAACAGGCGGCGGCGGACCAGGCCGGAGGTCTGCACCTGCAGGGTGAACACCGGAGCGCCGGAGATGATGGCGTTGTAGTCGGCCGGATAGCGCTGGGCCTCCATCAGACCCATGCGCCCGCCGGTGGAGCAGCCCTGGAACACCGCCAGCGACAGGGGCTTGGCGTAGTAGCGGGCGGCCACCGTCTTGCCGACGACGGTCATGGTGTGGATGGCGCGGTAGCTGAAGTCGGTGACGGCGACGGGATTGTCCTTGGCCCAGCTGGTGTCGAAGGCGCCCTTGTTGTCGTGACCGCCGTCGGTTTGCAGAGTGGCGTAGCCCTTGGTCAGGCCCTGGGCCGCCGCCTCGATGGTGACATTGCCCTGCCAGCCGCCCCCGCCGATGCCCAGCACCCGGCCATTCCAGTTCTCCGGCAGGCGGAAGATCACGCCGATCTTGGAACCCGGGACCGGCGAGAGGGTCGCCTTCACTTCGCAGTAGGCCGCCGATCCCAGCGTGGGGGTTAGCCCAGACATCTCGGCGGAGGTCACGGTGGTGTTCTCGAACAGCCCCTTGGCCGTCAGCGCTTTGCAGCCGGCGACGTCGGCGCGGGCGGCTGAGGGATGCAGCAGCAGAGCGGCGGCGGAGGCCGCCAACGACAGGGCGGCGGTTCTGATCGGGCTCATCGTCCGTCTCCTATCGCGGGCCGTAGTGGGGCAGGGGGGCGCCGAGCTCGAAGGCGCCCATGTCCGGGGCGGCGCCGGCGTAGCCGTCGGTGATGTTGGGAATGACCACGCCCGCGTCGACCGGCGCCGAACCGGGCTTCAGGCGGAAGTCGAAGTCGGCCACGCTGTAGATGTGCTGCGGGTCCGAGCGGTCCGGCACGTGAGCCTTCACGAACACGTCGAAGTCGATCAGGACGCTGTGCTTCTCCTGGCCGGTGGCGTCGCTGTAGGCCTTCAGCGAGCCGTACTTGCGGGTCACCGGAACCTTCAGGAAATCGGCGCGGACGGCGAAGTCGGGCGAGTTCCAGTCGAAGGCGTCAGCCTTGCCCGGGTTGGGCCGGAAGCCGTTGTAATCGCTGGAGGTGTAGTTGGTGTAGGTGGTCGTCGAGAAGACCGAGTCGAACGCGCCCTGACCCAGGATCAGGTTGTTGCGGTAGGTCTCGTTGGACGACGGGCCGGGGTGGGCGTCGCCGACGATGGTGTTGTTGAAGGTCAGGATGCCGGCCGAGCCCTCGATGTATTTCAGCGCGCCCTGGGGCTGGTTGTAGACCAGGTTGCGGAAGAAATAGACCGGCCCGCCGAACATCGGCTGCACGCTGAGCGCCTGGGCGGCCGAGTTGAAACAGCGGTTCTCGAACACGCGGATGTTGCGCCCGCCGCCGTCGGTCTCCACGCAGTTGTCGCCCATGTTGGAGAAGTCGTTGCCGTAGAAGTCGATGTCCTCGGGGAAGCGGTCGGCGATGTCGTTGGGCGCGCCGTCGGGCAGGCCGTAGGTCGCCACATCCACCCCGTCATGCCAGTTGGTGAAGCGGTTGTGCGCCACCACATGGCCCTGACCGTAGACCTTCACAGCGTATTCGGAGAGCAGCAGCTCGGGATATTCGGGAAACTGCGCCCAGATGGCCCCGTTCCAGCCCATCATCCGGTTGGGGTCGTGGCGGCCGTTGAAGGTGTTGTCGGCGATGTAGAAGTCCTTGGAGCCGGACCAGTCGTCCTGGATCGCACGCCCGACATTGTCGATTTTGGAATGCTTCAGGGTGAAGCCGGAGGAGCCGGCGATGCCCTTGATCCCCAGCAGGAAGGCGACGTTGGTGTTCCGGACCGTGATGCCCTCGAAATAGTTGTAGCTGGCGCCCATCAGATTGAAGAGGTTCTGGGCCCCGTCGCCGTCGAAGATGACCTCGCCATCGCCCGCCGCCTTGATCACGATCGGCTTGTCGGGCGTACCGTTCTGATTGAGGTAGTAGGTCCCGTCGAACATGTTGCCGAGCGCCAGGTAGCCGGGGCGGGGCGCGCCGTTCATGTATTGGAAGCGGTCGCCGACATAGAGGCCGGCGTGGACCAGGACGGTGTCACCGGGCTGCACGCGCGGCGGGAAGGCGTTCTCGTAATCGAAGTGCGCCAGACCCTGGTAGTAGGCGGCGATCAAGCCGGTGAAGGCGGGCTCCTGCTTGGGCCCTTTCCAGTCGACCGGATAGACGTGATAGACCGCGCCGCCCTTGGCCGGAGTCGGCTCCCTGCGGGTGTGTGCGGCCACCGTCTGGACCGTCTTGCCGGACGCGCCGTCCGGGTCGATCAGGGTGAAGCGGGCCTCGTAGTCGGTGTCGGGCTCCAGGTTCAGGATGCTGCCTGCGAACATGTTGGCGACGCTGTATTTGAACAGGGTATAGCGGCCCGCGTTGCCGCCGTCGCCGGGCCCGGGCGCCATGCCGACCAGCTCGTTCTGCGCGCGCATCAGCGGCAGGCCCGTGCGCCAAGCCGTCTCGCCCTTCTTGCGGTAGGCGACCTCGACTCGGGCGTTGCGGTTGTCGTCGCCCTGGACCAGCCAATGGAAACCCAGCGAGAGCAGAGTGGCCGGCTCGACCGTGAAGACGCCCGCCGTCACCGGATCCTTCGCCAGGGCTGGGGAGGCGAACAACAGCGCCATCAGGCCCAGCGCGGCGGCGAACCTTTTGCCCAGGGATGTCATGCGCGTTTCCTGTTTCCCGTCCCGGTTCTGGCCGGGTTGAGTGGGACAGTACAGGGGCGTGATGCCAGATCAACAGCGCCGATGGATGGGCGAATATCGCTTGTGGGGCGCGGCGTCTTTGCGCGTATAGTCGGGCAGGGCCGACAGAAGCCGGGGGGAAAATGCAGGGACTCTTGGCCGGTTGGCAGATGGCGTTCAACGCCTCGCCGCTGGGAACCGCGGTCGCCGGCATCGTCTGGCTGAAGGCCCTGCTGGAATCCTTCCACATCTTGGCGATGGGCCTGGTGCTGTTCTCGGTGGGGATGATCTCGCTGCGGTTGGCGGGGCTGGCCGGACGGGCCAATTCGCCGATCGAGATGGTGCGCCGCTTCGCGCCCTGGATCTGGGCGGCCCTGGCGGTGGTGTTCCTTACCGGCCTGATGCTGCTGATGGGCGCCAATCCCCGTCGCGGCCTGCCCAGCCCGATGTTCCAGCTGAAGATGGTTCTGATGCTGAGCTCGATCGGCCTAACCGCCATCATGCAGCTGACCCTGCAGTCCGATCAGGGCTTCTGGGAGATGAACCCCCTGCGCCGCGCGCTGAGCAAGGTGATCGCTCCCGCCTGCTTCCTGCTGTGGATGTTCACCGTCTGCGCCGGCCGCTGGCTGGCCTACGGCTATGTCCTGTTCCCTGACGCGGCCTAACGGAGCATCCCGATGCAGCCCCTGATGGACTGGCTCAAGACCCTCAGCCATTCGGGCCTCGCCCAGTGGGTGCAGGCCGATACCTACGCCTTCCCCGGATTGGAAGCCACGCACGTGATCTCGGTCATGCTGGTGTTCGGCTCGATCGCCATGCTCGACCTGCGCCTGCTGGGCTTCTCGTCCAAGGGCTATGCGGCGACCAAGATCAACGACGAGGTCCTGCCCTGGACCTGGGCCGCCTTCGCCGTGGCCGCCGTCACCGGCACGCTGCTGTTCGTGGGCCAGGCGCCGTCCTACGTCGCCAACCGCGAGTTCCAGATAAAGATGGGGCTGATCGTCCTGGCGGGCGTCAACCTGGGCGTCTTCCACTTCCTGACCTGGAAGGACGTGCAGCAGTGGAACAACGCGGCCCCGACCCCTCGCGCGGCCCGGATCGCCGCGACCATCTCGCTATGCTGCTGGATGGGCGTGGTGATCGCGGGCCGCTGGGTCGGCTGGACGCTGGTCAGCCACTAGGCCGCAGCGGCAGGCTTAGACCGCTTGTAGGCGATCTTGCCGGTCTCCAGCAGCGACTTCAGGTTCGACAGCACGCTCGGCCAGCCGCCGGACACAGCATGGATCAGCTTGGAGTCCTTGCGGTCGATGGAGTGGGTCACGGTCAGCTTCACCGCGTCCTCCACCGGCTCCAGCTCCATGGTGCAGACCGAATAGCCTTCCTCGGCCAGCTCGGGCTTGAAGTGGTTGCGCCACTTGATGGCCAGCAGGCGGGGAGGGTCGGCCTCGAGGATTTCGCCGGAGTCGGCCACGCGGCCATCCTCGAACAGCAGGCGCCAGGACGAGCCAGGTTTCCAGTCGCTTTCGCAGCGCATGTCGAACCAGTAGTCGCGCATCTGCTCGGGGTCGGTCAGTGCCGACCACAGCTTTTGCGGGGTGGTGCGGATATAGGTGACGTAGACGAACGTCGAGCTTTCAGACTTAGCCATCATCTTTTCCTTCAAGGGTTTTCTTGAGTTTCGACAGCGCGCCGAGGCGCGGTTGTTCGAACTTGCCGATCCAGCGTTCCGCGATCTGATTGATCGGGACGGGATTGATGAAATGCAGCTTTTCGCGGCCCTGGCGGCGGGTGGAGACCAGGTTGGCGTCCTCCAGGATGGCCAGATGCTTGGCCACCGCCTGACGCGTCATATCCAAGCCCTGACATAGGTCGCCCAAGGTCTGTCCGTTGGTCTGATGCAGCCGGTCGAGCAGTTCCCGGCGGCTGGCGTCGGCTAGGGCCCGGAAAACGGCGTCGTCGTTCATGGGCAAAATATGCAACCATTTAGTTGCATGTCAAGGCGCGAAATCGAGGCTGCTTATGAGGTCCTGGCGCCTGCGGGATTCTATTTCTTAGACGCCGCCGAGGGCTCGAGCCCGGCCTTGCGCAGCACGGGCCAGACGTCGGGCGAGGTCAGGCGCCCGATCAGGGCGGCGGCCTCGGCAGGGTGCTTTGCCTTGGCGGCAATGCCGGCCGAGAAGACGGTGATGCGCTGCCACGGGGCAGGGATCGGCCCGACCAGCTCGGCCCCCTCGATCGGCATCAGCTCGCTGATCTGCTGGAAGCCCAGCTCCGCCCGGCCCGCGGCGACCTCGATGGCGACTGGGGTGCCGTTCATCATCCGCGACTTGGGCTTCATCTGGTCGGCGATGCCCAGCTTGGGGAAGACCTCGGTGGTCAGATAGACGCCGCTGGCGCTGATGGAATAGACGATCGACTTGGCGTTCACGAGCGTCTGGCGGAATGCGTCGCTGGTCGAGATATCCGGTTTTGGCGCGCCCTTGCGGACCGCGATGCCCATCCTGGAGTCCACCAGGTCCACCGCGGAGCCGCGCGCCACCCGGCCTCTGGCGACCAGGTCGTCGAGCGATGCGCGCACCAGAATCACAACGTCGGCGTCCTCGCCGTGCAGCAGGCGGTTGGGGATCGCGGTCGGGATGTCGCCGATGGAGGGGCCCTGGACTGTGCACAGGGTCTTGCCCCTGGACGCCTCGAAGGCGGGCGCGAGCACCTCGTAGGGCGGGGTGAAGGCGCCGGAGATCATGACGGTGAGATCGCACGCCCTGGAGGGCTCGGCCGCCGCAGCGGTTCCGACGCCGCCGATCATCAGCGCAGCCGCCAGGGCTGCGGTCTTGGCGAAGCTGGTCATGGTGTTTCCCCCGACGCTACAGTCCTTTTACACAGACCCGCAGCCTCGCGGCCAGACGGGCAACAACACCAGGGAGCGAGCATCCATGAAGACCCTCATCCTCGGCGCGATGGCCATCGCCGCCGGCGCCACGGCGGCGCCCATGGCCGTGCCGGACATCTCGACCCTGAATCCAGCCGCCATGAGCGCGATCCCGTTCGACAAGATCCCGTGGAAGAGCTCGCCCAGCACCCCCGGCGCGGACACCGCCAACCTGGTCGGGGACCAATCCAAGCCCGGCCTCTATGTGGTGTTGAACCGCTTCAATCCGGGCAATTTCAGCAAGCCCCACTACCACCCCAGCGATCGTCACATCGTCGTCCTGGCGGGAACCTGGTGGATGTCCACCAGCCCGGTGTTCGACGAGGCCACCACCGTACCGATGAAGACCGGGACCATCGTCGAGCACACCGCCCGCCAGGTGCACTGGGACGGCAACCGCAGCAGCAGCACCGAACCCGCCGTCGTCATGATCTTCGGCATGGGACCGGCCACGCGGGTCGCCTGCACCGGGCCGGACGCCGAGAAGGGTCCGGGGCCGTGTGCGACGGCTCTGGCCAAGGCCAAGGGCGGCTAGGCTAGATCAGCCCCAGCGCCTTGAAGCTGGCGGTCCCGTCGCGGCCGACCACCAGATGGTCGTGCACCTCGATGCGCAGGGTGCGTGCGGCGTCGACGATCTGGCGGGTCATGTCGATGTCTGCGGAGGAGGGCGTGGGGTCGCCCGACGGGTGGTTGTGCACCAGGATCAGGGCGCTGGCCGACAGCTCCAGCGCCCGGCGGGCCACCTCGCGCGGATAGACCGGGGCGTGATCGACGGTGCCGCGGCCCAGCAGTTCGTCGGCGATCAGCTGGTTCTTCTTGTCCAGGAACAGCACCCGGAACTGCTCGCGCGGCTCATGCGCCAGGGCGGTGCGGACATAGGCGAGCAGCGCGCTCCAGGACGAGATCAGCGGACGCTTGGCCAGAGTCTCGCGGCCCATGCGCAGCGCCGCCTCCTGCATCAGCTTCAGGTCCAACGCCACCGACTGGCCGACGCCGGGCACGGTGCGCAGGTCCTCGAGGGGCGCGGACAGCACAGCCGACAGGCCGCCGAACCGTGCCAGCAGACTCTTGGCCAGGGGTTTGACGTCGGCGCGGGGAATGGAGCGGTAGAGGTAGAGGTAGAGCTCCAGCAGCTCGTAGTCGGGCAGGGCGCCCAGGCCGCCGCGCCTCGCGCGCTGTCTCAAGCGGTCGCGGTGACCGAGGTGATGCGGCGGCGGTTCAGCATCGTCCGCCGGGCGGTCGACCTGAAACAGGCCCAGGGATCCATCGTCGAGCATGGCGCCATCCATATCGCCCAGACGCTCACGCTAGAACGTATCATGAACAATTGCAACGGCGGTCCAAGCCGGGCCTAATGCCGGGGAGAGCGGCGCGGGAGGGTGTGATGAGGCGGTTGAAGGCGTGGGGCCTGGCCCTGCTGGCGCTGCTGGCGCTGCTGGCCTGCGCGGGCCCGAGCCTGGCCGAGGAAGCCAAGAGCGCGGTCTGGACCATCGCCAACTTCAAGTTCCACTCCGGCGAAACCCTGCCGGAGATGAAGGTGCACTATCTGACGCTGGGCTCTCCCACCAATCCGGCGGTGCTGGTGCTGCACGGCACGGGCGGCAGGGGATCGGACATGCTGAGCCCGCGCTTCGGCGGCCTGCTGTTCGGGCCGGGCCAGCCGCTGGACGCCGCCACCCACTTCATCGTCGTGCCCGACAGCATCGGAGCGGGGGAATCCTCCAAGCCGTCCGACGCGCTGCACATGCGGTTCCCGTCCTACGACTATGCCGACATGATCGAGGTGGAGCATCGTCTGCTGACGGAGCATCTGCATGTCGCCCATGTGCAGCTGGTGATGGGCAATTCCATGGGCGGCATGGTGACGTGGCTGTGGGGCGAGACCTGGCCCGACTACATGGACGCCCTACTGCCGCTGGCGTCGCAGCCGATCCCGATCGCTGGCCGCAACTGGATCACCCGGCGTCTGGCGATGGATCTGATCAAGACCGATCCGGCCTGGATGGGCGGGGAATACAAACGCCAGCCGCCGGGCCTGGCCATGTCGCAAACCTATTTCGGCCTGCTGACCAGCGGGGGCCTGCGCAACATCTACGCCGCGCTTCCCAACCAGGCGGCGGTCAACCGGGTTCTCGACGATGGGATGGCGGATCGGGGCGGCGGCGACGCCAACGACACGATCTATCAGTTCAACGCGGGGCGTGATTTCGATCCGGTGCCCGGGCTCGGCAGGATCAAGGCGCGGCTGCTGGCCATCAATTCGCAGGATGACGAGCGCAATCCGCCCGAAATCGGCGTGATGGAGACCAACATCAAGAAGGTGAAGAACGGCCGCTTCTACATCATCCCCACGTCGCCGGAGACGCGCGGCCACGGCACGACCGGGAATGCGAGCCTGTGGGTCCGCCAGCTACAGGAGTTCCTGGCGGGGAAGTAGCTAGACCAGGCCCTGGATCGGCGGCTTGTCGAGGCCGGTCTGAGACAGGGTGAAGATCTCCACGCCCGTCTCGGTCACGCCCACCGAATGTTCGAACTGGGCCGACAGCGACTTGTCGCGGGTCACGGCGGTCCAGCCGTCGCTCAGCACCTTCACGTGGGGTTTGCCGAGGTTCACCATCGGCTCGATGGTGAAGAACATGCCGGGTTTGATGGTCTCGCCGTCGCCCTTGCGGCCGAAGTGCAGGACGTTGGGGTTGTCGTGGAACACGCGGCCGAGGCCGTGGCCGCAGAAGTCGCGCACCACGCTGGCGCGCTGGGATTCCACATAGTTCTGGATGGCCGCGCCGATGTCGCCGAAGCGGCCGCCGGGACGGGCGGCGGCGATGCCGCGGTTCATGGCCTCGAAGGTGATGTCCACCAGCCGGCGCGAGCGCGGCGAGACGGCGCCGACGCCGTACATGCGGCTGGTGTCGCCGTGCCAGCCGCCCTCGACGATGACGGTCACGTCGATGTTGGCGATATCGCCTTCGCGAAGGGCGCGGGGGCCGGGAATGCCGTGGCAGACGACGTGATTGGGCGAGATGCAGACGGTCTTGGTGTAGCCCTTGTAGCCGAGGCAGGCGGGCAGGGCGCCGTTGTCGAGGATGAACTCGCGCGCCAATCGGTCGAGCTCGTCGGTCAGCACGCCGGGCACGACGTGCGGGACCAGCATGTCGAGGCATTCGGCGGCCAGCTTGCCGGCGCGGCGCATGCCCTCGAAGCCTTCGGCGTCATGGACCTTGATGGCGTGGGTGCGGACGGGCCGCTCAGCCAGACTGGTTTCGTACATCGACTGCGTTTCCTCGCGCCGGCGCGGACCGGCGGTCTTGATATCTGGCTAGCCTACCACAGAAGTTCAACTCGGCGGACGTCTCGTATAGAAGGTCATCATGGATGAAGAATTGACCCCATTCCACCTGGCTTTCCCGGTGCATGACATCGCCGAAGCGCGGCGCTTCTATGGCGGGCTGATGGGCCTGCCCGAGGGCCGCAGCGCGCCGACCTGGATCGATTTCGACCTGTTCGGACACCAGATCGTGACCCACCTGAAGGAGGGCATGGCGGCGGCGGACGCCCATTCCAATCCGGTCGACGGTCACGACGTGCCGGTGCCCCATTTCGGAGTGGTGCTGGACATGGACAAGTTCGAGGCCCTGGCCGAACGGCTGAAGGCGGCGGGCGTGCGCTTCGTGATCGAGCCCTATATCCGCTTCAAGGGCGAGGTCGGCGAGCAGGCGACCATGTTCTTCCTCGATCCGTCGGGGAATGCGCTGGAGTTCAAGGCCTTCAAGGACCGTTCCCTGCTGTTCGCCAAATGACAGAAAAGATCCGGCCCGCCCGCCTACACGAGCGGGAGGCGCTGGAAGATCTGCAGCTGCAGGCCTCGCTGATGTGGCTGGAAGACCGCGCGTCACTGCTGGCGAACCCCGATGCCATCGACCTGCCTGTGGATCAGATCGCGGACGGCAACGTCTACGTCTGCGAGGCTGACGGCGAGATCGTCGGCTTTGGCGTGGTGCTTCCGCGGGCGGATGGCCAGGCGGAGCTGGACGGCCTGTTCGTGCGGCCGGACGTCTGGGGCGAGGGGTATGGCCGGCTGCTGTTGGAGCACGGCGAGCGGATGGCCAAGGGCTGGGGCGCGACGCGAATGCATGTCATCGCCAACGAGCGCGCTCTGCCGTTTTACGAGGCCTGCGGGTTCGCGGTGAACGGGACGGCGCAGACGCGGTTCAGGCCGGCGCCGACGATGGTGAAGGCGATCTGAGCCACGGCAACCGCCGTTCGATCTTCACCGCCGTTTCCGACATGCCGCAGGCGTAGACCAGCACTTCCACCCCCTTGGCTGCCACCTCGTCCAGCGTCTTGGCGAACACCGGGTCCAGTTCGGCGCACGCCTTGAACCCCTCGCAGTCGGTCCGCTGCACCACGAACAGCGCCACCGCCCTGTGGCCCTCCTCGACCATCGCCGCCAGCTCGCGCAGGTGCTTGGAGGAGCGGGCCGCCACGCAGTCGGGGAACTCCGCCAGGCCGGGCCTGCGCATCAGGTGGCAGTTCTTGATCTCCAGCCAGCAGGGGGCCCGATCAGGGCTCTCCAGCAGGAAGTCGACGCGGCTGTTGGTCCCGTAGTTCACTTCGCGGCGGATCGAGGCGTAGCCGGACAGTTCCGGGATGGCGTCCAGCGCCAGGGCTTCGGCGACCAGGCGGTTGGGGTGCATGGTGTTGACGCCGACCAGGGCGCCGTCGATTTCCACCAGTTCCAGGGTGTGGGCCAGCTTGCGCTTGGGCTCGTCCGAGCGCGACAGCCAGACCCGCAGGCCGGGCATGTTCAGGCCCAGCATGGCGCCGGGGTTGGGGCAGTGAGCGGTGATCTCGCGGCCGTCGTCCATCACGCAGTCGGCGAAGAAGCGCTTGTAGCGTTGCACCAGGCGGCCGCGCTCGAGCGGGACGGGGAAGTCCATCTAGAGCGGCTCCACGATCAGCGCGACTTCGTAGGTCACCGCCGGTCCGCCGGCCTCGAACGCCTTCAGAGCGCGGCGCATGACGCCCGCGTCCAGCGCCCGACCGAACCCGGCGTCGATGCCGGCGGCGCGGGAGGAGCGGGCGAAGTCCAGGCCGGTGGCGTGGGTCTGGGTCAGGGTCAGGGTTTCGATGCACGCGGCGGGGCCGAACCAGGGGGTCAGGGTTTGCAGCGACGGGAAGTCGGGTTTGGGGTCGGCAACGCCCGTCTGCGCCAGCGCCTTTCGCCACTCAGCGAAACTGCCGTCAATCAGGGTGGCGACGGCGAGAGTTCCACCGGGTTTGGCGAGGGCGCGCCAAGCCGCGACAGCCGAGGTGGGATCGTCGAGCCATTGCAGGGTCAGGCTGGAGCAGACCAGGTCGAAACCGGGTTTCAGAGCCGGACGGGCAGCGTCCATCACGGCGGTCAGCCCCTGCGGCGGCAGGGTCAGGGCGGCGGCCTTTGCCATCGCGGGGGCGAGGTCGGTGGCGATCCAGAGGTTGGGCTGGAGCCTGGGCCAGAGCGCCTGATGCAGATAACCGACGCCGCAGCCGAACTCCGCCACGCGCCCGCCGGGGGCCAGAGCGATGCGCTCGGCCAGAGCGGCGGCGACCTGGCGCTGGATCGGGGTCGCTTCGGCGTAGGTGGCGGCGGCGCGGCCGAAGCGGTCGGCGACGCAGCTCACGACAGGGCCTTCAGGGCGGTGCGGATCAGGTCGGCGCAGGCGTCGGGGTCGTGGATCGGCGAGAGGTGGTCCGTGGACGGACGGAGGCGGCGTTCCATGACATTGGCGCCAGCGAACGAGGCATCGGACATGGCCAGGGTCGCGATGGGGTCGCCCTGCGATTGCAGGCGCCAGATGGAAAGGGGGCAGCCTCGACCGTCGAGGGTTTCGAGCCGCTCCAGACCCTGCTGCAACAGGCCGATGTTGGGCGCGCCCTCGGGGACCACACCGCCGGCCCGCTGCAGGAACTCCGCCAGGGCGCCGTCGGCCACGCGCTTTCTCATCCGCGCCAGGACGCGCGCGGGGACCCCTTCGGGGAAATCATCCGCCTGACCGAAGCAAGCGAAACCGTCGATCGCGACGACGCCGACCAGGGTTGAGTCAGGCGCGGCGAGTAGCTCCAGCGCGCCGAGCGAATGGCCTACGCCGAGCAGCGGGCCGTCGGCAGAAGCGGCGATGGGCTGGCCATAGTAGCCCTCGTCGATGACCAGGGCGTCGCGCGCGTCTTCGCCCAGGACCGCCAAGACGGCGGTCCAGAGGGTGCGGTCGAGCGCCCAGCCGTGGTGCAGCAGCAGACGCGGCTTCACGCCAGGGTTCCGATGGCGGCGATCAGGCGCGCGATGGCCTCGCCGTCGTGCGCGGCGGACAGCGACAGGCGCAGGCGGCTGGAGCCTTCGGGCACCGTGGGTGGGCGAATGGCAACGCCGAGGATGCCGGCGGCCTCAAGCTGAGCCATCGCTTTCAGAGCCCGTTCCTCCGAGCCGAGGCCGATGGGCGTGATCTGGGTCGAGGAGCCGAAGGTGTCGAAGCCGCGCGCGGCGGCGGCGGCGCGGACGCGGTCGGCGGCGGCGAGGAGGCGGGCCCGCTCGGCATCCATGCCGGGCACGAGATCGAGCGCGGCATCCAGCGCGCCGAGGACGGCCGGGGGCGGGGCGGTGGAATAGATGAAGCCGCCGCAGGTCTGCACCAGGGTGTCGATCAATAGCTGAGGCCCGGCGATGTAGGCGCCGAAGCCGCCGAGCGCTTTGCCCAGGGTGCCCATGACGATCACGGGCGAGCCTTTCGGCAGTCCTGCGCAGAGGCCGGCGCCGCGCGGGCCGAGCACGCCGGTGGCGTGGGCTTCGTCGACATAGAGGAAGGCGTCGTGCTGTTGGGCCAGGGCGAGCAGGGCGGGCAGGTCGGCGCGGTCGCCGTCCATGCTGAACACCGACTCCGTCACGATCAGGCGCGTGGCGCCCTGATGGTCAGGCGAGGCCAGCAGGCGGTCCAAATGGCCGAGATCGTTGTGGCGATAGCGGATCTGGCCGACGCGCGCCTGGGCCAGGCCGGCGTGCAGGCTGGCGTGGTTGAGCCGGTCGGCGAACACCTTCACGGGCCCCGGCATCATGCCGATCAGGGCCGGCAGGGCCGAGGCGTTGGCCTGGTAGCCCGAGGCCAGCAGCAGAGCCGCCTCGCAGCCCTTGAACGCCGCCAGCTTGCGTTCGACCGCCAGGTGCTCGGGCAGGGTGCCCGAAACCAGGCGAGAGGCGGCGGAGCCGGCGCCTAGGCGCTGGGCGTAGTCGGCGGCGCGGGCGGTGAGTTCGGGATGCAGGGCCAGGCCGAGGTAGTCGTTGGAGGAAAAGTCGATCAGGCGGCGGCCGTCCTGCAACCGGACCATCCCGCCCGCCTCGCGGGTCATGGGCCTGAGCTTGCGGCGGCGCGACCGGCCCTCGGCGTCCGCCAACGAGGCGGCGAGGGACTGCTGGAAATCGTCCCAGGCGCTCACGGCAGGCTCCGCGACCAGCCGGTAACGACCTCGACGATCGCGGAGGTCAGGCGCGCCAGATCAGCCTCACCGATGACCAGGGGCGGGGTCAGGTAGACGATATCGCGGAAGGGCCTGATCCAGACGCCGAGCGGCGGGAAGCGGTCCCGCAGAAAGGCCGCGTCGCGGTCCAGTTGCACCACGCCGATAGCGCCTTTGACGCGGACGTCGACGACGCCGGAGAGGTTGCGGCAGGGCTCCAGCTCGGCGGCCAGCTGCTGTTCGATGGCGGCGGCCTGTTCCAGACGCGGTTCCTGCTCGAACAGGTCCAGCGAGGCGTTGGCGGCGGCGCAGGCCAGGGCGTTGGCCATGTAGGTGGGGCCGTGCATCAGCACCGCCGCCGGATGGTCGCGCTCGAACGCCTCGGCCACATTGCGGCGCGCCAGGGTGGCGGCGAGCGGCAGGGTCCCGCCGCTGAGGGCCTTGGACAGGCAGAGGATGTCAGGCTCGACCCCAGCCTGCTGCATGGCGAACATCGCGCCGGTGCGGCCGAACCCGGTGAAGATCTCGTCGAAGATCAGTAGGACCCCGTGACGGTCGCAGAGGTTGCGGATCGTCTTCAGCGTCTCGGGCGAGTGCAGCTTCATGCCGCCGGCGCCCTGCACCAGGGGCTCGACCACCACGGCGGCGATCTCGCGGGCGCTGTCAGCCAGCAGGCGGTCCAGGGCGGCGGCGCCCTGCGCGTCCTCGGGCAGGTCGGCCAGCAGGGCGGGGTTGAACACGCCCGCGTACATGGCGTGCATGCCTTCTTCGGGGTCGCACAGGGGCATCGTCGCCAGGGTGTCGCCGTGATAGCCGCCGCGGAAGCTGAGGAAGCGGGTGGCGTAGCGGCGTCCGGTGATCATGGCGTGTTGCAGGGCCATCTTCATGCCCACTTCCACCGACACCGAACCGCTCTCGGTGAAGAAGACGCGGGTGAAGTCGCCGGGAACGAGGTTGGTCAGCCGCTCGGCCAGGCGGTAGGCGGGCTCGTGAGCCAGGCCCGCGAACATCACGTGGGGAAAGCGGTCGAGCTGGGCATGGACCGCCTCGCGGATGGCGGGGTGGTTATGTCCGTGGCAGGCCGACCACCAGTTGGCGATCCCGTCGATCAGCTCGCGCCCGTCGGCCAGGGTCAGGCGCACGCCCGAGGCGCTAACCACCGGCAGGGCCTCGGCGTCCAGACGCGCATAGGGCGGCCAGATCGCGGTGCGGCCTGGGGTCAGCCATGACGGCGGGTGGGAAGTCTCCATGGCTCGGGTATAGGGGGGATGAGGCGCGGGACAAGTCCCGCTTCGCAGACGGGGATGGGGCAGGGGCCAATGACAGCGTTCTTCGTGACCGGTTCGGGCACGGACATCGGCAAGACCTGGGTCTGCGCCTCGCTGCTGCGCTTCTGGCGAGGGCAGGGTCTCGAGCCGGACGCGATCAAGCCGGTAGCGACCGGTTACGATCCGGCGAGGCCCCAGGATAGTGATGCGGCCGCCCTACTGGCGGCGCTGGGACGGCCCGTGGACGCTCTGCATGTCGAGGCGATGACGCCGCTGCGGTTCGCAGCGCCCCTGTCGCCCGACCAAGCCGCCCGGCGCGAGGGCGCACGGCTATCAGCCCGCTCCATTGCCCAGAGCTGCCAAGGCGCCGTGGCGACCGCGCGGGGACCGGTGCTGATCGAGGGCGCGGGCGGGGCGATGACGCCATTGAACGAGAACGAGACCATGCTCGATCTCGCCGTGGCGCTGGGCGCGCCCGTGCTGTTCGTCGGCGGCAGCTATCTGGGCGCGATCAGCCATACCCTGACCGGGCTGGCGGCGCTGAAGGCGGCGGGCGTCGCCGCGCGGGTGGTTCTGGTCAATGAGACGCCGGGCAGTTCGGTGGACCTGAATGAGACGGTCGCAACCCTGGCCGGTCATGCCCGCGATTGCACAGTGATCGCTGTTCCACGCGGAGGCGACGGGCCGGTTTGGCCTGAGGTCAGCCGCCTGCTGGGTGTCGCCGTCTAGGCTAGTGGGCCGCCGCGTTGATCATCTCGGCCAGGGCCAGGAAGTTCAGCGGCTTGTGCAGCATCACCCCGTCCGCGTCGTTGAACTTGCGCGGCTCGATCGGATTGCCGGTCATGAAGATGACCTTGATGTCCGCGTTCAGGCTGCGGGCCCTGCGCGCCACGTCGAAGCCATCTGTGGCGCCGCCCAGATTGATATCGGTCAACAACACTTTGAACCGGGCGGCTTCCTGACCGAGCACCTGATAGGCGGAAAGGTCGTCGCCGACGGACCAGACGTCCAGGCCCTCATCCTGCAGCAACTCGTCCAGCACAACCCGAACGTGCGGGTCGTCTTCGACTACTAAAACGCCAGGACCCATATGCGTCACCTCGCGGAATGGACTCGAGCCTATGCCAATCGGCGCGGTTCAACAACCGGGGCCGCCTTGTGAGGGGGCGGGCGGTTGTCTAAGGAGTCTGCACCGGACCGCTGGGCGCGTGGCGAAACTGGTAGACGCAAGGGACTTAAAATCCCTCGACCTCGGTCATGTCGGTTCGACCCCGACCGCGCCCACCATTCTGCTTCGCGCTGTGCGCTTCGCAGAACAAGTTCCGCCCTCACAGTCGAAGCAGGATGCCCTCCGAAGCCTTGGCGAAGGAGGGCTTCCCGTCCCGCCCCCTTAGAACTTGAAGCCGAGCGTGCCGAAGATCTGACGCGGGGCCGAGGCATGGGCCACGATGATGGTTCCGGTCGGGTCGTTCGGGGCGAACACGCTGCTGTCGAAGTTCGCCGCATAGCGCGCGCTGGTCAGGTTGGTGACGTTGACCGACGCCTTGGCGCCCTTCATCCAGCCGTAGCCGCCGAAGTCATAGCCGAAGCCGAGGTCCAGAGTGGTGTAGCTCGGGAAGCTCTGGTCGTTGGTGTAGGTGTAGTAGCGCTGGCCGGTGTACTTGCCCTGTAACGAGGCGAAGAAGCCGTTCCGATGCGCGGTCAGCACGCTGGAGAAAAGCTGCTGCGGCGTATCCACCTGCTGCTTGCCGGCGGTGACGTAGAGGATGCAGGTCGTCGTGCAGAAGTTGAGGTCCTGGTCGTAGGTGGTCTTGTTGTATGAGGCCGAGTTGTACCAATCCAGCCACGGCTGAGCCTTCCAGAGCACCCCGAGTTCCACCCCGTTGCTGGTGACGCTGCCGGCGTTGTGGAAGGAGTTGCCGCATCCCGGGTTCTGCTGCTGGGCGGTGGGGCAGGGGTTGTACTGCAGCAGGCGGTTGTTGAAGTTCACGTGGTAGCCGGCAAGGGTGACCTGCAGCGGCCCGCTCACATAGCGGTAGCCGGCGTCAAAGCTCTTGGACGTCTCGGGAACCAGCGTCTTGCCCTGCACGTCCCAGACGGCCTGTGTCACCGACTGCGGGCCCAGTTTGAAGCCGCCCTGGAACATGGCCATGTT
>CAIYVC010000109.1 GCA_903929535.1 uncultured Caulobacteraceae bacterium | reverse complement strand
GCGCCATATCCGGAGCGACCGGCGACCGCGCTGCGCAGCCTGGGGGCTCCGCGCGGACGCCTCTTGCCACCCACGACAACGAAGGCTCAAATCAACCCAGGACTCTCGTTATGGCTGGATGAGAAATGGGGGTCACGTCACTTCCTCCAAGATCGAGGGAACCGTGACAACCATGTCGGACTTGGTGCTCTTCGAGGCCGGAAAAAGCGAGCGCGAGGTCAGCCCCGACACCGTCGAAGTGCGCAACTACGTGTTAGCCCTCGAACAAGGGATTCCCATGTTGGAGCAGCTTCCAGTCTCCAGTCGGCTGATCCTGGAGTTGCATCGGATACTTCTATCCGGTGTTGGGCAGGGCCGCGGGGCCCACATCGTCCCCGGAGAGTTCAAGCGCGAGCAAAATTGGATTGGCGCCAGGCTAATCCAAAATGCCCGGTTTGTGCCCCCACCCCCCGAGCCAGCCCTAGACTGCATGGGGCAACTCGAGAAGTTCATTCACGCCGACGACGGCGACCTGCCGCTCATCGTAAAACTTGCATTGATCCACTACCAGTTCGAGACCATCCATCCGTTCCCAGACGGCAATGGACGCATCGGCCGGCTCCTAATCCCTCTAATTTTGGCCGAGAGGAGGGAGATGTCTCACCCACTGCTGTATCTCAGTTCGTACTTTGAGAAGCACTACAACCGCTACATCGACCTTATGCTCGAGGTCAGTCGGAAAGGGGAGTGGCAGGAATGGATAGGATTTTTCCTCGAAGCCGTGATCGCCTCCTGCGCAGAGGGGATCAAGAAGGCTCACGCTCTGCAGGATCTGCACAGGGACTACATGTTGAGGGTGCAAAGAGCACGTTCCTCAGCACTGCTTGGTAAATTAATCGACGACCTGTTCAACGTGCCGGCCACCACCATTCCCTACACGCAGGCGCACCTAGGAATTTCCTACAATGCAGCCAAAAACAACATCAACAGATTGGTTGGCGCGGGCATCCTACGCCAAGACCCGCGGCCGGGTCGTCCAACCTGGTTCTTGGCGACCGGAATTATGGCCGTATCAAACAGAGACGAGCAGTAACGCCCTTGCGGCGCGCCGACACTTGCCGCTGCCCACACCTTCGTGGCATCCCTCGCGGTAGATCAAGAAGCCATGCGCTTTGTGCCCCATGTGTGCCCCAGGGAACACAGAAGATCGGGGATCAAACGCTAAGCATCTGATTTATAACGCATGGTTCCGTAGCTCAGCAGGATAGAGCAGGGCTTTCCTAAAGCCAAGGTCGGGGGTTCGAGTCCCTCCGGGACCGCCACCCTTCAGAACAGCGTTAGACCGCCGCCGCCGCGGGCTTGCCCACCAGGCCGCGCGAGGCGCTGATCACCGCCCCCAGGCCCGAGACCACCGCCGCCGCGATCAGGCAGGTGACCGTCGCCGCTCCGCCTTGGACCGCGAACAACAGAGCCACCAGGGCCGAGCCGAACGACCAGCCGAGCAGGCGGGCGATGGCCAGCATGGCGCTGGCGGCGGCGCTGCGGCTGACCGGTCCGGCGGTCATCAGGGTGGTGTTGTTGGGCGTCTGGAAGAAGCCGAAGCCGACGCCGCAGATGGCCATGCGCCAGGCGATGTCCCAGTCGGCCGGGGCCTTGCCCATGGTGGCCAGCAGAGCCAGACCCACCGTCATCACCGCCAGGCCGACGCTGCCCAGGATCGCCGCCGGATAGCGGCCGATCAGGCGGCCCGCGATCGGAGCGGCCACCGCCACCGCGATCGGCCAGGGCGTGACCAAAAGGCCGGTCATCATGGCGGTGTGGTGCATCTCCACCTGAAACAGGAAGGGCAGCGAGATATAGGCCAGAATCTGGGCGCAGTAGGAGCAGCTGGAGGTCGCCATCGACAGGGCGAACAGCGGGATGCGCACCAGGTCCAGCGGCAGCAACGGGGTCTCGCGGCGGTTCTGGTGCGCGATCAGCCAGACGAAGAAGGCGATGCCCACGCCGATGGCGCCCAGGGCAGCGTTGCGCCCCTCGCCCCCAAGCTCGCCGACGCCGATGACGATCAGCCCCAGCGCGATGGCGCTGAGGAACGCGCCGGGATAGTCGAAGCCCTTGCCGTTGCCGGGCGTGGCCGGGGCCATGGCCATGAAGATCGGCGCCGCGATCAGGCAGACCGGCACATTGACCAGGAACAGCCACGGCCAGGTCGCGACCGAGAGGATGGCCGCCGCGATGGTCGGGCCGAGCACCCCGGACAGGGCGATTACCAGAGCCACCAGCCCCAGCCCCTGGCCCACCTTGGAGCGCGGGAAGACCACCCGGACCAGGGCCGGGCCGAGCCCGGAGACGCAGGCGCCGCCGATCCCCTGAATCAGACGCGCGCCCACCAGGGCCGGCAGGGTCGGGGCGAAGGCGCAGCCGACCGAAGCCAGGGTGAAGAGGATCAGGCCGAAGGCGTAGACTCTCTTGATGCCGAACATGCCGCCCAGCGCAGCCGCCGGCAGCAGACAGCAGGCCATGGCCAGCTGGTAGATGTTGACCACCCAGATGGTCGCCGAAGCGCTGGCGTTGAATTCGTGAGACAGGGTCGGCAGGGCGATGTTGGCGATCGCGCTGTCCAGGTTGGTAAGGGCGAAGCCGCCGAGGGCGCAGGCCATCACCCAGTGACGCTGGGGTGTCGGCAGTCCGTCGGTTTCCGTCATGCCCGCCCCGTAGAAATGATCGGCGACGCAACGCCCCCACTCGGGATTAGCAGAGTCTCGCGAATTGTCTAAATCCCAAATTACGGGATTCTAGGCGACTGACCGCGGCTTGCCGCGCTTGGCGCCGCTGAACACCGCACGCTCGCCGTCGACCATATAGTCCCGTGTGACCGGCGCGGCGCCGACCCGCTTGGTCAGCTGCACCTGGAAGATGTTGTTGACCCCGTAGCGGAAGCCCAGCTCGCTGATCGCCAGGTAGAACTCCCACATCCGGCAGAAGCGCTCGTCATAGAGCTCGGCGATCTCGTCCCACTGGGCCATGAACCGCTCGCGCCAGGCCTTGAGCGTCTCGGCGTAGTGCAGGCGCTGGACCTCGACATCGGTGATCCACAGACCCGCCTCCTCGATGGCCGCGGCCATCTCCGACAGGGCCGGGATATAGCCGCCGGGGAAGATGTATTTGGCGATCCAGGGCTGGGTCAGGCCGGGCACGCTGCGCCGGCCAATGGTGTGGATCAGGGCGATGCCGTCATCGGTCAGCAGGCGCGAGACCTGCTCGAAGTAGGTGCGGAAGTTGGGCGCCCCGACATGCTCGAACATGCCCACCGAGACGATCCGGTCGAACGGGCCCTTCACGTCGCGGTAGTCGGTCAGGGAAAACTGGGCGCGGGCTTCGAGCCCGGCCGCCCGGGCGCGGCTCTGGGCGATCGCCAACTGCTCGCCCGACAGGGTGACGCCGCAGACCTGGGCGCCGTAGCGGCCGGCCAGCTCCAGCCCCATGCCGCCCCAGCCGCAGCCGATGTCCAGTACGCTCATGCCGGGGTCCAGCTTCAGCTTGGCCGCGATGTGGGTCTTCTTGGCCAACTGGGCCTGCTCCAGGGTCATGTCCGGCCGCGCGTAGTAGGCGCAGCTGTACTGCATGTCCTCGTCCAGGAAGCGGCGGTAGAGGTCGTAGGACAGGTCGTAGTGGTGGTGCACGTTGCGCCGCGCGGCGGAGCGGTCGTTCCACTGCTGGGTCAGGTGGCCGATCTGGGTCAGCATCCGCATCAGCAGCTTGGGCGGATCGCGGTACTGGCCGAAGTTGCGCCCGACCAGCTCGCACAGGTCCCAGAGGTCGCCTTCCTCGATGACGAGGCCGCCCTCCATATAGGCTTCGCCCATGGCCAGATCGGGGTTCAGCGCGATGCGCAGGGCCCAGCCCTTGGCGAAATACACCCGCACCTTGGGGCCCGTGCCGTCGCCGTAGGCGACTGTCCTGCCTCCCTCTTCGGTCGCCGTCAGACGACCGATGCGCACGAATCGGCGCAGCATGGCGTGCAACATGGGTTTTTCCCCAAGCTTGGCTTTGGTCCGAAACGCCACCTGACTGGGAAGTTCACTCCTGAAACCGGAAGTCTTCAACTCTTCTTTTGGCCAAGCTGGGTTGCGCGCCTCATGAGCCCCACGGACATCGCCGCCCTCACCATCTTCGCCATCGGCTGGCTGCTGTATCAGCCGACGCTGAAGCGGCTGTCGCGGGGCAGCGGGGTGATCAACACCGACATGACCGTGGTGCGCCGGCGCTGGATGGCCAACATGGCCGGGCGCGAGAACCGCTTCCTGGACAGCCAGCTGATGGGCCACGCCCTCAACTCGGCCTCCTTCTTCGCCTCGGCCAATCTGATCGTGATCGCCGCCGCCGCCGGCGCCCTGTCGCGCAGCGACACCACCTATCAGACCGTGGCCCGCATGGCGGTGACCGAGACCGGCCCGCGCTGGTTGTTCCAGGCCAAGCTGGCTCTGGTGATCCTGGCCCTGGCGCGGGGTCTGCTCGACTTCATCTGGGCCATCCGCCAGATGAACTACACCCTTGCCGCCATCGGCGCGGCCCCGCCGGCCTCCTCGCCCCCCGCCGTGCTCAAGGCTTACGGCGACGCGGCGGCCTCAGTGCTGAACCCGGCTCTGTCCTCCTTCAACAACGGCGTGCGCGGCTACTACTTCGCCCTGGCGGCGGCGGCCTGGATGCTGGGCCCGTGGGCGATGATCGCGGCGGTGCTGATGGCGGTGGGCCTGCTCTACGCCCGCCAGGTGGGCTCCAGCGCCGCGCGGGGCCTGCGCCAGATCCGCCAGATCATCGACAGCCTGGACCCGCCGGCCGCCTAGCTGGAGGCCCCAAAAAACAAGTTCAGACCGAGCCTTGCCCACAAGCCTCCCATCAGTATATTGCGCGCCTTCCCGCGAGGGGGCCCCGGCCCTCCGTGTACCTGCAACGCTCCCGCCTCACCCGGCGGCGCGCGACGTGGGGTGAGGTGGCCGAGTGGTTGAAGGCGCACGCTTGGAAAGCGTGTTTACGGGAAACCGTAACGAGGGTTCGAATCCCTCTCTCACCGCCACCGTAAGTGCATAATTTTTCTCAGCTTTTTGGCGACAGAGACCCAGATTCGAACCCGACTCTGGAACCGGAGAAGCATCGCAAAAATCGCGCTGATTCTCCTGTTATCGGCAATTTTCGACGAGTTCGGTCTCTGATCGAATCAGCGCCCAAAAAGGTCCCGAAATTGCCGGAGGTTGTCCGCAACAAACCGATGCGGGGGTTCGAATCCACGAGCGGCCGCCACACACCCGTGTGGGCTTTTCTCCGACACCATAGGCGCTAGCTAAGGCTCTGACAGGCCGCGCCCATTTTGTGTTGAAACCGGCAGGATGCTGCCGGAAGCCGGCCCATGGCCCCGTACGGAAATGGGCATTCCGACCTCCTGTCTCTGATGCTTCGAAGGGCACTCCGGTTTCCCGTGAACTGGGAAAATAACTGGGAAATTTTCACGCAACACGCTCGAAGACTGACATCAAAGCCATCAATGTTCCTTAAAATTCAGATAGATGATCCTGCGCTAGTCTTCGAGAAGCGGTCGAATAACTGGGAAATCGCCTAAGGGAAACTGGGAACCCACCAGTCAAATCTGGGAATTGAATTTCAGCTTTGCGCCAAAAGCTGACTCCGGCGTCAATGCGGAAAGCGGACACGGGTGCCTCGCCAAGCCGCACTAAAGGCCGTTCGAGCGCCCTCGAGAAAAGACGCCGCGGACATGGCGCCCGCGGCGCAAGTCTGTTCCTCGGGAGGGAACGGGAAGGAACAGAAGGCAGCCCTCTGGTCTGCCGCGATTAGCCAAAGGCGCCGAACGTCTCGGCAAAAAGCCGACGGCTTGCTGGATGGTCGACGGGGTTGGGAACAGGATCGATTTGGCAGTCGGCGAAGATGTTTTCTCCGGCCAGCCAGCGCCGCTCTGCGTCCTCGGTCTCAATCGCCACGGCCAACGCCTCGTTCAGCTCATAGGCCTCCAGGCGTAGGCCCGCGTGGAGAAACGCGCCTCGCAGAGCCATCCAATAGCCCGCGCGTTGAACATTGAAGAAGACCGGCACCGGGATCGGTTCGCCGCTCAACTCCAGATAACCACGCCG